>NZ_JAQUWN010000040.1 GCF_028692895.1 Pseudodesulfovibrio sp.
GGCCCAGAAGTGTCGGTTGTAGCCGCCGAAGGATTCGTCGCCGCCGTCGCCGGTGAGGCAGACGGTGACGTGTTGGCGGGTCAGGGCGGCCACCAGGTGGGTGGGCAGTTGCGAGGCGTCGGAGAAGGGCTCGTCGTAGATGTCGGGCAGTTGGCGGACGAGGTCGAGGGCGTGGGCCGGGGTGGCGACGAGGGTGGTGTGTTCGGTGCCCAGGTGTTCGGCCACGCGGGCGGCGTGGGTGGATTCGTCGTAGTCGGCGTTGGAGAAGCCGATGGTGAAGGTGCGGACGGGCCGGGTGGAGCGGGCCTGCATGAGGGCGGTGATGAGCGACGAGTCCACGCCGCCGGAGAGGAGGGAGCCGAGGGGGACGTCGGCGACCATCTGTCGGGCCACGGCGTCGCCGAGGAGAGTTTCCAGTTGGTCGGCGGCTTCGGTTGCCGAGCCGGTGAAGGGGTTGGCCTGGGCCTTGGCCACGGCGTCGCGCAGGGACCACCAGGGGCGGGGGCGCAGGTCGCGGGGCGCGTCGGCCCGGACGGTGAGCAGGTGCCCGGGCGCGAGCTTGAAGGTGTCGCGATAGATGGAGCGCGGCTCGGGCACGTACTGGTAGCGCAGGTAGAGGGCGAGGCTTTCGCGGTCGAGCTCTGGGGCGAAGGCTGGGTGGGCGCGCAGGGCCTTGAGTTCGGAGCCGAAGAGGAGCCCCTGGCCGGTGCGGGCGTAGTAGAGGGGTTTTTCGCCCATGCGGTCGCGCGCGAGGTGCAGGACGTGTTCGCGGGTATCCCAGAGGGCGCAGGCGAACATGCCGGTGAAGCGGGCCAGGGCGGGTTCGACGCCCCAGGTTTCGAAGGCGGCGAGCATGACCTCGGTATCGGAGTCCGAGCGCCAGGCGCGGGAGGGGGCCTGTTGGTCGAGTTCGCGGCGCAGTTCGCTGAAGTTGTAGATTTCGCCGTTGTGGATGAGGACGAAGCGGCCGGAGGGCGAGCGCATGGGCTGGGCCCCGGCCGGGGAGAGGTCGAGGATGGCCAGGCGGCGGTGGCCCAGGGCCAGGCCCGCGTCCGGGTCGGCGTAGACGCCGTGGTCGTCCGGGCCGCGATGGGCCAGGGCGTCGGCCATGCGCCGGGCCAGGGGGGCCAGTCCGTCGGTATCGCCCCGCGAGCCGGGCAGGAGAAAGCCGCAGATTCCGCACATCTCACGGCAGGTCTATCAGCAGCGCCCCTGTTTGGGCAAGGACCGGGGGGCCCGCCCGGAAGCAGAAAATAATCGATCATTTTACCGCTTGCGCATAACCATGTAATAGCGGGGCCCGGCCCGATCGAAACTATCCCGGCCATGGGGGGCGAAGTGCTGCGTTTTTGGAAACACATTTTTCTCTGGTTAGCCTTCTCCCTGATGTGGGGGACGTTTGTCTTCTATCTGTACCTCAGTGCGGAGGAGGACCATTGGAGGGACATCGAGAGGAATGCGTTGATCGAGGCCAGGACGGCCTGGAACTGGGACCTGAACGCCCGGCGTTGGGCGTCGTCGATGGGAGGGCTGTACGCCAGGGTAGCCAAGGTGGAGCCCAACCCCTATCTGGACGTGCCCGACCGGGACGTCATGACCACGGATGGGGAACGGCTGACCTTGATAAACCCTGCCTACATGGCGCGCATGATCAACGAGACCATGCCGCCCGAGGCCAGCCAAACAACCCACATCACCAGCCTCGGCCCCATTCGGCCGGGCAACGGTCCGGACGAGTGGGAAGCGTCCGCGCTCAGGACCTTCACCGGGAAGGGCGACGAGTTCCACGAGGTGACGGATGTGAACGGGGTTCCGACCCTGCGCTACATGCGGGCCATCATCACGGAGAAGCCCTGCCTCAAGTGCCACGCCAGCCAGGGTTACAGGCTGGGCGAGGTCAGGGGCGGCATCGGCGTGACCGTGCCCCTTGCCCTTTTCCAGGAAGAGATGAACAGGCACATGTCGAGCATGGCCAGACGCTACGTCATGGCGGGCCTGACCGGCGAGCTGTTCCTGTGCTTCGCCCTGTTCCTGCTCATCCAGCACGAGCGCTCGCGCAACCGGGCCGAGGCCCTGCAAAAGGAGGTGGAGGCCCGGCTCCGGGAGACCAACGGCAAGTATCGCGCCCTGTATGCGGCCATCATGGACCCCGTGCTGGTGGGCGACTGCGTGACCGGCGTCATCGTGGAGTGCAACCGCGCGGCCGAGGAGTTCTTCGGCTACAGGCGGGAGGAGATGATCGGGATGCACCAGAGCCGGCTGCATCCCCCGGGACTCTCGCCCGACAGGGGGATGACCGAGGATTTCCGTCGGCACGTGAGCAATCCGGACCAGGTGAACAGCGTGCCCATGCTGGACGCGGACGGCGACACGCGCATCATGCAGATCAAGACCGGCCTGTATGAGCTGAACGGCCGCGACGTGCTGGTGGGCGTGTTTCGCGACATCACCCGCATGCGCCGGACCGAGGCCGTGCTGCGCGAGAGCGAGCACCGCTACCGGGTCATCTTCGAGAACTCGCCGCTGGGCATGGCCCGATTCTCCGAGCAGGGGGAGATCCTGGACTGCAACGAGAGATTCGCCAAGCTCATGGGCACCACCCGGGAGCGGCTCAAGGGGTTCAACCCGCTCCCCCTGACCTCGCCCAAGATGCGGGAGGTCATGCAGCGCGCCCTGGCGGGCGACCGGAGCGTCTACGAGGACTACTACACCTCCGTTACCGGCGGGACGACCGCCTACCTGCGCCTGGTGTACAACCCGGTCAATCCCGGCAAGTCGCCCACCGCGGTCATCGCCACCCTGGAGGACTTCTCCCCGCGGAAGGCGGCGGACGACGCCCTGGCCTTCCAGTCCGACGTCAACGCGGCCTCGGCCGAGGTGGCCAGGGTGCTGACGCGGCCGGGCGCGACCATCCCGGACATCTCCCGGACCATCCACCAGCACGCCCTGCGCATCACCGCCAGCGAGGTGGGATTCGTCTCGTCCATCGACCCTGAGACCGGGGAGAACGTGGGTCAGGCCCTCTCCTCTTCGCCGCAAAGCCCGCTCTGCCGGGAGGGCGTGCAAGCGTCCTTTCCCTGCGGCGAGGGCGGCTACTCGGGGCTGCACGGCCACTGCCTCAACGTGGCGGAACCCTTCTTCGCCAACGGCCCGGCCGACCACCCCGCCTCACGGGGCGTGCCCGAGGGCCACATGGCCATCGAGCGGTTCCTGACCGTGCCCGCCGTCTACATGGGCAAGATTTACGGCCAGATCGCCGTGGCCAACAGCGCCCGGCCCTATTCGCAGCGGGACATCGAGGCCGTGGAACCCCTGGCCCAGCTCTACGCCATGGCCCTGTACCGCGCCCAGATCATGGACGACCTGCGCCGGGCCAAGGACGCGGCCGAGGCGGCCAACCTGGCCAAGAGCGAGTTCCTGGCCAACATGAGCCACGAAATCCGCACCCCCCTCAACGGCATCATGGGGATGCTCCAGCTCCTCGCCTTCACCCCCCAGGACGGAGAACAGGCCAAGTACACGGAGATGGCCACCCGTTCCTGCCGCCGTCTCACCGGGCTCCTGAGCGACATCCTGGACCTGTCCCGCATCGAGTCGGGCAAGCTCGTCATCATGCCGGTCCGCTTCTCCATAGACACTCTGTTCCGCTCCATCGAGGAGCTCTTCCGCGTCCAGGCCGACAGTGCGGGCATCCGGCTGGAGCTGCATCCGGACCAGGGGCTGCCCGACACCGTGGTTGGCGACGAGTCGCGCATCCGCCAGGTGCTCTTCAACCTGGTGGGCAACGCCCTGAAATTCACCGACCAGGGGAGAGTGACCGTCACCGCCGATTCGCTGCGGGGCGGTCAGTTCGTGCTTTTCACCGTGGCCGACACCGGGGTGGGCATCCCCGAGGACAAGCTGGACACAATTTTCGACGCCTTCACCCAGGCGGACTACTCGCATACCCGGGCCCACCAGGGGGCCGGGCTCGGGCTCTCCATCGTCAAACGCCTGGTGGCGCTCCTCGGCGGCTCCGTGGCCCTGGAAAGCCAGATAGGCGTCGGGACCACGGTCTACGTCTCCCTGCCGCTCATCCGCAACGACCCCGAAGCGCCCGCGGAAGCGCCGCGGCCCACGCCGCTCCAGCCGCTGCACCGGCGCGGGCCGCTGCGGGCCCTGGTGGCCGAGGACGACCGGGTCAGCCGCCTGAGCATCAGCCGTATGCTGGAAAAACTCGGGGCCACGGTCTTTACCGTCGGCAGCGGGCGCGAGGCCCTGGAAACCTTCGCCGAACAGTCGCCGGACGTGGTCTTCATGGATATCCAGATGCCGGAGATGGACGGCTTGGAGGCCGTGCGCCAACTGCGCGACCCGGACCGTTTCGGCGACCGCGCCGCCGTGCCCGTGGTGGCCCTCACCGCCCACGCCATGGCGGGCGACCGCGAACGGTTCCTCGACGCGGGCATGGATGACTACCTGGCCAAGCCCGTGGACTTCGACGAGCTGAAACGGCTCCTGGACGCCCTGGCCGGGGCCTGATCCAAACGCCCCGGATTCTGGACTCCCGCCGGGGTTTCGCGTAGTCAGGACCCGAGGTCCACATGGCGACAACCCGCGAACAACGATACGATCCCGGCAAGGCGTCCCGACGCTTCCTCAGCAACCTGGTCTGGGTGGTCATCCTCTGCGCCCTGTTCCTGGCCGGACAAGCCCTGCGCTATCACTTCAACCGCGCCCAACTGGACGAAATCCGCAACCAGACCCGCGCCCTCTACGTTTCGGTCCTCGGACAGGACATCGGCTCCGAACCGTTCGGCCGCCTCCAGTTCGAACACGGGAAGCTGGCCGCCACCCTGCGCATCGGCCTGGACCCCTTGCGCGTGCTGGCCGCTCTGAGCGGCCCGGCCGGGGAAAACCTGCGCGTGGAAAGCCTCGCCCTCACCGGCATGCACGGGCGCGTCAGCGGCTTCTTCGGACCCAACACCGCCCGGTTCGACGATTACCTGAACCGCCTCACCGACGACGACCACTACCTCTTCACCCTCGAAAAACGCGAGGAAGTCTTCGGCGGCATCCTCTTCAGCCTCATCGTGGAGCCCCAATGAGCCGCCCGGTACGCAAACACTTCTGGTCCGCCTGGCCCGAAGCCGCCCAGCGCCGCTTCTTCAAGCTGACCCTGGTCGGCATCACAGCCCTCTCGCTCGCCCTCTTCATCGGCCTCAAACTGCTTTCCGGCGTGGTCGACCAGGATATCGCCCAGGCCAAAACCCAGTACGCCCGCGTCCTGCCGCTGGTCCAGGAAATCACCGCCCTGCGCGCCCAAAAGGGCAACCTCGCCCACCTCGGCGTCGAAGACGCCGTCTGGACCGTCATCGACGACCTCGGCATCGAACCCCGGCTGGCCTCGCTCAGGTCCACCAGCGTGGACGACACCCCGGCCATCGAAGCCGCCTTCACCGGCCTCTCCCTGGCCAAGCTGGCCGACTTCCTGGACGCCCTGCGCGAACGGGCCAGCCTCCAGACGCCGGAACTGACCCTGACCAGAAACCCCGACGACCCGCGCCTGGCCGACCTGCGCCTGGTCATGGCCCGATGAGGCGTCCGCCCGTGAGATCGCGCCACGCCAAACCCTCCTCCCTGCCCGGACGCATCCTGGCCCGCTTCTTTCTCGTCGCCTTCGGCTTTCTGCTCGGGGCGGCCCTGTTCACCCCCTGGGGAAAAATCTGGGCCCACGCCCTGACCTCCCTCGATGAATCCCATCCCATGTTCGGCCTGCGCTGGGACTCCATCGACCGCGACGGCCCCCTGGGCTTCCGCATCAACGGCTTCAAGATCACCGTGGCCGACACCCCCGGGAGCCTCGCCTTCCGGCACGCCTACGTCTCCGTCGGCTTCTCCCCCCTGGCGCACGTCCGGCTCGATACCGGCGGCGCGCAATGCGAACTGGAGCTGCACCGCAACGGCGTCTTCGCCTTCGAAGGCGACCTCAACCTCACCTCCCTGCTCGGCGGCGCGGACTTCAAAGGCGACCTGCGCGTCGCAGGCAACTTCTTCCTCCCCGGCGGCGCGACACTGCCCCAAAAAGGCTGGCTCGACCTCCGCTCCCAACAACTCCTCCTGCCCGACGGCAAGGCCATCGAAGACCTCGCCTTCACCGCCGAAATCCATGACCGCAACCTCGACGTGCGCGACTTCTCCATCCGCCAGCCCCTCACCATCAAAGCCACCGGCGCCGGACTCGTCGACCCCGCCAACTTCTACCACACCACCTTCGCCCTCAAAGGCGACATGACCATCGGACAACGCTCCATCCCCTACGAGCTCAAGGGCACCCTCGGCGACGCCGTCCTGCGCTAGCGGGACCGGCCGGACGGGCGGCCGGGCCGCAGGAAGCGGCGCGTTCATCGCGCGCGATGACCCGCCCTGCCCGTTTGTTCCCTGGCGGAGGCCATCGGCCCTCCCCCAAGCCGACATGCGGGAAGGACTGTCGTCAGGGGGCGGACCTGTCAGTCCCGCCTGAAGACCCGCCCATGGCGCTTGCGCGCCACGCGGCAATTGACACAAGAAAAATCAATTCCCGTTACACACGGAAGAAAAAAAACTGAGAATCAACGTAAGAGGGGGTGTCGCCGAGGGTTCGTTCGTCCTGTGCGCAATGCGTGGCCACGGGGGAGTTTCGACAACGGCAGGGTAGGACGCCTGTCGTTTGCCCGGCGGTGGCGCCGTGTCCCAGCCCGGCCTTGGGATCTGAAAGCGCGCCGCTTGGGACTGGGCGGCAAGGCAGCGGTTGTGCTCGCGCCTGAACGCGATTTTACCCCCTTTTGATGACCGGTTTCTCCGGCGGCCATGCCCGCCGACAGTGCCGCCAGACCGCCGCGCAAGCCCCGGACACGATTTTCGCCCTTCCGCCGGCCCCCCCGCAAGCGGTCGAGATGGCAAGGCCAGGCCCTTGGGGCGGCCGGCTTCGGCCGGTCGGGCTTGCCTCCTCGGCTTTGCGCGTGGTCGCCATCGCGGGCGACGGCGAGAGGGTTGGCGGGAACGCGGGGAGCTCGTCCGGCGGCGCGGCACGTTAAACCGTCCACCTTGAAAACACCGTTGACGGCTCGAAAAAAGAGCCCGCTTCTCACAATAGCATCCAGCGGAAGACACCCCGGAAGACACAACACCAAGCTTATAAAGTATTTTTATTAAGCCAAGCAATATTCCACTTTAAACGACCATGCCAGACAATCTTTCTTCCAAGTTACACGATGCTTGTCAAACGCCGTTGTCAGGCGTTCCCAAATTGATTTTAGCATCTAATGGAGGGGAATATGATTTATAATATCTCCAGCAAAACATTTGCAAGTATCAGAGACGGAAATGTTTACCAGGGGCATAGGGCGTTTTTAGCGTTGGTGTTGAATTAAATTCTTTGTGGGGGAATTTACATGGGACTGAAGAACAGGATGATCTGTCTTTTCCTTGCGGCAGGCATGATCCCGGTCATTGTTGTCGGCGTGTTGTCGTCCACGTTGTCGGACGACGCCCTGCTGGACTCGTCATACAATCAGCTTGTCTCCATGCGTAGCGTCAAGAAGCGCCAGATCGATACGTTCTTTGCCGAAAGGCGGGGCGACATGGGGGTGCTGGTGGAGACGGTCTCCACCATTCGGGAGGAGGCCATCAGGAAGCTCGACGCCATCCGGACCATCAAAAAAAATCAGATCGAAGGCTACTTTTTGGAACGGTTCGGCGATCTCGAGGCGCTGGCCCGCAGCGCGGACGTGGCCCGGATGTACCGGGTATTGAAGCAGTATCACGAAGACAGCGGCGTCACCGACAGCGGCGGCTACGATGTCTCCACTCCCGACTACAAGGCGTTATGGCGCGACAATTCCGGATATCTCAACGAATATGTGAAGACCTGCGGATACTATGACATGTTCATCATCTGCAAAGACCACGGCCATGTCATGTACACGGCGGCCAGGGAGTCGGACCTGGGTGAAAACCTGCGCTACGGAGAGCTCAGGGACTCCGGGCTGGGCAAGCTCTGGAAGAAGGTCGTTGAGACCGACGCGCCCGCCATGGTGGACTTTGCGCCGTATGCGCCCAGCAACGGCGAGCCCGCCTCTTTCATCGGCGCACCCATAAAGATCGGAGGCCGAACCGTCGGCGTGGTGGCGCTTCAGCTCTCCCTTGACGCCATCAACAAAATCATGACCGAACGCACCGGCCTGGGCGAAACCGGCGAGACCTATCTTGTCGGGCCGGATCGGCTCATGCGCTCCGACTCCTTCCTCGACTCCACACACCACACGGTCAAGGCCTCCTTCGCCGATCCCACAAAAGGCAAGGCCGACACCGAAGCCGTGCGCGAGGCGCTGGGAGGCGCAACCGACACCCGGATCATCGTCGACTACAACGGCAATCCGGTCCTGTCCGCGTATGCGCCGATCTCGGTCGGCGGCCTGAACTGGGCCATCCTGGCCGAGATCGACGTGGCCGAGGCTTTCGCCCCCAAGGATGGCGACGGCAACGAGTTCTTCAAGAAGTATCAGGAAATGTACGGCTATTACGACCTGTTCCTGATCGACCCCGATGGGTTCATCTTTTATTCCGCCTTCAAGGAGCCGGACTACCGTACCAACATCGTCAGCGGAAAGTACAAGGATTCCGGACTCGGCGATGTAATCCGCGAGGTGCTTTCCACCAAGAAGTTCGGATTCGCCGACTTCGCGCCCTACGCGCCGAGCAAGGACGCTCCGGCGGCGTTCATCGCCCAGCCCGTGATGAACGGCGGCAGGACCGAGGTCGTGGTCGCCCTCCAGCTTTCCCTGGAGGCGATCAACGCCATCATGCAGGAACGGGAGGGCATGGGCGAAACGGGCGAGACCTACCTGGTCGGCCCGAATCTGCGCATGCGTTCCGACTCCTACCTCGATCCCGAAGGGCACTCCGTGGCGGCGTCGTTCGCGGGCTCCGTGGAGAAGAACGGCGTGGACACCGAGGCCGCCCGCGAGGCCCTGGCCGGCAAGACCGACGCCAAGATCATCATCGACTACAACGGCAATCCGGTTCTGTCCGCGTACAGTCCCATCTCCGTCTACGGCACCACCTGGGGCCTGCTCGCGGAGATCGATGAAGCCGAAGTCCGGGCTCCGGTCAACGCCCTGCTCTGGTACATCGGAGGCGTCGCCCTGGTCATGGTGGCCGGAGTCGTGGCCATCGCGCTCATCGTTTCCATCCGTCTGCTCAGGACGCTGGGCAACGAACCCGAGGTCATCGCCGGCATCGCCCACAAAATGGCGGGGGGCGACCTCAACCTGAGATTCGAGGAGGGCAAGGGGGGGGCGGCCGGCGTGTATGCGGCGATGAAGAACATGGCGCAGCAGCTCACCGCCGTGATCTCCGACGTCCGTTCCGGTTCAGAAAACGTCGCCTCGGGCAGCGAGGAGCTGTCGGCCACGTCCGAATCCATCTCCCAGGGAGCCACGGAACAGGCCGCCTCGGTGGAGGAGATAAGCGCCTCGGTTGAACAGATGGCCGCCTCAATCCGCCAGAACTCCCAAAATGCCCGGGAAACCGAGCGGATCGCCTCCAAGGCGGCGGATGAAGCAGAGGAAGGCGGAGATGCCGTACGCCGGACCGTAGCCGCGATGAACAACATCGCCGAAAAAATCTCGATCATCGAAGAGATTGCACGGCAGACCAACCTGCTCGCCCTCAACGCGGCCATTGAGGCGGCACGGGCCGGAGAACACGGCAAAGGCTTCGCCGTCGTGGCCGCGGAAGTCCGCAAGCTCGCCGAGAAGTCCGGCGAGGCCGCAAGCGAAATCGGCAGCCTTTCCCTGGATAGCGTCGAAGTCGCCGAGCGCGCCGGAACGCTCCTTGGCCGGATTCTGCCGGATATCCGGAAAACAGCGGAATTGGTCAAGGCGATTTCCGTTGCGAGCGCGGAGCAGGACGCCGGTGCGGACCAAATCGCCAAGGCCATGCAGCAACTTGATTCCGTGGTCCAGCAGAACGCATCCGCCTCCGAGGAAATGTCCTCGACATCCGAAGAACTGGCCAGCCAGTCCGAACAGCTCATGCAGACCATGAGTTTTTTCAAGGTCGGCAATACCGGCTCGGCTCCGGCGCTGGTGCGGGCCATCGGGGGCACTCCACATCCGCTCCCGCAAACCGCTTCCAAGAGGACGGCCGCAGAGATCGATCTCGATAGGGGCGAGGGAGACCTTGAACGATTCTAGGCCGACAAGGCCGCCCCGCCAGCGCGGGGCCCCCCGAGGGCCCGGCCCTGCGTTGACGTCCCCCTGCGCCACGGTCGCAAAGGGACGGCGGGGCAAAGGGAGCATCTTGGCAGGCTTCTCGATGTGAGGCCTTGCCCGCTTTCATTCTCCGCCCCCCGGCCGTGCCGGGGGGCGGCGGGCGGCCCGCGCCCGCGCATGAGCCGTCCCGCCGTACTACGCCCCCGCGAAAGCGGCGAATCCGGTGGCCGCCGGAGGCGTTCTCCTTCCCATGTCCCCCCCCCACGGAAAAGGGGGCCTTTCGGCCCCCTCTCGCTAAATGACGGCTTCGATGAGTCGCGGTCCTTTCTGGCGCAGCGCCGAGGTCAGGGCGTCGGCGAAGGCGGTGGTGGTGCTGACGCTGGCGGCTTCGACGCCCAAGCCTTGGGCGAGTTTGACCCAATCGATGGACGGGTTGTGCAGGTCGAGGAGGGAGAGGGCGTTTTGCCCGCCGGACTGGGCCTGGACGAGGCGGAGTTCCTGGTTGAGCACGGCGTAGGAGCGGTTGGCGTAGATGATGGTGACGACGTCGAGGTTCTCGCGCGCCTGGGTCCAGAGGGCCTGGAGGGTGTACATGGCGCTGCCGTCGCCTTCGAGGCAGACGGTCTTGCGGTCGGGCGCGGCCACGGCCGCTCCGGTGCTGACCGGGAGGATGTCGCCGATGGAGCCGCCGGTGAGAGGCAGGTAGTCGTGCGGGGCGGCGGTGGCGAGGAGGTTTGCGTAGGGCAGGGCGGAGGTGATGCCCTCGTCGGTGAGGATGGCCTCGTCGGGCAGGAGGGCGGCCACGGTGCGCATGACGGCTTCGGCGGTGAGGAGGCCGCTCGGCGGCAGCTCGGGCGGGGCGAGGGGAGCGGGAGAGCCCTGGGCGGGTGCGGAGAGGGCGTCGGCCAGGGCGTCGAGGGCGGCGTCGCCGTCTTCGCTGGGGTGGGCGAGGGTGAGGATGGCGCAGTGTGGCGGGGTGAGCCAGCTTTCCTGTCCTGGGTAGGCGAAGAAGGAGACGGGGGGTTCCGCGCCCACGAGGAGGAGTTGTTCGAACCGGTCGAGGCGGGCGAGGACGTCCTTGCCCCGGTAGGGGAGGCGTTCCACGGCCGGGGAGCCTGCGCCGGAGCGCAGGCGCTGGGTGAAGGTGTCGCAGAAGAGGGTCGCGCCGGTCTGGGCGGCGATGCGCCCGGCGGCGTGGAGGCCGGGGCCGTGGAGGGCGGCGCCGCGCATGAGGATGGCGGTTTTCTTGCCGCTTTCGAGGGCTTGGGCGGCGGCGATAATGGCGTCCGGGGCCACGGGGGAGGGCGGGAGCGCGGGCAGGGCGGGGGCGGGGCGCTCGGCCGGGAGCCAGGCGGTGTCGGCGGGCAGGACGAGGGTTGCGACCTGTCCCGGGGCCATGCGCGCGGCCTGGACGGCGAGGGCGGCGTCGGTGGCCACGGTGCGCGGGCTGCGGGGCCGTCGGACCCAGTGGGAGATGGATTCGGTGATGCCCATGATGTTGGAGGTGAGGGGGGCGTCGTACCGCTCGTGGGCGGTGGCGTGGTCGCCGACGATGTTGACCACGGGGGACTGGGATTTGCGGGCGTTGTGCAGGTTGGCCATGCTGTTGGCGAAGCCGGGGCCGAGGTGGAGCAGGGTGCAGGCGGGCTTGCCGGTCATGCGGGCGTAGCCGTCGGCCGCGCCGGAGCAGACGCCTTCGAAGAGGCAGAGGACGGGGCGCATGCCGGGGATGCGGTCCAGCGCGCTGACGAAGTGCATTTCCGAGGTGCCGGGGTTGGCGAAGCAGACTTCGACGCCGCTTTGGACCAGGGTGGCGACCAGGGTTTCGGCTCCATTGAGGGTATCGGGGGTATGTCGAGGCATTGCTGACTCCTTGTTTCGGGTGACGAACGAGTGGGGAAGCGCGTTTCCCGGTGCGTGGCCGGGCGCGAATGGCGTGCGTGCGGGCGCGTCGGAGGGAAGGGGGGTGTCTGACGGCCCCCGGAAGAGCGGTTCCCGCCGAGGAAAAAGGGTAGCCAAGGGGGCGGGGCCGGTCAAGGCGGAGCGGGCTTGTTGCGGAGGCAACCTGAAAGGATTTCCTACAAGTTCGCACTGCGGGATTTCTGGCTGCGTGGGAAGGGCCGGGGGCCCGGCAAACCCTGAAAAAGGGGCCGGCGCCCGCGTCAGGCGAAGGCCGCGTAGACCGCGCCGACCAGAGCGATGGTGGCGACGCGCAGGAGCTGGTTGCACAGGATCAGCTTGAGGGCCATGCGCGGCTTGAAGATGCCCGCGTAGTAGGGGAACTGGTGGCGGAAGGCGCGCATGGGCGAGGACAGGATGTTGCCCAGCAGCAGGGCCAGGACCACCTGGACGTCGGTGAGCTGGGCGCTGGCGATGAGCGCGCCCGCGGCGGCCAGTCCGGCCGTGAACTCCGCCGCCATGTGGAAGGCCACGATGCCCAGGGCCTCGGGCGGCAGGAAGGAGAAGAGCCCCACGTGCCCGGCCATGGCCCCCTCCAGCCACTGGAACAGCCCCGCCTGGCGGAGCACGTAGAAGAGCGTGTAGATGGGCGCGGTGATGGTGACGATCTTGGGCAGCCGCTTGCGGAACCGCTTCCAGGTCTTGGCCAGGGCCGACGCCTTCGGCCGGTTCCTTTCCATTTCATCGAGCCGACAGGGCAGGCACCCCTCCTTGACGGGCGGCAGCAGCCAGCGGCCCGTCAGGGTGATGAGCAGGGTGCGCAGCAGGGCGGCCGTGGCCGTGAGGGCCACGTATACGCCCGCGGCCCGGCCGATGAACGGCGCGGCGATGAAGAAGAGGGTCGGCAGGTGGAGGAAGTAGGTGGGCAGGGAGTTGAACAGGTTGGAGAGGAGCAGCTCGCGGTCGGAGACGGTGCCGTTTTCATGGGCCTGGGCGAGCATGGTGTTGGCCGACACGCCGGAGAAGAAGGCCATGGTGAAGCTGGCGGCCGAGATGTCTCCCAGGCGGGCGCGGCGGGCCAGGGGCGCGGCCAGTTTCGCCGCGTGCCGGGTCCATTGCAGCGACTCGATGAGGTCGCCCACGAACAGGCCGACGGAGATGAAGAAGGTCAGGCGCAGGAGCGGCCAGACCAGGCCGGTCCAGAGCGCGTGCCAGGACAGGTCGACCATTTATTTTTTCTTTTTGATCTTGATCTTGCGCACCTGGTCTACCTGGTCCTCGGGCATGAAGAAGGTGTTCTTGTCCGCCGGGAAAAGGGTGCGGCGGACGTCGTCGCGGTAGCGGACGATGGCGTCGGTCGAGGCCTCGCCCAGCTCGGCGTAGCGGCGCACGAACTTGGGGGTGAAGCGGTCGAAGAGCCCGAGCACGTCGTGGAAGACCAGGATCTGGCCGTCGGTGACGTTGCCCGCGCCGATGCCGATGGTCGGGATGTCCACGGCGTCGGTGATGAGTTGGGCCACCTCCACGGGGACGGCCTCGATGACCACGCTGAAGGCCCCGGCGGCCTCCACGGCCTGGGCGTCCTCGATGAGCGCCTTGGCCGCGTCGGCGGAGCGGCCCTGGGCCTTGAAGCCGCCGAACTTGGCCACGTGCTGCGGGGTGAGGCCCACGTGGGCCATGACCGGCGCTCCGGCGGCGACCAGGGCCTCGATCTGGGGCACAACGGGCAGCCCGCCCTCCAGCTTGACCGCCCTGGCCCCGCCCTCGCCCATGAGCCGGGCGGCGGTGGCGAGGGCGCGGTCCACGGTGGCGTAGGACATGAAGGGCATGTCCGCCACCAGCAGGGCGCGTTTGACCCCGCGCGCCGCGGCCCGGGTGTGGTGGACCATCTCGTCCACGGTCACGGAGAGGGTGTCCTCGCGGCCGAGCACGACCATGGACAGGGAGTCGCCCACCAGGACGACGTCCACGCCCGCGCGGTCGGCGATGAGCCCGGACGGGTAGTCGTAGGCGGTGAGGCAGCAGATTTTCTCGCCGTTCTTGCGCTCGCGGATGTCCGGAGCGGTCACGGGCCTGGCCTGGGCCGAGGGTGCGTCTTGCTTGGTGTTCATGGCCGGAGACTAGGTGCCGGGCGGTTGCGAGTCAAGGGCCGTGCACAACTATCGCGGCGTCTTGGCGGGGCGGAAACGGGAAAACAGACGGGGCCGGACGGGATGTTCCCGTCCGGCCCCGGATGACGGCGCTGGTGCGGCCTAGAGGGCGGCGAGGTTCTGCAGCACCCAGATGACCCGGCCCACGGTCCGCTCGTCCATTTCGGAGGCGGGGATGGTCAGGTCGGAGTACTTCTCGTTCTCGGCCTTGAGCAGGAAGGTGTCTCCCTGCATGTAGACGCGGCGGATGGTCAGCCCCTGGTGGGGGAAGTGGACGGCGCACAGGTCGCCGTCGGGATGGTCCCGGCGCTCGCAGTCGATGCCGACGAAGGCGCCCTTTGCGATGACCGGCTCCATGCTGGCGGAGTCGACCTTGACCACCTGGAGCCTGGGGCGGCAGAAGGACTCGGGCATGGAGATTTCCTCCATGGGCTTGGGCTCCCAGGCTTCGGCGTCCTTGTCCGCGCCCGCCATGGTCGAGACGGGAACAACGCGCCCGCGCGAATTGAGGCGGCCATAGGGGGCCGGGGCCTCGCGCAGCAGAGTGTCGGCCGGGATCTTGGCCTTCTCGGCGTTGATGTAGACCGGCTCTACGCCCTCGGCCAGCCAGTCGGGGTCGAGCCCGTGGCTGCGGTAGAGCTTCAGGAACCAGTCCGCCGGGATCGAGCAGCGGCGCTTGGCGTCGGAGATGCTGGACTGACGAACGTCCAGAACCTCGGCCAGTTGCACCTGGGTGCGCGCGCCGGTGGCCTTCTTGATCCGCTCCATGGCGTCCTCGAACCATTTGAGCTGGGCTTCATCACATTTTCTTTTCTTCTTAGGCATAAAATCCCTTCCTCATAGTATTGGGCATTGTTTGATCGAGAGATGACAGGAATTATATCCATTCGTCAATGGTGATCTTCAAATTTGCACAAGATAGGCGGAACTCCTGCCATCTTTATGTAGGCTGAATAAGGCGTTTGTGCAGGGGTAGGAGAAAAAAAATTCTCGCTCGGGATATTTTCCCGATATGTTGGAATGGACATTTTCCCAGAGGGAACAATAGGTTCCGTGGCCCGTCCGAATGGACGGGCCACGGAAAAAACCCAGGGATTCTGGTTATTGCATATATTTCAGGAAGGGGCTTTCGGGGGTCAGGATGAAGCGCGAGTTCTGTTCGAAGCCCTTTTTGTAGGCGTCCAGGCTTCGGGTGAAGGTGTAGAAGTCCGGAGACTGGCTCAGGGCGTCGGCGTAGATCTTGGTGGCCTGGGCGTCGCCCTCGCCGCGCACGATGGCCGACTGCTTGTCCGCGTCGGCCAGGATGATGGTCCGGTCCTTGTCCGCCGCGGCGATGATCCGGGCCGAGGCCTCGCGGCCTTCGGAGCGGTATTGCTTGGCCTGGCGCTCGCGTTCGGCCTTCATGCGGCCGAAGATGGCCCGGGCGTTCTCGGCGGGCAGGTCGGTGCGTTTGATGCGCACGTCCATGATCTCGATGCCGTAGGGCTTGAGCAGTTCGCGCGAGCGGGTGGTCACCGCGTCCATGATCTCCTGGCGTTTGTGCGATACCACCTCGATGAGGGTGTAGCGGCCGAGCGCCACGCGCAACTGGGAGCGGACGATGTCGTCCAGCCGGGCCTGGGCGCCCTGGATGGTGCGCACCTTGGTGTAGAAGGTCAGCGGGTCCACGATGCGCCACTTGGAGAAGGAATCCACGTTCATGTATTTCTTGTCCGTGGTGGTGATTTCCTCGGGCTTGGCGTCGAAGTCCAGGGTCCGCGCGTCGAAGAAGACCACGGTCTGGATCACGGGCAGCTTGAAGTGCAGGCCGGGTCCCAGGGCGTTTTCGCCCACCGGGCGGCCTAGCTGGATGACGATGGCCCGTTCGGTCTGGTCCACGGTGAAGGCGGACTGGGTGGCCGCCACTGCGGCCACGATGACCAGCAGCATGAGCGAGACGGTTTTTTTGTTCATGTCGTCCTCCCCCTACTGCTTCTTGGCGGGTTGTTCGGGTTGCGCGGGGCGTCCGGCCGGGGGCAGTTGGCCCAGCGGCAGGTAGGGCACGGCCTTCTTGATGGCGTCCCCGGAAAGGATCAGCTTCTCCGCCTCGGGGTTGGAGAGGATGGCCTCCATGGACTCCAGGTAGAGGCGCTGGCGGGTGATGTCCTTGGCCTTGTCGTATTCCTTGAGCACGGACAGGAACTTGGCGGCGTCGCCCTGGGAGCGGCGGATCTTGGCCTCCTTGTAAGCCTGGGCCTCGTTGATGATCCGGGCGGCCTCGCCGCGAGCCTTGGGCAGGATGTCGCGCTGGTAGGCCTCGGCCTCGTTGATGAACCGGCTCTTGTCCTCGCGCGCGCTGGCCACGTCCTTGAAGGCCTCGACCACCTGCTCCGGCGGATGCACGTTCTGCATCTGCACGGCCACGATGGACACGCCGGTCTGGTACGAATCCAGGATCTTCTGCATCAGGTCGCGGGTCTGGACCTGGATTTCCTGCTTGCCGGTGGTCAGGGCGTCGTCGATCTTGCCGTTGCCGATGACTTCGCGCATGGCCGCCTCGCCCGCGTGGACGATGGTCTTGACGGGGTCGTAGACGTTGAACAAATAGTCCTTGGCGTCCTTGATCATCCATTGCACGATGAACTGGACCGAGACGATGTTCTCGTCGCCGGTGAGCATCAGCGCCTCTTCCGGCACCTCGCGGCTCACGCCCTGCTGGAAGTCCTGGCCGAAACCGCGTCCGGGCGACCGGAATCCGAACTCCAGACGGCGGATCTGCGTCACCTTGGGGGTGACGACGCTTTCCACCGGGTACGGAATGTGGTAATTCGGCCCCGCCGTGGTGATGCGGTCGAACGCGCCGAAGCGCTGGACCACGCCGACCTCGTCGGGCTCCACGATGTAGAACCCGCTGGCGATCCAGAGGAGAAGGATGATGGGTATGATGAGTTTCCAGCCCGGCAGCTTGAAGCGTTTGAACTTGTCGAACTGCTCCTGGAAATCGTCGAAGCTCGGCGGCCTGCCGCCGGAGCGCCCCTGTTGCTGTTTTTGTAACTTGTCCCAATCCCAATTCATAATGGATCAGAAATAGGCGTATTGTAAGGGCAGGTCAAGGCGGGCGACGTGATATTTCCTCCGTCCGCGAAACCGGGAACACCGCCGGGAACGGCAGGAGCACATGAAAGCGATCAACCGCAATATTTTTCGGGCCTATGACATCCGCGGCATCGTGGACCAGGACTTCGACGCCGAATGGGTGCGCGTTCTGGGCCGCGCCTGCGGCGCGTACTTTCTGCAACACGGCTGGAGCCGCGCCGTGGTCGGGCACGACTGCCGGGCCTCCTCGGCCGGATACCAGCAGGCCCTGGCCCGGGGCCTGGCCGAGACCGGGGTGGACACGCTCTGCCTCGGCCTGGTCTCCAGCCCGGTCTTCTATTTCGCGGCCAAGACCCTGGGCTTCTCGGCCGGGGTGATGATAACCGCGAGTCACAACCCGAAGGAATACAACGGGTTCAAGGTCTGGGGAGGCCAGTCCACCCTGCACAGCGAGGGCGTCCAGGCCATCCACGACGTCATGGCCGCGGGCGACTTTCCCTCGGGGAGCGGCATCATCTCCACCCACGACATCCTGCCCGCCTACCGCGAGGACCTGCTCGCGCGCGTGACGCTGGCCCGGCCCCTCAAGGTGGTGGTGGACGGCGGCAACGGCGCGGCGGGCGACCTGACCGCCGACATCCTGGAGGCCGCCGGGGCCGAGGTGGTCCGCCTTTACTGCGAGCCTGACGGCGACTTTCCCAACCACCACCCCGACCCGGTGGTGGAGGCCAACGTGGCCGACCTCAAGGCGGCCGTGGTCGCGAGCGGCGCGGACTGCGGCATCGGCCTGGACGGCGACGGCGACCGCATCGGGGCCGTGGACGAGACCGGCCGCCTCATGTACGGCGACCAGCTCCTGGCCATCTACGCCCGCGACCTGCTCGCGGCCCTGCCCGGCGCGGGCGTGGTGGCGGACGTCAAATGCTCCCACCTGCTCTTCCGCGACGTGGAGGCCCACGGCGGCCGGGCCGAGATGTGCGTCACCGGCCACTCCATCGTCAAGAACCGGATGATCGAGACCGGCGCGGCCCTGGGCGGCGAGATGTCCGGCCACATGTTCTTCTTCCACGGCTACCACGGATTCGACGACGCCACCTACGGGGCGCTGCTCCTCGCCGGCGTCCTCTCCCGGTCCGACGTCCCGCTCTCCCGCCAACTGGCGGACTGGCCGTCCACCTGCAACACCCCGGAGATTCGCGTGGACTGTCCCGAGGAGATCAAGTTCGAGGTGGTGGCCAGGGCCCAGGCCTTCTTCAAGGAGCGCTACCCGGTCATCGACATGGACGGCGCGCGCGTGGAGTTCGGCGACGGCTGGGGCCTGGTCCGCGCCTCCAACACCCAGGGGGCCCTGGTCCTGCGCTTCGAGGCCGAATCCGCCGCCCGGCTGGCCGAAATCCGCGAGATCATGGAGACGCCCATCCACCGCTGGGTCGCGGAGCTCTCGGCCCGGCCATGAGCCTGCGCCTGCGCCTCACGGGTTGGTTCCGCCGGGCGCGCGCCCTGATCCTGCGGCGCGAGGTGGAGATCATCGGCCAGTGCGCCCTGTGCGGCGACTGCTGTCACGACATCCTCATCCAGGACGGCCGGTCCTGGCTGAAGAGTCGCCGCGCCTTCGAGCGGCTCTGCGAGCGCGAGCCCGAATACCGCCGCTTCGCCGTCACCGGCCGGTCGGAATCGGGGCTTCTCGTCTTCGCCTGCACCCTGCAAGGCGGGGACGGTCTTTGCACAAGCTATGATTCGCGCCTTCCTTTGTGTAGAAATTACCCGACAAGGTCGCTATATTACCTGGGGGGCTGGCTCAAGCCGGACTGCGGCTACTCCTTCAAGGCCACGACCTTCCGCAGCCTCCTGATGCGGCGCAAGCGGGCAGCCATCCCGAAATTTTCCGAAGTGTTGCGAAGGGAAACCGAACGAAAGCAGGATTGAACGCAGGCTCCATGAAAAAACTCATCTTCCTTCTCGTCGCCGCCCTGCTGACGGCCGGGGGCGTCTGGTACTTCACCGGCTTCGGCAAGAGCGACCCGGTCAAGGTGCTCAAGACCGCCAGGGTCGAACGCGGCGACGTTTCCAAGATTCTGGAGGCCACCGGCATCGTCCAGCTCCAGGTGGGCGCGGAGGTCAAGGTCGGCGCGCGCGCCACCGGCGTGCTCGAATCCGTGCCCGTCAAGGTCGGCGACCACGTCAGGAAGGGCCAGCTCATCGCCCAGATCGACGCCCGCGAGCTCAAGTCGCGCATCGCCCAGGCCCGCGCGGACCTGAATCTCAACCAGGCCAAGCTCGACTACATGGAGAAGAACCTGCCGCGCAAGCGCGCCCTGGTCTCCAAGAAGCTGGAGGCCCAGGACACCCTGGACGTGGCCCAGCAGGACGCCATGGTCGCCCGCCACGCCGTGGAGTCCTCCCGCGCCTACCTGAGCTCCCTGGAGGTCCAGCTCTCCTACACCAAGATCTTTTCGCCCATCGACGGCGTGGTCTCCCAGGTCGCGGCCCAGGAGGGCGAGACCGTCGTCTCCGGCCTGTCCGTGTCCAACCTCATCACCGTCATCGACCCCACCCGGCTGGAAATGTGGATCTACGTGGACGAGACCGACATCGGCCGCGTCACCCCCGGCCTGCCCGTGCAGTACACCGTGGACGCCTACCGCAACCGCGTCTTCGAGGGCGTCGTCGAACGCATCTACCCCCAGCCCGAGGTGCGCGACAACATCGTCTACTACAACGCCCTGGTGAAGGTGACCCCGAAACAGGCCGAGTCCCTGCGCCCCGAGATGACCACCCAGTGCAAGATCATCGTGGAGACCAAGAAGGACGTGCTGACCGTGCCCAACAACGCCCTCAAATGGGTCAAGGACAGGCAGGTCTGCTTCGTGGTGGACGACCCGGCCCGGCCCCCGCGCCAGGTGCAGCCCAAGCTCGGCCTCACCGGCCTGACCCGCTCCGAGGTGGTCGAGGGCCTCAAGGAGGGCGAGACCGTGGCCACCCAGCTCGTCCTGCCCGGCTCCAAGAAGAAGGACAAGTAGATGGACCCGGCCATCCGCCTCGCCGACATCTCCAAGACCTTCTTCCGGGACAACGACCGGAAAAACGGCGACGAGCCCGAGGGCATCCCCGTGCTCAAGTCCGTCACCCTGGACATCGCGCGGGGCGAGTTCGTCTCCCTCCAGGGCACCTCGGGCTCGGGCAAGTCCACCCTGCTGCACATCATCGGCCTGCTCGACCGGCCCACCTCCGGCGCCTACCACCTCCTGGGCGACGACACCGCCGCCCTGGACGACGACCACCTCTCCGACCTGCGCAACAAGAACCTCGGCTTCGTCTTCCAGTCCTTCTACCTCATCCCCTACGCCACTGCCCTGGAAAACGTCGTCCTGCCCGGCCTCTACTCCCGCAGGCCCCAGGCCGAACTGACCGCCCGGGCCCGCACCCTCCTCGAACAGGTCGGCCTGGCGGACCGGATGCACTTCAAGCCCGCCCGCCTCTCCGGCGGCCAGCAGCAGCGCGTCGCCATGGCCCGCGCCATGCTCAACAACCCGGACATCATCCTCGCCGACGAACCCACCGGCCAGCTCGACTCCACCACCTCCGGCGAGATCATCAAGCTTTTCCGGCAGGTGCACGAGTCCGGCACGACCATCGTCCTCGTCACCCACGACGAGCACGTCGCCGCCCAGGCCCAGCGCATCGTCCGCATCCACGACGGCCGCGTGGTCGAGGACAAACCGACCGGAGCCTAGGCGCGGGGGGGCCGGCCCGAAAACTTCCGGTCAGCGCGCGGTTGAAAAGGGTTTCAGATAGTTTTTTGTGTTTTGAAAGTGATCTTGAACGGATAGTGGAACGGTAAAACACTCGGATTACCTGGTCCCGCTTCCCGGCCGCCGGAGGCATCTTCAACTATGACACCGCGATTGATGGTCAGGGTGGCGAGCATGGGGTTCGGTGCGTTGTGGGCGTATCGGCTCCGGTCTTTTTTCGTGGTGTTGGGGGTGGCGTTCGGGATCGCGAGTCTGACGCTGATCGTGACGGCGGTGGACGGGGCGAACCGCAAGGCCGTGGAGATGGTGGAGATGTTCGGCCCGGACGCGGCGTTGTTGTTCGGCGGCGATTTTCGCAAGCGGGCGGTGGGGACGCGGGTTTTGACCTTGAGCATGGACGACGCGCGGCGCATCGAGAATTCGTTGCCGGGGGTGAAGCTGGTGGTGCCCATGCGCATGAAGCCCGGCCAGACGGTGAAGCTCGGCAGCCGCAACTATCAGGACGTGCAGGTGGTGGGCGCGACCGGGGACTATGCCGGGGCGTGGAACTGGCCCCTGGCCGAGGGGCGGGACATCTCGGACGACGACGTGGCCCACGGGGCCAAGGTGGCGCTGCTGGGCGGCACTGTGGTGCGGGAGCTGTTCGGGGAGGACTCGCCGGTGGGCCAGGTGGTGTTCATCGCCAACATCCCCTTCCAGGTGGTGGGCACGCTGGTAACCCGCGGGGCGAGCGGCGGCGGTCATGCGGACGTGGACAACCGGGTCATCGTGCCGCTGTCCACGCTGATGCAGCGGTTCAACCTGGACCGCAAGTATTTCCGGGCCATCCGGGTCAAGTTTCTGGACGCCGAGCACATGGACGCGCACGTGGAGAACATGCGCTCGCTGGTGCGGCATCAGCATCACCTGACGCCGGAGCAGGACGACGACTTCACCATCCTGACGGCGGACGAGATTCTGAAGTTTCTGTCCATGTTCAAGGGCGGGCTGGCGCTGTTCCTGGGCATCACGGCGACCATCGCCATCCTGGTGGGCGGGTTCGTGCTGGCGAACCTGTTTTCCCTTTCGGTGAGCGAGCGGTCCGAGGAGATCGGGCTGAAGAAGGCGCTGGGCGCGCACCGGTCCGCGATCATGGTCCAGTTCCTGGTGGAGGCGTGCGGGCTGACGCTCATGGGCGGGGTGCTCGGGCTGTTCATGGGCCTGGGGCTCGGGCAGTTTCTGTCGCGGCTGGACATCTTGACCATCCAGTTTTCGTGGAAGGCGTTTTTCCTGGCCCTGGCCGGTTCCCAGGCCGTGGGGCTGGTCTTCGGGCTCAAGCCCGCCAAGCAGGCGGCGGACCTGGACCCCATCCGCGCCTTGCGCGGCGAGGGCTGATGCGGCTTGCCCAAACGGGCCCCGGCGCGGTAAGGGTTCAAGTCGGAGGATTTGCCGTGAAACTGTCCATTCCCCGCGTGCACGGGGCCACCCCGAGGGAGAAGCTGTTGCGTTCGCTGGCGCTGGTGCTGGTGTTCGCGGCCGTGGTCTGGGGGTTCATGAAGAACAACGAGCGGGTCATCGAGGTCCTGAACCGGGACAGCGCGGTCTATGACGAGACCAAGACCCTGGACAAGGAGCAGCGCAAGTTCATCGCCTCGTTCATGCGCGCGCTCAAGGACGAATACGGGCTGGCGAGCCAGGTTCAGGTTTTCGGCGGCGAGTTCGTTGTGCCGGACCTGGACGCCAAGACGCTCTACATCGGGCTCTCCCCGGTGACGGGCGAGGTGCGGATCGTCTTTCCGACCCTGATGCGCCAGGCCCTGGGCGAGGAGTTCGCCGAGAAGCTGGCGACCGAACATCTGCAACCCGCCCTCCGGGAGGGCGACTGGCCACAGGAGATAGAGATAGTGCTGGCCCTGATTTACAAGAAGCTGGAAAATCTGGACAAGGGCGGAAACGCCGGTGAATAGCGTGACCATCTACACCGACGGCTCCTGCCTGGGCAATCCCGGCCCCGGCGGCTACGGCGCGGTCCTGATCGCGGGCGAGTATGCGGGCAGGGACGCCAGGAACTACAAGGAACTGTCCCAGGGGTACAAGCGCACCACCAACAACCGCATGGAGATGCTGGCGGTGATCGTGGCCCTCGGCGCCCTGACCGAGCCCTGCCAGGTGGAGCTGTGGACCGACTCCCAGTACGTGAAGAACGCCTTCACCCAGAACTGGATCGGCGGCTGGCAGAAGAACGGCTGGAAGACGGCGGCCAAGAAGCCGGTCAAGAACAAGGACCTCTGGCTGCGGATGCTGCCGCTCATCGAGCGGCACAAGGTCAATTTCCACTGGGTCAAGGGCCACAGCGGCCACACCTTCAACGAGCGGTGCGACGAACTGGCCCGGACGGCGGCATCGGGCCCCGGCCGCATCGAGGACGTGGAAGGCTAGCGGCCCGCCGGGCCGCCTCCCCCCTTTGCGGGCGACGGCCAACGTGCTGTTTTTCCCCGAACATCAACCAAAGGAGCTGCCATGACGGCCGACGTCTTTTTCTGGAATCTTCGCGCTTCCATGAAGGCCCCGTTCCACGCGCGCATGCGCTCGTTGCTCAAGGCCTGCGGCGCGCACAAACTCATCCGGGAGGGCGACCTTGCGGCCGTCAAGATCCACTTCGGCGAGCAGGGGACCACCGGGTTCCTGCGCCCGCTGTGGGTCAAGGCGATCACGGATTTCGTGGCCGAATCGGGCGGCAAGCCGTTCCTCACCGACGCCTCCACACTGTACGTGGGCCAGCGCGGCGAGGCGGTTTCGCACCACCTCTGCGCGGCCCGGCACGGCTGGGACCCGCTGGTTCTGGGCGCGCCCGTCATCATTGCCGACGGCCTCAAGGGCGGCGACGAGACCGGCGTGCCGGTGAACGGCAAGCACATCGACGAGGCGTACATCGCCAACGCCGTGGCCGACGCGGACTTCCTGGTCTCGGTCAACCACTTCAAGGGGCACGAGCTGGCCGGGTTCGGCGGCGCGCTCAAGAACCTGGGCATGGGCTGCGCCAGCAAGCGCGGCAAGATGCAGCAGCACTTCTCCACCGGCCCGACCCTGGTGCCGGAAAACTGCCAGGGCTGCGGCGCCTGCGTGAAGTCCTGCAAGGTCGGCGCGCTCTCCCTGGACGAGTCCACTGGCAGGATCTCCATCCGCCAGGAACTGTGCGTGGGCTGCGGCGGCTGTTTCGTGGCCTGCCGCTTCCAGGCGCTCCAGGTGGACTGGCGGATCGGCGTGCAGGAGTTCCTGGAGCGGATGATGGAATACGCCAAGGGCGTGCTGCGGACCAAGGACCGGCCGTGCCTGCACGTCAACTTCGTCATGGACGTGGTGCCCGACTGCGACTGCGTGGGCTTCACCGACGCGCCCATCTGCCCGGACATCGGCGTGCTGGCCAGCCTGGACCCCGTGGCCGTGGACCAGGCGTCCATGGACCTGGTGAACGCGGCCCCGCCCCTCTACCCGAGCCACCTGCCCGAAGGCGTGAAGCCCGGCGACTCCAAGTTCCGGGCCATCCACGCCCACGTGCCCGAGCACATGGGCCTCGAATACGCCGAGGCCCTGGGCCTGGGCAGCCGCGAGTACAACCTGGTCGCGCTCTAGCTGCCCGGTTCCGCAAAAAAAAGGCGGGCGGCCCGGTGGGCCGCCCGCCTTTTTTTCACTTGTCCGCCGCGCCCCGCGGCCCGTCGTCCTCCACCTCCCAGACCCGCCGCACGTGCTCGATGACCGCACGCATCACCGGGTCCTGGTCCCGCCGCTTCAGACAGACGAAATGCAGGGCGATGGACAGCTCCTCGAACGGCATGGCGTGCACCAGCCCGATGCGGTTGGCCGCCTTGAGCTCGTTCTCGCGCAGGAAGGACACGCCCTTGCCCGCCGCCACCAGCACGCGGATGACCTCGTCCCCGTCCACCTCCAGCCGTTTGGCCGGGCGGATGCCGTGGGACGTGAAAAACGGCTCCACAATGCGCTGCACCGGGTTGTCGCCCGGGTCCATGATCCAGGGCAGGTCCGCCAGGGCGGGCAACCCGCCCTTGAGCCGGTCCTTCCACACGTCCGGCACCCCCACGAAAAACCGCGTGGTCTCCAGCCGCACCGCCATGAGCTCGGGATAGCGCGGCTCGCCGAACGTGAACCCGCAGTCCATCGTGTGGTCGCGAATCTCCCCCTGCACCGACGTGGACGCGCTCTGCATGATCTGCAGCGTGACCTTCGGATGGTCCTCGCCCAGCGAGGTCAGCAGCGGCACCACCCGCAAATACTCCGCGTCCGTGTTCAACCCGAGCGTCAGGTTGCCCACCAGCTCGTCCCCAAGGTTGCGCGCCTCCAACTCCAGCTCGCCCACCGCCTCCAGCACCCCCCTGGCCCTGGGCAACAGCCGCCCGCCCGCCTCGGTCAGCCGCATCCCCTTGGGCGTGCGGATGAACAGCCGGGTGTCCAACTCGTCCTCCAACGCCTTGATGTGCGCGCTCACCGTGGGCTGGCTGGCGTGCAGCCGCTCGGCCGCCCGCGTCAGATGCCCCGCCTCCGCCACCGTCACAAACGTCCTCAATTGATACAGTTCCATGGCTTTCCCCCGGTCCGTCACCGGACTATCACGGAAACCGATCCAGATTGCAACATCAATCGGAAAATCCGAACGAGTGCATCAAACAATACAATTGGATTGGTTTCCATGACTTACGTAAATGGTGATTCATGGAAGAACGCCCGCTTGCCGGCAGAAGAAAGGAGAACGACATGAGCATGGAAAATGATACCCGCCTGATGATGATGCAGTTGCGCGACCGCACCCGCCAAAACGCACCCGTGCGCCGCAACAACACCATCCGCCGCCGCGGCGGCGCCATGGCCTCCTTCGCCATGACCCTGCTTACCCGATTGGTCTAAAATTTTCGCAGCCAGAGCGCTGCATGCCAAGCGGGTTGGAGCCGTTTTTGCCCGGAGAGTTCATCCTTTCCGTCCGGGCAAAGACGGTTCTTTTTTTTGGCCTTCGCCCGCCCTACAGAAACGAGCCGGTTACGGACTTGGGGTCGGCGGCGATTTGTTCGGGGGTGCCTGCGGCGACGATTTGGCCGCCGTTTTCTCCGCCGCCGGGTCCGAGGTCGATGACGTGGTCGGCGGCCTTGATGACGTCGAGGTTGTGTTCGATGACGATGACGGTGGCGCCTTTGTCGACCAGGGCGTGGAGGACGCGGATGAGTTTGCCGACTTCGTGCATGTGCAGGCCGGTGGTGGGCTCGTCGAGGATGTAGAGAGCGCCGGGCAGGTTGCGTTTGCCGAGTTCGCGGGAGATTTTGATGCGTTGGGCCTCGCCGCCGGACAGGGTGGTGGCGGGTTGGCCGAGGCGCAGGTATTCGAGGCCGACTTCGGCGAGCACGTCGAGTCGGCGCAGGAGCGGCGGGTGGTGGGCGAAGAACTCGCGGGCCTGGCGCACGGTCATGTCGAGGACGTCGGCGATGTTTTTGCCCCGGTATTCGACTTCGAGGGTCTGGGCGTTGTAGCGTTTGCCCTTGCAGGTTTCGCAGGTGACGTAGACGTCGGGCAGGAAGTGCATTTCGACCTTGATCTGTCCGTCGCCCTGGCAGGCTTCGCAGCGGCCGCCCTTGACGTTGAAGGAGAAGCGGCCGGGGGTATAGCCGCGCGTGCGCGCCTCCTTGGCTCCGGCGAAGATCTTGCGGATCTCGTCGAAGATCTTGGTGTAGGTGGCGGGGTTGGAGCGCGGGGTGCGGCCGATGGGGGTC
Organism: Pseudodesulfovibrio sp.; assembly: GCF_028692895.1. GTDB lineage: Bacteria > Desulfobacterota > Desulfovibrionia > Desulfovibrionales > Desulfovibrionaceae > Pseudodesulfovibrio. The sequence continues at coordinate 26,865 of NZ_JAQUWN010000040.1, forward strand.
TGGTCGATGGAGATGACCTTTTCGATGCGGTCGAGTCCTTCGATGCCGCCGATCTTGCCGGGGTTGTCGGCCTTGTTGCCCTGGTGGAGCTGGAGGTGCTTGAAGAGCGAGTCCATGACCAGGGAGGACTTGCCCGAGCCGGACACGCCGGTGACGCAGGTCATGACGCCGAGGGGGAAGTCCACGTCGAGGTTTTTGAGGTTGTTGGTCTCCACGCCTTTCATGCGGACGTGGCCGGTGGGGGTGCGGCGCTCGGCCGGGGGTTCGATGAACAGGTCGCCGCGCAGGTATTTGCCGGTCAGGGTATCGGCCTTCAGCAGTTCCTCCACCGGGCCCTGGAACACGGCCTCGCCGCCGAGCCAGCCCGAGCCGGGGCCGATCTCGATGACGTGGTCGGCCTCGCGGATGGTGGGTTCGTCGTGTTCGACCACGAGCACGGTGTTGCCGCGCGACTGGAGGGAGCGGAGGGTGTCGAGGAGGCGCTGGTTGTCGCGCGGGTGCAGGCCGATGGACGGCTCGTCGAGCACGTAGGTGACGCCGACCAGGCCGGAGCCGAGCTGGGAGGCGAGCCGGATGCGCTGGGCCTCGCCGCCGGAGAGGGTGGCCATGTTGCGGCCGAGGGAGATGTATTCCAGGCCGACGTTGACCATGAAGCCGAGCTTGTGGGTCAGTTCCTTGAGCAGCGGTTCGGAGATGAGGGTGTCCTGGCCGGTGAACTGAAGTTTTTGCAGCCAGTCCAGGGCGGCGCGGATGGACAGGGAGGCGAACTCGAACATGTTCAGGTCGGCCACGCGCACGGCCAGGGCCTCGGGCCGCAGGCGCGCGCCGTGGCAGTCCGGGCAGGGTCGCGACTGCTGGAAGCGCGCGGTCCAGTGGTCCCAGACGCCGGACTGCTGCTGGCCGTATTCGAGCACGGGCAGGACGCCGGGCCAGTCGGTTTCGGGTTCGCCGTGGAAGAGGGCGTTCCAGGCCTCGGGCGGGAAGTCGGCCAGGGGGGTGTCCATGGTCAGGCCGTGGTGCTTGACCAGCTTTTGCAGGCCGGGGCCGTACTGGCGTTGGCGGGTGGCGTTGTTCCAGGGGATGATGCCGCCGTCGCGCAGGGAGAGGCCCTTGTTGGGCGCGATGAGGTCGGGCTCGAAGTATTCCACGGAGCCGATGCCGTTGCAGGTCGGGCACGCGCCCTGGGGCGAGTTGAAGGAAAAGAGCTGCGGGGTCAGCCGTGGCATGGAGATGTTGCATTCCGGGCAGGTGGAGAGGGTGGACATGAAGGTGTCGCCCGCGTTTTCGCCCCCGATCACGCTGACGATGAGGCGTTCGCCGCCGCGCGCCAGGGCGAGCTCCACGGAGTCGGCCAACCGTTTCTTGATGCCGTCCTTGATGACCAGGCGGTCCACCACCAGGTCGATGGTGTGCTTCTTGTTCTTCTCCAGCTCGGGCGCGTCGTCCAGGGCGTAGACCTCGCCGCCGATGCGCACGCGCACGAACCCTTCCTTGCGCAGCTTGGCGAAGAGGTCCTTGTGCGTGCCCTTCTGGTGCTCCACCAGCGGGGCGAGCAGCATCAGCCTGGCGCCCTCGGGCAGGGCGGCCACGGTGTCCACGATCCGGTCGGTGGTCTGGGCCTCGATGGGCCTGCCGCACTTGGGGCAGTAGTACTTGCCCAGCCGGGCGTAGAAGACGCGCAGGAAGTCGTAGACCTCGGTGACCGTGCCCACGGTGGAGCGCGGGTTGCGCGTGGCGGTCTGCTGCTCCAGCGAGATGGCGGGCGAGAGCCCCTCCACCTTGTCCACGTCCGGCTTGTCCATCTGGGGCAGGAACTGGCGGGCGTAGGCCGAGAGCGACTCGACGTAGCGGCGCTGGCCCTCGGCATAGACGATGTCGAAAGCCAGCGTGGACTTGCCGGACCCGGACGGGCCGCAGACCACGACGAGCCTGTCGCGCGGGATGTCCAGGGTCAGGTTCTTGAGGTTGTGGTGCCGGGCGCCTTCGATGTGGATGGAGTCGTGAGCGGGGGTGTGCATCCCGGGAGGATAACCATTCCCAAATGGAAGGCAAGGGCGGGGTCGCCGGTATTCGCGGCCCCGTTCACGCCCCCCTGAGCCCGGCCGCGGCCCCGCCGATGAAGGGAGACGTGGAATCGTTTACAATCCGAAAACGGACGGGTATGGTACCAATTGAAGACAAAGCCAAACCCGCCGCGAGGCGGGGACGGAAAGCCACGGGTCTCCCGCCCCGCAGCAGGACGCGCGGAGACGGCCGGGTTGCCGGATCGTCGGCCTGCGGGCCCCGAGGTGGGGGCGCGCCGGGCCGTCCCGAGGGTTTCCGCCGTCTCCCAGGAGGAAGTCATGGGCAATGCCGGGACCGCCGGTAACGGCGGCAGCGAAGCCGGGGCCGGAAAGGCCGGAACCCTTTTCCGGGTCTCTCCCTACATGGTCATCCCGTCCCGGGTGGGCGGGTTCTCCCTGTATCTCAAGCAGGACGACAACTACGTCCTCTACGCCGAAAAGGGTGAACTCTTCACCGACGCCCACAAGGAGCGGCTCTCCCGGCTCGGCGTCGAACACCTCTACATCAAGAGCGAAGACTATTCCTTTTACGCCCGCTACGTGCAGGACAACATCCAGGACCTGCTCGACGACGAATCCATCCCGGTGCGCGAACGCGCCCGGGCCTGGAACGACGCCACCGTGGCCGTGGCCCGTGAAGCCTTCGACAGGAACCTGCCCGGCAACATCGACAAGCGCCGCTTCCGCAAGATCCAGACCCTCATCGCCAAGTCCCTCAAGTTCCTCGCGCGCGAAGACGCCCTCAGGGAGCTCGCCCGGTTCATCACCGAGGGGCACGAGCTCTTCCAGCACGGCATCGCCGTCATGGTCCTGACCATCAGCGTGCTCGGCACCTTTGTGCGCGAAGACGCGGACCTCATGGTTTCCGTGGGCGTCGGGGCCATGCTCCACGACATCGGCAAGCTCGAACTGCCCCAGGAAATCTTCCGCCGCCGCCCCGACGGCCTCAGCCAGCAGGAAAAGGACATGATCAAGTCCCATCCCGCCCTGGGCGTGGGCCTCTGCTCCTCCCTGCCGCTGCCCCAGGAAACCCTCCAGTGCATCCTCTTCCACCATGAACGCGAAGACGGCACCGGCTATCCCTCCGGCGCAACCGGCGAATTGCTGCCCTCCTACGTCAAGGTCCTCACCCTGTGCAACGAATACGACAACCTCACCCGAGGCCCCGCGGCGGGACGCAAGACCCTCACCCCCTTCGAGGCCCTCACCCGGATCAAGCAGAGCCGCTCCGCCTACGACCCCGAAATGCTCAAGCGCCTCATCGCCGTCCTCTCCAAAGCCGATATCGCCCCGTTCACCGTGTAACCGGCAGGACGCGAGGCCCGGGCCGGGGAATGCCTCCGGCGGCCGCCTCG
>NZ_JAQUWN010000117.1 GCF_028692895.1 Pseudodesulfovibrio sp.
TTGCGGGTATCTTGGCCGCCTGCGTGTTGCGTCGCCAAGCATCCGATCCAAGCGGGACGGCTCCATCTCTCGCAAAAGCTGCAAGCCGTTCCTCCGCGAAAATTCGTAGACTGCACAAAACCGTCCCGGTGGCCACATAGAGCCGCCTTACCCGCTTGGTCGGCTGCTAAGCGCCGGAACACAGGGCTGGACTTGTACGGATTGATGGGGAGGGACTCCGATACCGGACGATTGTCTTGGGCTCCCGCTTCTGCGGATGGCCGGGTCCCCGCCTACGCCAGCTCCACCTCGACCAGGTTGCAGTGGAAGGCGCAGGTCTCGCCCATGTCGGTGAGGCGTTGGCTGGTCAACTGGTTGGCCCCGCCGCCGGGGGTGAGGCCGGGCCAGCGCAGCCCCTCGATGACCAGCAGGTCGGGCCGGGTGTCGTCGGTGAGCTCGGCATAGAGGCGGCACTCGCCCCGGCCGTTGAAGACGCGGACCAGCGCGCCGGGGCCGATGTCGCGCGCGGCGGCGGTCTCGGGGTGAATCTTGACCGTGGGCGGGCCCATCATCTCGCGCAGCTCGGCCACCTCGTTGAAGGCGGAGTTGAGCAGCAGGCGGTGGGGCGGAGTGATGCACTCCAGGGGGTAGCGGGCCCCGTCCGGGTCGCGCACGGGCGTGCCGTCGGGCAGGGGGTCGAGGCCGCGCGCGGCCATGGCTTCCGAATAGAATTCCACCTTGCCCGAGGGGGTGTTGAAGCCTTTTGCGTAGGGCGAGGCCGGGATGTTGAGGCGGACCGGGCGGCCCTCGGCCAGGGGGGAGAGGTCCACGCCGTCCAGGGCGCCGGAGGTGTCGTCGGCCAGGAGGCGGGCCATGAAGTCCTTTTCGGTCAGGGAGAAGACCTCGTCGTCGAACCCGAGGCGGGCGGCCAGGGACTGGAAGATGTCGAGGCTGGTGCGGCACTGGCCCACGGGCGGGATGACCGGCTCGGCGGCCTGGATGTAGTTGTGGCCGTAGGCGCGGTAGAGGTCCGCCATCTCCATGAAGCTCGCGCCGGGCAGGATGACGTCCGCGTGCCGGGCGGTGTCGGTCATGAACATCTCGTGGACCACGGTGAAGAGGTCCTCGCGCAGGAGGCCCGCCATGACGCGGCGGGACTGCGGGGCCACGGCCGCCGGGTTGGAGAGGTAGACGTAGAGCAGGCGCACGGGCGGGTCGTCCAGCCGGGTCAGGGCGTCGCCCAGCTCGACCATGTTGACCTCGCGCGTGCCCGCGGGGCGCAGATCGGGCCGGGTCAGGCAGCTCAGGTCGGAGATGCCGCCGCCCACGGAGCGGGAGAAGCCGCCGCCGGGCTTCTCGAACGCGCCCACCAGGGCCGGGAGCAGGGCGATGGTGCGCATGGCCATGGCCCCGGCCAGTTGGCGCGCCGGGCCCATGCCGCCCCGGATGAACGGGGCCCTGGCCGAGCCGTACTGCCGGGCCAGGCGGACGATCCGCTCCGGCTCGATGCCGCAGATACGGGCGGCCCGCTCGGGCGGATACTCGGCGGCGCGGCCCTTGAGCCGGTCGTAGCCCACGGTCATGCGGGCGATGTAGTCGCGGTCGATCAGCTCCTCGGCGATGAGGACGTGCATCATGGAAAGCGCCAGGGCCGCGTCCGTGCCGGGGCGGAGCATGACGTGCTCGTCGGCCGCCCTGGCCGTGTCGTTGCGGTAGGGGTCGATGACCACGAGCCGCGCCCCGTTCCTGCGGGCGGCGGCGAAGAAGGGCCAGGCGTGGATGTTGGTGGTGCGGATGTTGCCGCCCCAGATGAGGATGAGGTCGGATTTGGCCGACTCGGGCAGGTCCGCGCCGGGGCCGGAGCCGAGGCTGACCTTGAGGCCCGCCCCGGCCGCGTTGGAGCAGATGGTGTACTTGAGCGCGCTGGCCCCGAGCTTGTTGAAGAAGGCGTGGCCCGCGTGGCGGTGGATGAGGCCCATGTGCCCGGCGTAGGAGTAGGGCAGGATGGCCTCGGGCCCGGACTCGGCCGTCACGGCCCGGATGCGCGCGGCGATCTCGTCCAGGGCCTCGTCCCAGGATATGGGCGCGAACCGCCCCGAGCCCTTGGGGCCGGTGCGCCTGAGGGGGGTGGTGATCCGGTCCGGGGAGTGGACGTGGGCCGGAAAGGACGCGCCCTTGCGGCAGATGAAACCGTTGGTGAAGGGGTGGTCCGGGTCGCCCTTGACCGCCACGACGCGGCCGTCCTCGACCTTGGCCAGCAGGCCGCAGGTGTCAGGGCAGTCCTTGGTGCAGACCGTTCGTTTCCACATGGTCGCCTCCGATGAGGGGTTGGCGGCGCTGGGCCGGTTGAACGGGAAAACTCAGTCCTCGAACGCGTGGCGCACGCCCGCGCAGTAGGTCTCGGCCACCGCGATCCGGGCGATGGCGTCGGGCGCGGCGGTGAAGGGATCGCCCATGAGGACCACGAGGTCGGCCGCCTTGCCCGGTTCGATGGTCCCGCGCTCGTCCTCCTCGAAGCCCGCGAAGGCCGCGTCCGAGGTGAAGAGGCGCACGGCCTCCTCCGGGGTGAGGCGTTCGGACGCGATGGGGTGCAGCACGGCCGCCTGGATGCCGGTCAGGGGCGTGTAGGGCGTGATGGGGCAGTCCGAGCCGCCGCACATGCGCACGCCCTTGTTCGCCATGGTCCGGTAGGGGTGGATGCGGGCCATGCGGTCCTCGCCGAAGCGGGACACGTAGTCGTCCCAGTCCACCAGGAAGGGAAAGAACGAGGGCTGCATGGCGGCGATGACGCCCGCCCTCGCCATGCGGTCCAGTTGGTCCAGGGTCGGGATCTCGCAGTGCTCGATGCGGTGGCGGTGGTCGGCGCGGGGCGCGGCCGCGATGGCCTTTTCCATGGCCGAGAGGACCTGCTCGATGGCCCCGTCCGTCTCGCAGTGGACGGCCACCTGGAGGCCCGCCTTGTGGGCGGCCAGGACGAATTCGTCCATTTGCTCCTGGGTGTAGTTCAACGCGCCGCGGTTGTTCGGGTCGTCGCTGTAGGGCTCCAGCAGGGCGGCGGTGCGGGCGGACATGGCCCCGTCCGCGCAGATGCAGCCGCCGATGCGCGGCAGACCGAGAGCCAGGGTCTCCGGGATGTCCATGACCTGGTTCCAGATGATGGCGTTGAGCGGCAGGGTCTGGCGGTTCTTCGCCGCCAGCGGGGTGTCGCCGGGGCCGAAGTCGCCGCCTTCCAGGCAGTGCAGGGTGGTGATGCCCTGGCGGATGGCCGCGAGGCAGGCGGCGCGGAAGCGCTCCAGCTTCACCTCGTCCGGGGTCAGGCGGCTGGCCTTGGGAAAGACGTGGGTCAGGGTGCCGGGGTCGCGGATCACGCCCGTGGGCGCGCCGCCGTCCAGGTCCATGCCGGGCAGGAAGGGCGGCAGTTCGAGGAGCTCCAGGGCCTTCGAATTGAGCACGCAGAGGTGCCAGGAGGCGTGGACGAGCATGGCCGGGCGGTCCGGGCAGGCCGCGTCGAGGTCTCCGCGCAGGGGCAGCCGCCGCTCCGCGAGCTCCAGCTCGTTGAGGCGGCAGCCGAGGACCCAGTGGCCCGGGTCGCCGGCGGCGTAGCCCTCGGCCAGGATGGCCCGGACGTCGCCGAGATTTTTGGCGACGCTCAGGTCCAGGCCGCCCAGGACCTGGGCCGTGAGCCCGAGGTGCTGGTGGGTGTCGATGAAGCCGGGGAGCATGGTCCGGCCGCCGATGTCGCGCACGGGCCAGCCGGAGGCTATCAGCGGGGCCACGGCCTCGGGGCCGCCCACGGTCGCGATGCGGCCGTCCTTGATGGCCAGGGCGGAGAAACGGGCGTTCTCCCCATCCAGGGCGTAGCCGTTGACATTGACGAAGCAGCAGCGGTTTTCGGTGGGCATGGGCCAGGTTCTCCCGCTTTTCAGGGGGGGCGTCAACACCTCATTTCGTCCCGTTCCCGGCGGGTCCCGGCGCGGGCGTCAGCATGCCGCCCACTGGCCGGTTGCCGCGCTTTCCTTGAGGGCTTCGAGGACGTGCATGTTGGCCCAGGCGTCGGTCAGCCCAACAGGCGCGGGCGCGTCGTCCAGCACGGCCCTGGCGAAGTTCTCGGCCATGAGCGTGTACTGGTCGCAGAGGGGAAAGGCGATGGTCCTGAGCGCGTGGGCCGGGTCGTCGAGGTGGTCGCGCTGGAGGAGAATCTGGGCCGGGTGGTCCGGCGGCGGGTTGAAGGGCAGGGGGATGTCGATGCGACCCTTGGTCCCGAGGATGGAGACGTGCTGGTGTTTCGCCCCCTGGGTGGAGCAGGAGAATGTGGAGGTCCTGCCCCGGAAGTCGAGCAGGCCGGAGGCGAGGCGGTCCGTGCCGAAGGCCGGGTCCGCGACCAGCAGCCCCAGGGCGCGCCGGGGCTCGGCGTCGAGCAGGAAGCGGGACAGGGACACCGCGTAGCAGCCGATGTCCATGAGCGCGCCGCCGCCCGCCGCCGGGATGTTGCGGATGTTGCCGGGGTCGGCGTTGAAGTACGAGAATTCGGTGTGGATGGTCGTGATCGCGCCGATCTCGCCCGCGTCCACCAGCCGTTTGGTTTCCTCCCATTGGGGATGGTGGCGGTACATGAACGCCTCCATGACCTTGACGTCGGGATAGCGGCTGGTGGCGTCGATGAGCCGGTTGATCTCGTCGTCGGTCAACCCCATGGGCTTTTCGCAGAGGACGTGCTTGCCCGAGGCCATGGCCTTCAGGGTCCATCCCACATGCAGGTGGTTGGGCAGGGGAATGTAGACCGCGTCCAGCCGGGAGTCTGCCAGCAGCTTCTCGTAGGAGGCGTGGACCTTGGGGATGCCGAGGTCCTTTGCGGCGCGCTCGGCGGATTCCCTGGTGCGCGAGGCGATGGCGGCCACCTCGACGTGCCGCGCCTCCTTGAGGGCGGGAATGACCTTTTCGCGGGCGATCTTTGCGGTGCCGAGGATGCCGAAACGTACTTTGTCCATGCGGTGTTTCCTGCCGAGGTTGACGGTGTCCGGGAGCGGCCAGTATACCTTGATGCCGTCTCGGCGCAAGGGGCGGCCTATCTATGAACGCCCATTCAATCGAGCAGGCGCGACCGAAAGGGGACGTGCATACGTCCGTACGTCATGCTTTCGCCATGCGGCGGGGCGGTCGGCACGGGCCGACGTGGGCAGGTCAGCGGGTGAACTGATACTTGGGCTTTCTTCCGAACAGCGTTTCCCAGTTTTCGTATTCCCGGATGAACCGGTCCCGCAGCTTGGCGAGCAGGAAGTCGGGGAGCTCCACGTTGACTTTTTTCTCGTTGATCTTTTCGTGGAACGGGGTCTCTTCGGCAAAGGAGCCTTCGGGCGAGCCGAGGAATCCGAGCAGGTCCCGCGCGCACTGTTCCGGCTTTTCCGCGATGTCTTCAAAGAAAATATAGTGGATCGCGCCGAAATGGCGTTCCCAGTTCCTGATGCCGTCCGCGTAGCCCCAGAAGTCGTACCGTTCCGCCATTTTCATGACCTTCGTCCGGATGAAGGAGTCCTCTTCCGTCAGCGAGCCGATATTGAGCCCCTTGCGCGAGAGCTCGAACTGGATGTTGGACCAGCACGCGTCTATGGGGTCGCGGACCAGAAGGACCACCTTCATGTCCGGCATCAGCATCTTGATGAATTCGACCTGCTTGTCGGGGAGCCCCAGGTAGTCGGGGTCCTTTTCTCCCTGAATGACGGTGGCGATGTCGAGGGAGTCGTAGTCGGGGGCGTTCAGGAATTCATTGGCGCCGAATTCCAGCCGTTTCAGATACCCGCCGGCGTCGTTGATGAACGCACGCGAGAAGGGGCGTGGCTCGTTGGCCGAGAAAATGACGTTCTCCGCGTTCGCCATCGTCTTTTTGGACCAGGTGCTCGCCGCGCGCGGGGTGCCGATGACCGTGAAGTCCGGAAACTTCACTTGGATTTCCGGCCTGCGCAACAGTTGGAGCTTCATCTCCTGCACGAAGCGGATCTGGCGCAGGAGCAGCTCGTGCGAGGAACGAAAGACGTAGCGATAGATCGACTGCTCCCGGAAGTCGATGTCTTCGCCCTTGTCGTAGGAAGCCAGCAGGCGTTTCTCGACGCTCGTGAGATGGGCATAGAGGGCCCGGACTTCCCCGGAGGCGGAGAGCCCTTTCGGGAACGGGTGCAGGTCGGGCAGGCCGCAACGCCGCAACGATTGGAGGATGCCGTCGCCGATGGCCAGGTCTTCAAGGGAGGC
>NZ_JAQUWN010000041.1 GCF_028692895.1 Pseudodesulfovibrio sp.
ATGACGCCGGACTGGTCGACCTTCAAGGGCAGGTAGCTGGAGGCCCCGCCGTACATCTTGCGCCCGACGACGCGCTTGGCGTACTGGACCGGGATCTTGCGCTGGGCCGTCTCCACCCACACCACCAGCAGGATGACCACGATGAGCAGCCCGAGCATGACGAGTTCCGTGATCAGCCCCTTCTCCTCCAGGCGCACCAAAGAGATCTCGTTGAAGATCGCGCTGGGGATGCGCTCGACGATGCCCGCGAAGATCAGAAGCGAGATCCCGTTGCCGATGCCCTTCTCGGTCATCTGCTCGCCCAGCCACATGAGGAACACGGTGCCCGCGGTGAGCGTGAGCACGGTCATCAGCTTGAAGCCGATGCCCGGGATCAGCACCATGGGCGCCCCGGTGGGACTGGCCGCGCTCTCCAGGCCCGTCGCGATGGCGAAGCCCTGGATAACGGTGATGACCACGGTCCCATACCGGGTATACTGGGTGATCTTCTTGCGCCCCGCCTCGCCCTCTTCCTTCTGCAAGCGCTTCAGCTCGGGCGACACGACGGTCAGGAGCTGAAGGATGATGGACGAGGAGATGTAGGGCATGATTCCCAGGGCGAAGATGGACATGTTTTTCAGTCCACCGCCCGAGAACATATCGAAGATCCCGAACAGGGTGTTCTGCGCCTGGGCGAAGAACTCCGCCAGGGCGGCGCTGTCGACGCCGGGAATAGGGATATGAATGCCCATCCGGTAGACAGCGAGCAGTGCGAACGTCCAGAGCAGTTTCTTTTTCAGCTCTGGCAGTCGGGCAAGATTCTCAACTCCTGACATCGCCACGATAACAACCCTTCCGATGTACTCTTGTTAGCCTTCAATGGCCTTGGCGGTACCGCCGGCCTTGGCGATCTTCTCGGCAGCGGAAGCACTGAAACGGTGGGCTTCAATGGTCACGGCCTTGCCGACTTCACCGGTGCCGAGCACTTTGACCGGAGCGCCGCTTTTCACGACGCCGCGCTCGTACATGTCGGCCAGGGTGATCTCGTCCTTGCCCTCGAACAGGGCCAGCAGGCGACCCACGTTGACGGCCTCGTATTCGACACGGAAGAGGTTCTTGAAACCGCGCTTCGGCAGACGACGGGCCAGAGGCATCTGGCCGCCTTCAAAGCCGGGACGGACACCGCCGCCCGCACGGGCGTTCTGGCCCTTGTGGCCCCGACCGGCGGTCTTGCCGGAACCGGAACCGGAACCGCGGCCTACGCGCTTGCGATTCTTGTATTCTTCCGGGAATGCATACAATTCATGCAGTCTCATGACTCGCTAACCTCCACCAGGTGACGCACCTTGTAGATCATGCCGCGGATGGCGGGAGTATCGTTGTGCTCCTTGACCTGGTTGATCTTGCGCAGGCCGAGGGATTCCAGAACCTTGATCTGGTTCGGCTGGCACGTGATCTTGCTTTTGATCTGTTTGACTTTCAACACGGTCAGTCTCCTTTACTTTCTCGGCGTGGAAACCGAGACGCCGCGCAGGGAGGTGATGTCCTCGGCGCTGCGCAGGGATTCGAGACCGGCAATGGCGGCCCGCAGCACGTTGTGCGGGTTGTTGGTGCCGATTGCCTTGGTCAGGATGTCATGGACGCCGACAGCCTCCATGATCGCACGGACCGGACCACCGGCAATGATGCCGGTACCACGGGAGGCGGGCTTGAGCAGCACGCGGCCGGCGCCGAAGCGACCCAGGACCTCGTAAGGCAGGGTGCCGTCCAGCAGCGGTACGCGGATCATGCTCTTCTTGGCGCGCTCGGTGGCCTTGCGAATAGCCTCGGGGACCTCGTTGGCCTTGCCGAGACCGTACCCGACCGTACCTTCACCATCGCCGACGACCACCAGGCAGCTGAAGCTGAAACGGCGGCCGCCCTTGACGACCTTGGCGACTCGATTGAGGTAGACGATTTTTTCGATCAGTCCACTTTCATTTTGTTCCATTGTCATATCCCAGCTACCTAGAATTTCAGCCCGGCTTCGCGGGCGCCGTCGGCAAGGGCTTTGATCTTGCCGTGATAGATATAGCCGTTGCGGTCGAAGACCACGGTCTCAATCTGCTTCTCCAGCGCGCGGGCGGCGATGTCCTTGCCGACCTTGGCGGCGGAATCCTTGTTGGCCTTGAGAGCCTCGCCTTCCTTGCCCAGCACCTGAGTGCTGGAGGAGGCCAGGGTCACGCCGTTCACATCGTCCACCAGCTGGGCATAGAGGTGCTGGTTGGAGCGGAAAACGACCAGGCGGGGCCGGGATTCGGTTCCGGAGATCTTCTTTCTGATGCGCGGCTTCCGCAGAAGCCGCTGCTCGTTTTTGCTCTTACTCATGGCGCATTACCCCTACTTGCCGGACTTGCCGGCCTTGCGGCGGATGACTTCTTCGGCGTACTTGATGCCCTTGCCCTTGTAAGGCTCGGGCGGACGCACGCGGCGGATGCGAGCGGCGACTTCACCGACAAGTTCCTTGTCGATGCCTTCGACGGTCAGCTTGCTGCCCTCGGCCTTGGCTTCGATGCCCTCGGGCAGGTCGAACTCGACCGGGTGCGAAAACCCGACGTTCAAGATGACCTTCTTGCCCTGGACGGAAACCTTGTAACCGACGCCGATGACTTCCAGGGCCTTGGAGTAGCCCTTGGACACGCCCTCCACGCAGTTGGCGAGCAGGGTCCGACGAAGACCGTGCTGGCCGCGGGCGGAGCGGGAATCATTGACACGGGTGACAAAGACCTTGCCATCCTCAACCTTGTACTCGACGGTTGCGTGAACCGGCGTCTTCAGAGTCCCCTTGGGGCCCTTGACCTGGATTTCGGAGGCTCCAACCGTCACCTCGACACCACTGGGGATATCGATGGGATTTTTTCCTATGCGAGACATTTTGGAACCTCTCTACCAGATTTCACAAAGCAGCTCGCCGCCGACGTTGGCCTCTTTGGCCTTGGCGCCTTCGAGCAGCCCCTTGGAGGTGGATACGATGCAAATACCGATACCGTTCTGCACGCGGGGGATATCAGAAGCACCAACGTACACGCGGCGACCGGGCTTGCTGACCTTCTTCAGGCCAGTGACCAGCGGTTTGCCGTCGGCGTACTTGAGGGTAATACTGATGTCCCTGTCCTCGACAGCGTAGTCGGTGATATAACCTTCTTCCTTCAGGATACCCGCAATGGAGGCCTTCATCTTGGAGGTAGGCACGACAACCTCATTGTGGTAGGCGCCGTACGCATTCCGGATGCGGGTCAACATGTCGGCTACAGGATCAACAACAGCCATTTCATTTTCTCCTTGGAATTACCAGCTCGCCTTGCGGACGCCGGGCAACTCACCGGCGAGAGCCTTGTTGCGGAAGCAGATACGGCAGATGCCGTAGCGCCTCAGAAAAGCACGAGGACGGCCACAAATCGGACAACGATTGTACGCGCGAACCTTGAACTTCGGTGTGCGGCGAGCCTTAACGCGAATGCTTGTTTTGGCCACTTTCCGTCCTCCTACTTTTTAAAGGGCATGCCGAGGAGGTCAAGCAACATCTTGCCCTCCTTGTCGGTCTTCGCCGTGGTGCACACGGTGATGTTCATGCCCTTGACCAGCTCGATCTTATCGATTTCGAGTTCGGGGAATATGGTGTGCTCCTTGATGCCCATCGTGAAGTTGCCGCGGCCGTCGAAACCACGGTCGGCAACGCCGCGAAAGTCGCGGACGCGGGGCAAGGCGAAGCTCACGAGCTTGTCATAGAAGTCCCACATGATGTCGCCACGCAGGGTGACCCGCGCGCCGATGGGCATGCCTTCGCGCAGCTTGAACTGGGCGATGGACTTCTTGGCCTTGGTGACAACGGCCTTCTGGCCGGCGATGGCGGTCAGTTCCTGGGCGGCGGCGTCGACGAGCTTGCTGTTCTGAGTAGCGGCTCCGAGACCGATGTTCAGGGAGATCTTCACCAATTTGGGGATCTCCATGGAGGAACTGTAGCCGAACTCCTTCTGGAGCTCGGGGACCACCTTTTCGGTGTATACCTTTTCGAGACGTGTCATACTGATAACCTTACTTGAAGATCTCGTTGCACTTCTTGCAGAAGCGAACTTTCTTCCCGTCTTCAGTCTTCTTGTACCCGATCCGCGTGGGCTTCGTGCACGCATCGCACACTACGGCCACATTGGATACATGGATCGGGGCTTCCTTCTCGATAATCCCGCCGGGCTGCTGGGCATAGGGATTGGCTTTGGTGTGGCGCTGGACCATGTTCACCTTCTCAACCAGGACCTTGTCCTGCTTGGGGAGGATCTTGAGCACCTTGCCGATCTTTCCCTTGTCCTTCCCGGCGATGACCATGACTTTGTCGTCTTTACGGATCTTGGTCTTCATCATTTTATCCTCTTACAGGACCTCGGGGGCGAGGGAAACGATCTTCATGAAGCCGGCAGCGCGCAGTTCACGGGCCACGGGTCCGAAGATACGGGTACCCACGGGCTCACCGTTGTTTGCGAGCAGGACGGCGGAGTTGTTGTCGAACTTGATGAACGAGCCGTCGGGACGGCCGAGTTCCTTCTTGGTCCGAACGACCACCGCCTTCATGACCGAGCCCTTCTTCACCTTGGAATGGGGCATGGCCTCCTTGACGGATACGACGATGATGTCGCCGACGCTGGCATAGCGGCGCTTGGAACCTCCAAGCACCTTGATGCACTGCACTTTCTTGGCTCCGGAGTTGTCCGCCACATCGAGATTGGATTCAACCTGAATCATGGTATTTCCTCCTTATCCCTAGACGGCCTTCTCGAGAATCTGCACCAGGTGCCAGCGCTTGCGCTTGGACATGGGCCTCGATTCGACGATCTGCACCTTGTCGCCCACACCGCAGTCATTGGCCGGATCATGGGCCATGAACTTCTTGCGGCGGCGGATGTACTTCTTCAGCAGCGGATGCTTGACCAGCGTTTCGACCCGCACGACGATGGTCTTGTCTCCTTTGTCGGAGATGACCAGGCCGGTGAGCATGCGCCGGTTGCCTTGATATTTGAACTCAGCCATTTCTACGCTCCCTGTCGTTCCTGCTGGATGGTCAGGATACGGGCGATGGTCTTTTTGACGGCGCCGAGCTCGCGGGTGTTCTCAAGCTGCGCGGTGGCATGCTTGAAACGCAGGCTGAAGAGTTCCTTGCGGGACTCGTCCAGCTTCGCGGTCAGCTTCACGTCGTCCAGTTCACGAAGTTCCTTGGCAGTGCTCATCTTACATACCCTCCTTCACGACGATGACCGTCTTGATGGGCAGCTTGTAGGACGCGCGCTTCAGCGCTTCCTTGGCCAGTTCGATGTCCACGCCCTTCACTTCGTACATGATGCGACCCGGTTTCACCGGCGCGACCCAACCGTCGGGAGCGCCTTTACCCTTGCCCATGCGGACTTCCGCGGGCTTGGAGGTGACGGGGAAATCCGGGAAGATACGGATCCAGACCTTACCACCGCGCTTGATGTGCCGCATGATGGCGACACGAGCGGATTCAATCTGCTGGCTGGTGATCTTTCCGTGCTCCAACGCCTTCAGGCCGATATCGCCGAAGGACACGCTGTTACCCCGTTGGGCCTTGCCTCTCAAGCGGCTTTTCTGCCGCTTTCTGAATTTAACTCTTTTTGGAGCAAGCATTACTGTTCTACCTCTTTGTCCAGGATCTCACCCTTGAAGATCCAGACCTTGACGCCGATAACGCCGTAGGTGGTGACCGCCTCGGCAAAACCGTAGTCAATGTCGGCACGGAGCGTGTGCAGCGGCACACGACCGTCACGGTACCATTCGCCGCGAGCGATCTCGGCGCCGGCAAGCCGGCCCGCGCACGCAACTTTGATACCCTCGGCGCCGAATTTCCTGGCAAGGCCCACCGTGCGCTTCATGGCACGGCGGAAGGCAATGCGGCGTTCGAGCTGCTGAGCGATGCTTTCAGCGACAAGCTGAGCCTCGATCTCGGGCCGACGAATCTCGTTGACCTCAATGGTGAACTCGGTTTGAAACTTGCTGCGCAAGTCTTCACGCAGCTTCTCTATCTCTACACCTTTGCGGCCGATGACAATGCCCGGACGCGCGGTGTGGATGATCAAGCGAATCTTGCCGCCAGCCCGCTCGATTTCGAGACGGGAGATGCCGGCCTGGTACAGCTTCTTCTTGACGTACTTGCGGATCTTGTCGTCCTGCAGCACGAAGGCGGGATACTCCTTCTGGCTGTACCAGCGGGACAGCCAGTTCTTATTATACCCCAGACGAAAACCGTAAGGATGTACTTTCTGTCCCATATCTATTGTTCCTTCAAGATGATGGTGATGTGGCTGGTCCTCTTCCGGACGCGATAGGCGCGGCCCATGGCGCGCGGCTGAATGCGCTTCCAGGTCGGGCCTTCGTTGACCACGACCTGATCGACGATCAGGGCGTCAACGTCGACTCCCGGCTGCCTCTCCGCGTTGGAGATGGCGGAATACAGGACCTTGCTGAGAATCTCGGCGGGCTTCTGCTGGGTGAACTTGAGGATGTTCAGCGCATCCTCAACGCCCTTGCCCTTGATATTCTCGGCGACGATACGCGTCTTGCGGGCCGAGACGCGAATGAACTTGGCGACAGCCTTCATTCCTTTTTCCATGACTTACCTCCCCTACTTCTTCTTGTCGGCGGCGTGGCCGAAGTAGGTGCGGGTGGGCGAGAATTCGCCGAGCTTGTGGCCGACCATGTTCTCGGTGACGAACACCGGGATGAACTTGCGGCCGTTGTGCACGGCAAAGGTCAGGCCGACCATCTCGGGAATGATGGTGGAACGACGGGACCAGGTCTTGATGACGCGGCGGTCCTGGTTCGCGGAGGCCAGTTCGACTTTCTTGAGAAGGTGGCCGTCGAGAAACGGTCCCTTTTTGAGCGAGCGAGGCATGTTCTATACTCCTACTTCTGGCCGCGGCGTTTGACGATGAGCTTCGAGGAAGCTTTCTTCCTGTTGCGGGTCTTGTAGCCCTTGGCGGGAGTGCCCCACGGGGAAACCGGGTGGCGACCGCCGGAGCTGCGACCCTCACCACCACCGTGCGGGTGATCGATGGGGTTCATGGCAACACCACGGACCTTCGGACGGAGACCGAGCCAACGATTGCGGCCAGCCTTGCCGATCTTGATATTCTCATGCTGAATGTTACCGACCTGGCCGATGGTGGCGCAGCAGGCCGCGAGGACCTTGCGCACTTCGCCGGAAGGCATGCGCAAAAGCGCGTACTTGCTTTCCTTGGCGATCAGCTGGGCGTAGGTGCCGGCGGAGCGGCAGAACTGGCCGCCCTTGCCGGGATACAGCTCGATGTTGTGCACCACGGTACCGGTGGGGATGTTCGCCAGCAGCAGGGCGTTGCCCGGCTTGATGTCGGCGCCTTCGCCCGAAAGCACGGAGTCGCCCTGGTTCAGGCCCACCGGGGCCAGGATGTAGCGCTTCTCGCCGTCCGCGTAGTGCAGGAGGGCGATGCGGGCGCTGCGGTTCGGATCGTATTCGATTTCGGCAACCTTGGCGGGAACGCCGAGCTTGTTGCGCTTGAAGTCGATCAGACGATACAGCGTCTTGTGACCGCCGCCACGGCGACGGGAGGTGACGCGACCATTGTTGTTCCGGCCGGCCTTTTTGGTAAGGCCCTTGGTCAGCGACTTCTCGGGAGTGGTCCGGGTGATCTCGGCGAAATCCGAGATCGTCTGGAACCGGCGGCCCGGAGAAGTAGGCTTCAACTTACGGGTAGCCATTGCTTACACTCCTTCGAAGATTTCGATCTTATCGCCTTCGGCAAGCTTCACGTAGGCCTTCTTGTACCCGGGGATACGCCCGGTGACCCGCCCGAACTTCTTGCGCGGCATGGCTTTCTTGCTGATGATGTTCACGGACTCGACTTTGACGTCGAAGGCGGCTTCCACGGCCTTCTTCACCTCGATCTTGTTGGTGTCGGGGTGGACGTAAAAAGAGACGTGATTGGCCTTCTCCTTGGCCTCGTTGGCCTTCTCGGAGACAACGGGCTTGAGCAGAACTTTGGAGTAATCCATTACTTCAACCTCTCTTGAACGTCTTGGGCGGCGGCCTCGAACATGACCAGTTCGGGATACAGCAGCACGTCGTAAACATTCAGCTTTTCGGCTTCGATGACCTTGATGTGGGGCATGTTGCGAGCCGAGAGCATCAGCTTCTCGTCCGCATCCTTGGCCACCAGCAGCGCCTTGGTCATCCCGAGCTTGCTCGCCACGTCGGCGAACGCCTTGGTCTTGGCCTCGGCCAGCTCGATGGACTTGACCACCGTCAGCTTCTCCTCGGAGACGCGGGAGGACAGGGCCATCTGCAGGGCCAGCTTGCGGACCTTCTTGTTGACCTTGAAGTCGTAGTCGCGCGGCTGGGGGCCGAAGAGGATCGCGCCGCCGCGCCACACGGGCGAACGGTTGGAGCCGGAGCGGGCGCGGCCGGTGCCTTTCTGGCGCCAGGGCTTGCGGCCGCCGCCAGACTTCATGCCGCGGGTCTTGGTGGCGTGGGTGCCCTGCCGCATGGCGGCGCGCTGGGACCGGACGACCAGGTTGAGAATCTCGGGACGGACTTCAACCTCGAAGACCTCGGGGGCCAGCTCGATGTCGCCCACTTTCGTATTATTCTGATCGACAACTTGAATTTTTGCCATGATAAGTACCTCGCTTAACCGTTCTTGCGGATCATGACGAGGCCGTTGGTGGGACCGGGAATCTGGCCCTTGACCACCAGGACGTTGTCCTCGGGCCTGACATCGACAATTTCCACGTTGGACACGGTCACACGGGCGTTCCCCATCTGTCCGGGCATTCTCTTGCCCTTCCAGACACGGCCGGGATAGGTGGCATTACCGACGGAACCGGGAACGCGATGGATCTTCTCGGCGCCGTGGGACGCACCCGCGCCACGGAAATTGTGGCGCTTCATGACACCCTGGAAGCCCTTGCCCTTGGAGGTCCCGGTCACCTTGACCATGTCCCCGGTGGCAAAGATGTCCACGGTGATTTCCTGACCGAGCTCGTAACCTTCCACGACCTCCAAGGGGAATTCCTTGAGGTGGCGGTACAGCGCCTTGCCCGCTTTGGCCATATGGCCTTTGAGCGGCTTGTTCACCTTGCCCTCGGCGATGGTCTCATAGCCGAGCTGCAGGGCGTTGTAGCCTTCCTTGTCCTGCGTCTTGATCTGCATGACCGGGCAGGGCCCGGCTGCGATGACCGTGACGGGACACACCGTTCCATCATCCTGGAAGATGCGGGTCATGCCCAGCTTTCTTCCGAGAATACCAAGAGTCTTAGCCATAACGACAACTCCTAGAGCTTGATCTCGACGTCCACACCGGCGGGAAGCGAGAGCTTGCCCAGGGCATCAACAGTCTGCTGAGTGGGTTCGAGAATGTCCAGAAGGCGCTTGTGGATGCGCATCTCGAACTGCTCGCGGGACTTCTTGTCCACGTGCACGGACTTCTGGATGGTGGTCCGGTGGATGTCGGTGGGCAGCGGCACGGGGCCGGCAATGGCCGCACCGGTATTCCGGGCGGTGTCAACGATTTCGTTAACCGCCTTGTCGAGAATACGGTAGTCGTATGCTTTCAGTTTGATTCGGATGCGATCACTCGCCATCGAAGCAGCCATAGTGCTTTCTCCTCAAAGGATTTATCTTTACTCGTCGTACATTGACGAACATGCATCACATGAGCGGTCGGGTTGAATACCCCCCCGACCCCCTGCATGTCAAGCAAAGGGAAAATCCCGGATCGACGTTAATCTTTCTTTGCCATCAATTCTTCAGCCAGGTTGTTCGGTACCCTCTCGTAGTGGTCGAACTGCATGGTGAACGTCGCGCGGCCCTGGGTCTTCGAACGAAGGTCCGTGGCATATCCGAACATCTCGGACAGAGGCACGAAGGAGCGCACGACCTGCACGCCCGGGCGGGCTTCCATTTCGCCCACACGGCCGCGGCGTCCGTTGAGGTCGCCCATCACGTCGCCGAGGTAATCCTCGGGGGTGACGACTTCAACCGACATGATCGGTTCAAGCAGGATCGGTTTGGCCTGCCTGCAGGCTTCCTTGACCGCCATGGAACCGGCAATGTAGAAGGCCTGCTCGCTGGAGTCGACTTCGTGGAAGGAGCCGAAGACCAGCTTGACCTTCACATCGACCACAGGGAACCCGGCGATGATGCCGTTCTTCATGGCATCCTGGATGCCCTTGTCAACGGCGGGGATGTATTCCTTCGGAATCACGCCGCCCTTGATCTCGTCCACGAACTCGTAGCCCTTCTCGGGGTTGGGCTCGATTTCGAGGACAACGTGGCCGTACTGGCCACGGCCACCCGACTGCTTGGCATGCTTGACGTCAACCTTGCTCGGCGCGGAGATGGTTTCCCTGTACGCAACGCGGGGGGCGCCCACGTTGGCGTTCACGTTGAACTCCCTGAGGAGGCGGTCAACGATGATTTCCAGGTGCAACTCTCCCATTCCGGCGATCAGGGTCTGGCCGGTCTCTTCATCACCCTTGACGCGGAAGGAGGGGTCCTCCTTCGCGAGCTTGGCAAGGGCCTGAGACAGCTGGTCGCGGTCGGCTTTGGTCTTGGGTTCGATGGCCACCTCGATGACGGGTTCCGGGATGTCCAGGGACTCCAGGGCGACGACCAGCTTGGGGTCGCACAGGGTGTCACCGGTGGCCACGTTCTTGAGGCCGACGGCGGCGACGATGTCACCGGCGTACGCCTCTTTTATTTCCTCACGCTTGTTGGCGTGCATTTTCAGCAGACGGCCGATGCGCTCCTTCTTCCCGGTGGTTGCGTTGACCACGGTGGCGCCGCTCTCGATGCAACCGGAGTAGAGGCGCAGGAAGGTCAGATGGCCGACGAACGGGTCGGTGGCGAGCTTGAAGGCCAGGGCCGCCATGGGCTTGTCGTCGTCGCAGGGGCACTCGATATCTTCGCCGTTGTTCGGATCCACGCCCTTCATGGCCGGGATGTCCAGCGGGGAAGGCAGGTAGTCGACAACCGCGTCGAGCAGAGGCTGGACGCCCTTGTTGCGGAAAGCGGTGCCGCAGAGCACGGGGCAGATGGACAGGCTCACGGTGGCCTTGCGCACGCCCTCGCGCAGTTCCTCGGGGGTCAGCGGCTCTTCGGCCATGTACTTTTCGAGAAGGCTTTCATCCTCCTCGGCGATGGCTTCGATCAGCTCGGCGCGCATCTCTTCGTACTGGTCCTGCATGTTAGCGGGGATCTCGACGGTGGAGAAGCTCGCGCCGTGGTCCTTGTGATCGTAGATGTAGGCCTTGCTCTCGATGAGGTCGACGACGCCTTCGAAGTTGTCCTCGGCGCCGATGGGCAACTGCAGGGGCACGGCCTTGGCGCCGAGACGATTCTTCATCATATGGACGCAACGGAAGAAGTCCGCGCCGATGCGGTCCATCTTGTTGACGAACGCGATTCTGGGGACGTGGTACCGGTCGGCCTGACGCCACACGGTCTCGGACTGGGGCTCGACGCCGGCGACGGAGTCGAACACGGCCACCGCGCCGTCAAGGACGCGCAAGGCGCGCTCGACTTCCATGGTGAAGTCGACGTGGCCGGGCGTGTCGATGATGTTGATGCGGTGCTCCTTCCAAAAGCAGGTGGTGGCGGCGGAAGTGATGGTGATGCCGCGCTCCTGCTCCTGGACCATCCAGTCCATGGTGGCCTCGCCGTCATGGACCTCACCGATCTTGTGGGACACGCCGGTGTAGAACAAGATACGCTCGGTGGTCGTGGTCTTGCCCGCATCGATGTGGGCCATGATCCCGATATTGCGCTGTTTCTCTCTGGGAACCTTTCTGGGCACTGTATACTCTCCGACTCTACCAGCGGTAGTGAGCGAAAGCCTTGTTGGCTTCAGCCATCTTGTGGGTGTCTTCGCGCTTCTTGACGGCGCCACCGCGGTTGTTGAAGGCATCCAGCAGCTCGCCGGAAAGACGGGCGACCATACCCTTTTCGCCGCGGCCGCGCGCGTAGTTGATCATCCAGCGGATGGCGAGCGCGGTCTGACGGTCGGGGCGGACTTCCATGGGCACCTGATAGGTCGCGCCGCCGACACGGCGGGACTTGACCTCCAGGGCGGGACGAACGTTGTCCAGGCACTTTTCGAAGGCCTTCAGCGGCTCTTCGTTGGTCTTCTGGGCCAGGTTCTCCACGGCCTTGTAAAAAATGATTTCAGCGACGCTCTTCTTGCCGTCGATCATGAGACGGTTGATGAAGCGGGTGATGAGTTTGCTGCCGTATACGGGATCCGGCAGGATCTGTCGCTTGGTGACAGGACCTTTACGAGGCATTTTTCTCTCCTTGGATTTCGGCCGGGGGGACATTATTTCGGGCAGCCTCCGCCCTACTTTGTCATCCCACCCCGGGCGTTACGAAAATGCTATAACCTTACTTCGGGCGCTTGGTGCCGTACTTGGAACGGCCGCGGCGACGATCGTCGACACCGGAGGTATCGAGGGAGCCGCGAACGATGTGGTAACGGACACCGGGAAGGTCTTTTACACGACCGCCACGGATCAGAACCACGGAGTGTTCCTGAAGATTATGGCCTTCGCCGCCGATGTAGGCGGTCACTTCCATGCCGTTGGTCAGGCGGACACGGGCGACCTTGCGAAGCGCGGAGTTCGGCTTCTTCGGGGTCGTGGTGTACACCCTGGTGCAGACGCCGCGGCGCTGGGGGCATTCCATCAGGGCCGGGGTCTTCTTCCGCTTGGGCATCGCCTTGCGGCCGCTGCGGATCAACTGGTTAATGGTAGGCATTCATCCTCCAATCGATAGTTAATACATTACCATCGCGAGACAACTCGCGCAAAGAGGACCGCAAATACTCCCAAATCTCCGCTCTTGTCAAGGGATTTGGGCCTATCTTTTCCGGCCCCAAACGCAAATCGGTCTCAAAAAAGCAGGAGAGGGAGCCCCTCTCCTGCTTTATCAACATGTTAACGCTTCTATTACAATTATATTACCGGTCCACTTCCACCAGGAGCGGATGTTCTTCCAATTCCTCAAGGAACTTGTCGGGACGCTCCTGCTGGTCCGGGACCTGGATGCCGGTGTCCGTGTACTTGCGGAAACCGGTGCCGGCGGGCACCAGGCGGCCGACGATGACGTTCTCCTTGAGCCCGTGCAGGGAGTCGGACTTGCCGCGCAGCGCGGCCTCGGTGAGCACCTTGGTGGTCTCCTGGAAGGAGGCCGCCGAGATGAAGGAGTCCGTGGACAGGGAGGCCTGGGTGATGCCCAAGACCAGGGTCTCGGCGATGGCGGGGGTGCCGCCCTCAGCCGCGACCTTGGAGTTCTCCTCCATGAACCGCTGCTTGTCCACCTGCTCGCCGATCAGGAAGGAGGTGGAGCCAGGCTCGAGAATGGACACCTTGCGCAGCATCTGGCGCACGATGATCTCGATGTGCTTGTCGTTGATGTTGACGCCCTGGAACCGGTACACGTCCTGGATTTCCTCGACCAGGTAGCGGGCCAGGTACTTCTCGCCCTTGATCCGCAGGATATCGTGCAGTTCCGGGGAGCCTTCGGTCAGCAGGTCGCCCGCCTCCACAAAGTCCGCCTCCTGGACGGTGATGTGCTTGCCCTTGGGAATGAGGAACTCCTTGGGCTCGCCCACCTCGGGGGTGACGACGACCTTGCGCTTGCCCTTGGTCTCGGCGCCGAAGGTGACGATGCCGTCGATGGAAGAGACAACGGCCAGGTCCTTGGGCTTGCGCACCTCGAAGAGCTCGGCGACGCGCGGCAGACCGCCGACGATGTCCTTGGTCTTGGAGGATTCGCGGGGCTTACGGGCGATGACGTCACCCGCCTGGACCTTGTCGCCGTCCTTGACCATCAGGATGGCGCCCACCGGCATGGCGAAGTGGGCGTCGATGTCGGTGCCCGGCCGCTTCACCGGCGCGCCGTCGTCGCCGAAGAGGGCTACGGACGGGCGGAAGTTGGTGGTGCGGTATTCCATGATGGTGAAGGACGCCTTGGAGGTGCGGTCCTCCTGGACGGTCTTGCCTTCGATGATGTCCTTGAACTGGATGGTGCCGGAGGCGTCGACGATGAAGGGCTCCATGTAGGGGTCCCACTCGGCCAGGGCCGTGCCCTTCTTGACCTCGGCGCCCTCGTCCACCAGCAGGCGCGCGCCGGACGGAAGCACGTACTTCTCGCGCTCACGCCCCTGCTCGTCCACGATGCCCACCTGGCAGCTCTTGCCGAGGACCATCTTGTGGCCGTCGGAGTTGACGACGGTGCGCATGCGCGACATGACCACGCGGCCGTTGTGCTGCGACTCGATGGAGGACGATTCGATCTCCTTGGACGCGGTGCCGCCGATGTGGAAGGTGCGCATGGTGAGCTGGGTGCCCGGCTCGCCGATGGACTGGGCCGCAATGATGCCCACGGTCTCGCCCACGTTGACCAGGTGGCCACGGGCCAGGTCGCGTCCGTAGCAGGCGGCGCAGATGCCGTGCTTGGACTTGCAGGTCAGGCCGGAGCGGATGGTCATGGAGTTGACGCCGGAGGCGTCGATCTTCCGGGCGTAGTTCTCGTCGATGAGGGTGCCCGCGGGAACGATCAGCTCCCCGGAGTCCTCGTCGTAGACGTCGAACATGGAGACGCGGCCCTGGACCCGTTCGGCCAGGCGTTCCTTGATCTCGCCGCCCTTGATGAGGTGGGTGAGCTCAAGGCCGTCCACGGTGCCGCAGTCCAGTTCGGAGATGGTCACGTCCTGGACGACGTCCACCAGGCGGCGGGTCAGGTAACCGGAGTTGGCGGTCTTGAGCGCCGTGTCCGCGAGGCCCTTGCGCGCGCCGTGGGTGGAGATGAAGTACTGGAGGACCGAGAGGCCTTCGCGGAACGAAGCCGTGATGGGCGTCTCGATGATCTCGCCGGACGGCTTGGCCATCAGGCCGCGCATGCCCGCGAGCTGCCGCATCTGGTCCTGGTTGCCTCGGGCGCCGGAGGTGGCCATCATGTAGATGGGGTTGAAGCTGGAGTTGACCTCGGTGGCCCCGGTCTTCGGGTCCACGAGGACGTCCGTGCTCATCTCCTGCATCATCTCGTTGGAGATGTCGTTGGTGACCTTGGTCCAGACGTCGACCACCTTGTTGTACTTTTCAGTACGGGTGATGATGCCGTCCTGGAACTGGACCTCGATCTCCTCCACCTCGTTGTGGGCGACTTCCAGCAGGTGCGCCTTCTTGTCCGGGATCTTGAGGTCCTTGACGCCGATGGTCACGCCCGCGCGGGTGGCGTACTCGTAGCCCAGGTCCTTGATGCGGTCGCACAGGATGACCGAGGCCTTGGTGCCCGCCAGACGGTAGGTTCCGGCGACCAGGGCGGCGATGTTCTTCTTGTTGAGCACCAGGTTGACCATCTCGAAGGGCACCTTTTCCGGCAGCAGTTCGCTGACGATGATGCGCCCGGTGGTGGTCTCCACCAGCTCGCCGTTCATGCGCACCTTGATCCGGGCGTGCAGGCCGACCACGCCGTGGTCGTAGGCCGCGATAACCTCCTCCGGACCGGAGAAGATCATGCCCTCGCCCAGCTCGAAGGAGCGCGGCGTGGTCAGGTAGTACAGGCCGAGGACGATGTCCTGGGACGGGTTGATGATGGGCGAACCGTTGGACGGGCTCAGGATGTTGTTGGTGGACATCATGAGCACGCGGCACTCGATCTGCGCCTCGACGGACAGCGGCACATGAACGGCCATCTGGTCGCCGTCGAAGTCCGCGTTGTAGGCGGAGCAGACGAGCGGGTGCAGTTGGAGCGCCTTGCCCTCGACGAGCAGCGGCTCGAAGGCCTGAATGCCCAGGCGGTGCAGGGTCGGGGCGCGGTTGAGCATGATCGGGTACTCGCGGACCACGTCCTCGAGGATGTCCCAGACCACCAGGTCTTCACGCTCGACCATCTTCTTGGCCGACTTGATGGTGGTGGCGATCTCACGCTTCTCCAGCTCGGCGTAGATGAACGGCTTGAAGAGTTCGAGCGCCATCTTCTTGGGCAGGCCGCACTGGTGCAGCTTGAGCTTCGGGCCCACGGTGATGACCGAACGGCCGGAGTAGTCGACGCGCTTGCCGAGCAGGTTCTGGCGGAACCGGCCCTGCTTGCCCTTGATCATGTCGGAGAGCGACTTGAGCGGGCGGCCGTTGGTGCCGGTGATGGCCCGGCCGCGGCGGCCGTTGTCGAACAGGGCGTCGACGGCCTCCTGCAGCATGCGCTTCTCGTTGCGGATGATGATCTCGGGCGCGCCGAGCTCCAGCAGCCGCTTGAGGCGGTTGTTGCGGTTGATGACCCGGCGGTACAGGTCGTTGAGGTCCGAGGTGGCGAAACGGCCGCCGTCCAGGGGGACCAGCGGGCGCAGCTCGGGCGGGATGATGGGAATCACTTCCATGATCATCCACTCGGGCTTGTTGCCGGACTCCAGGAAGGCCTCGACGATCTTGAGCCGCTTGGTGATTTTCTTCTTCTTGGTCTGGGACCGGGTGGACTCGGCCTCCTCGCGCAGTTCCACGCGCAGGGTCGGCAGGTCCAGGGCCTCCAGCATGGTGCGCACGGTTTCGGCGCCCATGCCGACCTTCAGCGCATCCTCGCCGAAGTGGTCGATGACCTGGAAGTACTGGTCCTCGCTGACCACCTGGTGCTTCTTGAGCGGGGTCTCGCCCGGATCAAGCACGATGAAGGAGTCGAAGTACAGCACCTTCTCCAGGTCGGCCATGGTGATGTCGAGCAACGTGCCGATCTTGGAGGGCAGGGTCTTCAGAAACCAGATATGGGCTACGGGAGCGGCCAGCTCGATGTGGCCCATGCGCTCGCGGCGGACCTTCGAGGCGATGACCTCGACGCCGCACTTCTCGCAGACGATGCCGCGATGCTTCATGCGCTTGTACTTGCCGCAGTTGCACTCGTAGTCCTTCACCGGCCCGAAGATCTTGGCGCAGAACAGGCCGTCCCGCTCGGGCTTGAAGGTGCGGTAGTTGATGGTTTCCGGTTTTTTCACTTCGCCGTAGGACCATTCGCGAATGGTCTCGGGCGACGCGATGGATATCTGGATGGCCTTCAGGTTTCGGCCCTGGGCCGCCTGGTTCGGCGCTCCACGGAGTGTGAACAGATCGTCCAACGTCATGGATATCCCCTATCGTCTAAAGTTATCTGATGCCCGGCCGAGCCCATCGGGCCCGGCCGGGCCAATCATCGAATTGCAGCGCGTCTAGTCGACCAACGGCCTGGGTCCGCCCGGGAACGCGGGGGCGGGCCCCTGCGTCGCGGAACGCTTGCGGTCCTCGTAGTGCAGGGTCACATCCAGACCCAGCGACATGAGTTCCTTGACCAGGACGTTGAAGGACTCCGGCAGGCCGGCTTCCAGGAAGTTGTCGCCCTTGACGATCTTCTCGTACATCTTCACGCGGCCCTGCACGTCGTCGGATTTGACGGTGAGGAACTCCTGCAGAAGATAGGCGGCGCCGTAGGCCTCCAGGGCCCAGACTTCCATTTCGCCGAGGCGCTGGCCGCCGAACTGGGCCTTGCCGCCCAGCGGCTGCTGGGTGACCAGGGAGTAGGGGCCGGTGGACCGGGCGTGAATCTTTTCGTCAACCAGGTGGTGCAGCTTGAGGTAGTACATGATGCCCACGGTGACGCGGCTGTGGAAGGGCTCACCGGTGCGGCCGTCATAGAGGACGAACTTGCCGTCGTCGCTGCATCCGGCATCGACGAGCCAGTTCCAGATCTCCTCCTCCTGCGCGCCGTCGAACACCGGCGTCTTGGCGACGATGCCGCTGCGGGAGGCCTTGACGGATTCAATGAACTCCTCGTCGGACATGGAGTCGATGGTTTCGGCCATCTCCCTGGTCCCGAGCACCTGCTTGGCTCTCTCGCGCAGGTTGCCGAGACCGGCCTCCAGCTCCGCGTAGAGCTGCTCGCCGAGCTTGCGCCCGGCCATGCCCAGGTGGGTCTCCATGATCTGCCCGATGTTCATACGGGAGGGAACGCCCAGCGGGTTCAGGACGATGTCCATGCTGGTGCCGTCCGCGAAGAACGGCATGTCCTCTTCGGGCAGGATGCAGGAGACGACGCCCTTGTTGCCGTGACGGCCGGCCATCTTGTCGCCCACGGAGAGCTTCCGCTTCACGGCGACGTAGACCTTGACCATCTTGATGACGCCGGGAGGCAGATCGTCGCCCTCGGTCACCTTTTCGCGCTTCACGTCGTATATGTTCTTGATGAACTGAATCTGCTGCTCGTAGTCGGCCACGATCATCTTGACCTGATCGCCAGCCTCCTTGTCGAACACGCCGAGAAGCTTCTTGACGGGCACGCCGTCCAGGGCCTCGCGGTCCACGACCTCGCCGGTCTTGCCGAGCACGGTCTTCTTGGAGCCGACGATGTCCTTCTTGATCTTCTCGCCCTTGACCACATCCCAGATGCGGTCGCGGGTGGTGTCGGTCAGGGCGGCGACATGGGTCATCTCCTTGGCGTCGAAGGCGGCCAGTTCGGCTTCTTCGATGGCCTTGGTCCGATCGTCCTTTTCGGCCGAACGGCGGTTGAAGACCTTGACGTCGACGATGGTTCCGGCGATTCCCGGCGGCACCTTGAGGGACGTGTTTTTCACGTCGCGGGCCTTGTCGCCGAAGATGGCGCGCAGCAGCTTCTCCTCGGGGGTCAGCTGGGTCTCGCCCTTGGGCGTGATCTTGCCGACCATGATGTCGTCCGGCTTGACGCGCGCACCGATGCGGATGATGCCGCATTCATCGAGGTTGCGCAGCATCTCGTCGGAGACGTTGGAGATGTCGCGGGTTACTTCCTCGGGTCCCAGCTTGGTGTCGCGGGCGACGAGCTCGAACTCCTCGATGTGGATCGAGGTGTACACGTCCTCCTTGACCATCCGCTCGGAGATGAGGATGGAGTCTTCGTAGTTGTAGCCGCACCAGGGCATGAAGGCCACGAGCAGGTTCTTGCCGAGGGCGAGTTCGCCGTCGTCGATGCCCGGGCCGTCGGCCAGCACGTCGCCCTTCTTGACCTTCTGCCCGACCTGCACCTTGGGGCGCTGGCCGAAGCAGGAGTTCTGGTTGGACTTGTGCCATTTCTGGAGCTGGTAATGCTTGGCGCCGCCCGAGTTCGGGTAGATGCCGTTCTCGTAGTTGACGATGAGGCGCTCGGCATCCACGTAGTGGACGTATCCGTCCTCCTCGGCCAGCACGCAGGCCCCGGAGTCGCGAGCGACCGGGCCTTCCATGCCGGTGCCGACCAGCGGCTGCTCCGCCTGGAGCAGGGGCACGGCCTGGCGCATCATGTTCGAGCCCATCAGGGCGCGGTTGGCGTCGTCGTGTTCCAGGAACGGAATCAACGCGGCCGAGATGGAGACCGTCTGGCTCGGGCTGATGTCCATGCAGGTCACTTCCTCGGCCAGGACGAGCTGAACCTCGCCGCTGATGCGGCCGTTGACGCGCTGGTTGACGAACACGCCGTTGTCGTCCAGCGGGGCGTTGGCCTGGGCCACCACCTCGCCCGCCTCGCGGGAGGCGTCGTAGTAGGTGACGTCCGGGGTGATCTGCTTGTCCACCACCTTGCGGTACGGGGTCTCGATGAACCCGTAGTCGTTGACCTTGGCGTAGGTGGTCAGCGAGACGATCAGGCCGATGTTCGGTCCTTCCGGGGTCTCAATGGGGCAGATGCGGCCGTAGTGCGAGGTGTGCACGTCGCGCACCTCGAAGCCCGCGCGCTCGCGGGTCAGGCCGCCGGGGCCCAGGGCCGACAGGCGGCGCTTGTGGGTGACCTCGGAGAGCGGGTTGGTCTGGTCCATGAACTGGCTGAGCTGGGAGGTTCCGAAGAACTCCTTCAGCACGGCGGCAACCGGCTTGGGGTTGATCAGGTCATGGGGCATCAGGGTGGCCACTTCCTGGAGCGACATGCGCTCCTTGATGGCGCGCTCCATGCGGACCAGGCCGATGCGGTACTGGTTCTCCACCAGCTCGCCCACCGGGCGGACGCGACGGTTGCCAAGGTGGTCGATGTCGTCGGCCGGGCCGTGGGTGTCCTTGAGGCGGATCAGCTCCTTCACCGCGAGGAGGATGTCCTCGTTGGTCAGGGTGCGGATGGAAAGGTCCGTCTCCTGGCCCAGGCGGGAATTGAGCTTGTACCGGCCCACGCTCGACAGGTCGTAGTAGTCGGCCGAACGGAAGAGGTTCTCGAAGAAGTTGGCAGCGATCTCCGGGGTGGGCGGCGAACTGGGCCGCAGGCGGCGGTAGATCTCGATCTGGGCGGACTCAACGTCCGAGGTCTTGTCGAGCAGCAGGGTGTCGCGCAGGGAGGAGGAAACGTCCATGCCGCGGGTGTGCAGCACGTTCAGTTCCTTGACGCCCGCGTCGCGGATGCGGCCGATCAGTTCGGCGGTCAGCTCGTCGGCGGCCTCGGCGATGACCTCGCCGTTGCCGTCCACCAGGTCGCGGGCCAGGTACTGGCCGACCAGGGTGTCGGGATCGACATCCATGGTCTTGACCTCGCCGCGGACCATCTTCTTCCACGCCGCCTTGGTGATGGGAGCGCCCTTCTCCACCAGGACCTTGTCGCCGACCTTGATCTCGGCGTACGCGGGTTCCTTGCGGTACTGGTTCTCCACCACGTGGCGCTGCACCTTGGTCTTGAGCAGGTTGTACGTCTCGATCTCGTAGTAGTACTCGAGGATGTCGGCGCGCGACAGGCCCATGGCCTTGAGCAGAATGGTGGCGGGCATCTTGCGGCGCCGGTCGATGCGCACGTACAGGATGTCCTTGTGGTCGAAGTCGAAATCCAGCCAGGAGCCTCGCATGGGGATGATGCGGCAGGAATAGAGCACCTTGCGGCTGGAATGGGACTTGCCGGAATCATGCTCGAAGATGATGCCGGGGGAGCGCTGCAACTGGTTGACGATGACGCGCTCGGTGCCGTTGATGACGAAAGTGCCCTTCTCGGTCATCAGCGGGATGGTCCCGAAGTATATGTCCTGTTCCTTGATGTCACGAATGGTGCGGTTGTCCGTTTCTTCATCCACGTCGAAAACTACGAGACGGACAGTGATACGAATGGGCGTCTCGAAGGTCAGGCCCTTCGAGATGCACTCATCGACGTCGTACTTGGGTTCACCAATTTCGTAACTGACAAAATCAAGGCTAGCGGTCTTGTTGAAATCTTCAATGGGAAACACTGACCGAAACACGCCTTCGAGCCCGACATCCCCTCTGCTGGCAGGAGGGACGTTCTCCTGGAGGAAACGCTTGTAGGAACCGGTCTGGAGTTCCAGCAGGTGCGGGATGGGGAGCGTGTTGACGATGCTACCGAATGTTTTTCTGAGTCGACCCATTGTACCCTCATGCATGAGCGGTTGATGGTTGGGGCCCGGGGGAATTGGGGGTCCCCCGCCCTCTCTCGGCCTCGACGCCTGTCGTGGATACAGGCGTCAAAAAAACGAGGGCTAAGCCATGGCCGGACTACCCGGACGCATGTTGTTGCGAGGAGCGGACGGCGAGCCGTCTGATTGCTTAAACCCAGATTTTGAAGCGATTTATCCAGTATATATACATACAGAGCAAAGAGCGCAACGCCCTTGTAACAGGGCGAGCGCTCTTTGCCTTGATTAGCGTAGAGTGCTGAAGTTACTTGACTTCAACTTCGGCGCCGGCTTCCGTGAGCTGCTTGGCAGCGTCGTCAGCCTCGTCCTTGGACACGCCTTCCTTGACGGCCTTGGGAGCCTCGTCAACCAGAGCCTTGGCTTCCTTCAGGCCCAGGCCGGTGATGGCGCGGACGGCCTTGATGACGGCGATCTTGTTGCCGCCGGCATTGGTCAGGACGACGTCGAACTCGGTCTTCTCCTCTTCCTCGGCGGCAGCGGCGGCAGCCGGGGCGGCGGCGACGGCGACGGCGGGGGCGGCAGCCTCGACACCGAAAGCCTCTTCGAGTTCCTTGATGAATTCGGACAGTTCCAGGACGGTCATGTTGCCGATGAATTCGACGACCTGTTCTTTGGTGATATCAGCCATGGTGATTTCTCCTTGAAATGATTCGCTTTGAACCTTGTTTTACGCGGCTTCCTTCTGGTCCTTGATGGCGCTCAGGGCCCACAGAAGCTTGCGCTCGATGTTTGCGAACAGACACACGAAATTGCGGGGCACGGCCTGCATGGTGCCGAGCACGGAACTCAGAAGCTCAGGCTTGCTGGGCATCTTGGCGAGTTCCTTCACGCCGTCGCTATCAAGAAACTTCCCTTCCAGAGAGCCGAAACGGATGGCGAACTTCTTGTTCGTCCTGTCGTAATCGGCCAGCACCTTCGCCAGGGCCACGGGGTCTTCGTAGCCAAGCGCGACGGCGCAGTTCTCTTTGAAGTGTTCGCTCAGGCCACCGTGTTCGGTGTCCTTGAGAGCCAACCGGGCCAGGGTGTTCTTGACGACTTGGTAGTCTACACCGAATTCGTAGAACTTGGCGCGAAGAACGGTGAGTTCCTCCACGGTCAGTCCCTTGAAGTCGGTGACGACGGCGATACTTGCCCGCGCAGCCTTTTCGTGCAGCTGCTCGATGATCTGGGCTTTCTCTTGCCTGTTCATCTACCACTCCTCGTCTTAGGCCCGGAAAGCAGGTCAAAGCGTTGTCTGAGCAGGGTATTAAGGGAACACGGCCCCACCTGCCTTCTCTGACTCAACTTCCCGTGCGTTATCTACTGGACGCCCCGGGAAAGGGCGTCCGGCATTCCAATGTTACGCTTCCAGAAACTTGCGGACGGTCAGGGGGTCGATCTTGACGCCCGGCCCCATGGTGGTGGCCACGGCCACGCCCTTCATGTAGGTGCCCTTGGCGGAAGACGGCTTGAGGCTCATGACCTTGGAAAGCAGGGTCTTGAGGTTCTCGCAGAGCTTCTCGGTACCGAAGGAGACCTTGCCGATGGGAGCGTGCACGATGCCCGCCTTGTCGACCTTGAACTCGACCTTGCCGGCCTTCAGCTCGCTGACGGCCTTGGCCACGTCCATGGTGACGGTGCCTGTCTTGGCGTTGGGCATCAGGCCACGGGGGCCGAGCACGCGGCCGATCTTGCCGACCAGGGCCATCATGTCGGGGGTGGCGACGGCTTTGTCGAAGTCGAGCCAGCCGGACTGGATCTTCTCGACCAGATCGTCGCTGCCGGCGATGTCGGCGCCGGCGGCCTTGGCCTCGGCTTCCTTCTCCGGCTTGCAGAACACGGCCACGCGGACGTCCTTGCCGAGCCCGTTGGGCAGGCTGACGGCGCCGCGCACCATCTGGTCGGAGTACTTGGGATCGACGCCCAGGTTGATGGCAACGTCGACGGTCTCGTCGAACTTGGCGTAGGCGCTTTCGATGGCGACCTTCACGCCTTCCTCGACGGGAAGGCGCAGAACGACGTCACGTTCGCCGAGGGCGTTGCGGTATTTCTTTCCATGCTTAGGCATTGCTTGTTTCCTCACTAGCCTTTGACTTCGATGCCCATGCTGCGGGCGGTGCCCTCGATCTGCAGCATGGCGTTCTCGATGTCGTTGGCGTTCAGATCCACCATCTTGAGTTCGGCGATCTCCTTGATCTGGGCACGGGTGACCTTGCCGACCTTCGTCTTGTTGGGCTCACCGGAACCCTTCTCGAGCTTGGCGGCCTTGAGCAGCAGCACGGCGGCGGGAGGGGTCTTGGTGACGAAGTCGAAGGAACGGTCGGCAAACACCGTGATGACGACGGGGATGATGAGCCCCTTCTGGTCCTGCGTCCGGGCGTTGAACGCCTTGCAGAACTCCATGATGTTCACGCCGTGCTGACCCAGGGCCGGACCGACCGGCGGGGACGGGTTGGCGCTCCCCGCGGGGATCTGCAGTTTGATCTTTCCTAATTCTTTCTTGGCCATTGTATTCCTCGGTGAGAAAATTCGCTGTTAGCGAGTATATTCGGGGCTAGCCTTTGTCCACCTGGACAAAATCCAGCTCCACGGGGGTCTGCCGACCGAAGATCGAGACGGAGACCTTGAGCTTTCCCTTGTCGTAGTTGACCTCTTCCACGACGCCGTTGAAACCGCTGAACGGGCCGTCGATGACCCGCACCTCGTCGCCACGGTCGAAGTTGAACTTGGGACGCGGTTTTTCCTGGCGGCTCTCCATCATGCTGAGGATGTTCAGAGCCTCGCTGTCGCGCATGGGGGTCGGGCGGTTCTTGCCGCCGACAAACCCGGTCACGCGCGGGATGGACTGGATCAGGTGCCAGGAGTCATCGGTCAGGATCATCTTGACCATGATGTAGCCGGGATAGAACTTCCGGGTCGAGGTCTTGCGCTCGCCCTTGACCATCTCAACGACTTTCTCGGTGGGCATGACGACCTCTTCGATGAGGCCCTTGTCCTGACCCGTCCGCATCATTTCGTTGATGGTCTGCTCCACGCGCTGCTCAAACCCTGAGTAGGTGTGAACTATGTACCAGCGTGCGCGGGGGGAAGTCTTTTCCAGCGTAACATCCATTGTGTGATCCAGCCTTTGCTCGACGAGCGTGGGACTTAGGACAGAATTGCCTCGACGATCTTGGTGAGCGCGAGGTCGACTATGCCCAGGTACAGGGCTATGACCAGGCTGACGACCAGCACGGCCACACACGTGGTGACGGTTTCCTTGCGGGTCGGCCAGACGACCTTTTTGATCTCGACCTTGGATTCCTCAAAGAATTCGATGAACTCCTTGACCTTGAGGACGAGACCGTTCGGGGACGTCTGCTCGGCCGACTTATCGGCGGCTATCTTGCCTTTCTTTTTGGCCATAACTCTCGTTTCCCAAATTATTGAGCGGGGTGCGGGGTCCCGCCGGTTTGGCGGGACCCCGCTTGGTCCGCTATCTCAGTCGTGGTTGGCAGGGGCAGAGGGATTCGAACCCCCAACATCCGGTTTTGGAGACCGGCGTTCTAGCCGTTGGAACTATGCCCCTGCGCTATTCGAAGCTACTTGGATTCCTTGTGCAGGGTGTGCTTCTTGTCCCAGGGACAATACTTCTGCACCTCCAGGCGTCCGGTAGTATTCTTCTTGTTCTTCTGCGTAGCGTAGTTCTTACGCTTGCACTCGGTGCACTGCAGTTGAATATTGATGCGCATGGGAGTTACTCCACGATCTCGGTAACGACACCAGCGCCGACGGTGCGGCCGCCTTCGCGGATGGCGAAGCGGAGACCGGCTTCCATGGCGATGGGCGCGATCAGATCAACGTTGAAGGTGGCGTTGTCGCCGGGCATGACCATCTCGACACCTTCGGCCAGGGTGACGACACCCGTGATGTCCGTGGTGCGGAAGTAGAACTGCGGGCGGTAGCCGGAGAAGAACGGAGTGTGACGGCCGCCCTCGTCCTTGGACAGGACGTAGACCTCGGCCTTGAACTTGGTGTGCGGGGTGATGGAACCCGGCTTGGCGGCGACCTGGCCGCGTTCCACTTCCTCGCGCTTCACGCCGCGGATCAGGAGGCCGACGTTGTCGCCAGCCTGGCCCTGGTCGAGCAGCTTGCGGAACATTTCAACGCCGGTGACGGTGGTCTTGAGGGTCGGACGGATGCCGATGACCTCGATTTCGTTACCGACGGTGATGATGCCGCGCTCGACACGGCCGGTGATGACGGTGCCGCGGCCGGAGATGGAGAAGACGTCTTCCACGGGCATCAGGAACGGCATGTCGATGTCGCGCTCCGGCTCGGGGATGTAGTTGTCGCAGGCTTCCAGCAGCTCGAAGATGGGCTTGGCGGCGGGTTCGTCGACGGAGTCGCACTCCAGGGCCTTCAGGGCGGAGCCGCGGATGACCGGAATGTCGTCGCCGGGGAACTCGTACTTGTCGAGCAGCTCGCGGATTTCCATCTCGACCAGCTCGAGGAGCTCCTCGTCGTCGACCATGTCGCACTTGTTCATGAAGACGACCATGGCGGGCACGCCGACCTGACGGGCGAGCAGGATGTGCTCACGGGTCTGGGGCATGGGACCGTCGGTGGCGGCGCAAACCAGGATAGCGCCATCCATCTGGGCGGCGCCGGTGATCATGTTCTTGATGTAGTCGGCGTGACCGGGGCAGTCCACGTGGGCGTAGTGACGCTTGTCGGTCTCGTACTCGACGTGAGCGGTGGCGATGGTGATGCCGCGCTCCTTCTCTTCGGGAGCCTTGTCGATCTCGTCGAAGGCGACGTACTCGCCGTGGCCGGCCATGGCGGCCAGCTTGGTGATGGCGGCGGTCAGCGTGGTCTTGCCGTGGTCGATGTGACCGATGGTACCGATGTTGACATGCGGCTTGCTGCGTTCGAATTTAGCTTTACCCATTTTGGATCCCCTTACTAAAAGTTGGTAGTTTGCGTCCTAAATACTATTTTACGGCACGAGCCCTGGGGACACGGTACCGAACTTGAGCCGATATGCTGCGCCGCACTCGGCGCGCTCGCGCGGGCCTCGGCCCGCTATATTTATTATAGGAGATGGTGTGACGCGAGCGGCCAGAGTTTGGAGCGGGAAACGAGACTCGAACTCGCAACCCTCAGCTTGGAAGGCTGATGCTCTAGCCAATTGAGCTATTCCCGCTCACTCTCCGTAGTCACCAGCGGCCCTCGCGGGACCACCTCCTACAGCGCGGTAAAATGGTGGTGGGGGGAGGATTTGAACCTCCGAAGGCGAATGCCGACAGATTTACAGTCTGTTCCCTTTGGCCACTCGGGAACCCCACCATTGTTTCCATGGAGCTGGCGATGGGACTTGAACCCGCAACCGGCTGATTACAAATCAGCTGCTCTACCATTGAGCTACGCCAGCTAGTCGGGAACGAAGTCTATATACGCCAGTATGTCAAAAAGCAAGAGGAATTTGTCCCGAGGCGGCCGGCCGCTTTCGCGTCCATCCGCTCAAGGACGGGTCGGTTTAAGGCGTAACCCCCGTTTTTGTCAACCCTGGCGACGCCATTTTTTCAAAAAAAACGTCCCGGTCCTCAACCAGAGGCTCCGGCCCCCCGGCGGCGGGGATTCGTATCCTCCAGGAACGTCATGCGCCACGGCCCGAAGACCGTCACTTTCAGGACGGGTTCTCCACCACGCGGTAGCGCACCCCCAGGTCGTCGCACAGCCGCTCGACCGCCACCAGGCCGCGATGTTTCTGCGCCTCCAGATCGCCGGGGCTCCGTCCGGTCATGATCAACTGGCAGGACCGGCCGTCAAGGGGAACCAGGTTCAGCTCAAGCCACCAGGAACCGTCTTTCGCCGTGATGCGCATGAAATAGTTGGCCCTGGCGACCTTCTCAACCGTGTAGGGCTCGCCCGTGGCCGCCTCCACGCCCTCGTCCGAGAGCTTGAGGGCATGGTCGAAGACCATGTCGGCGCTTCGCGGGATTTCCACCGTCACCGTGGCATAGTCCTCGCCCGAATAGGCGATGGCCACAATGATCAGCGCGGGACATCCCTGCAACAGGGGAAACAGCCCGAGCACGAGCCCGGCCAGCAGCGTCTTGAGTGTGTTGCCTTGCATGTGCATGCGTCCTCCGAAATGGGTTGGGGACGGCCGACCGACGCCAGGCCCGCTTCCGGCAGTCCCGATTGCCGCGCACTGTAGCAGTTCCCTGCCGACATCACAATATCGATCGCTCTCGCACGCACTTCCCCGCTTTCCCTTTGACTCCTCCCACGTATCCTTATACATGCCACCCCATGAGCGGTTTCACCATCACCCCCGACAACCCCTGGCTGGCCCCGCTGGCCGGGTATTCCGACCTCCCCTTCCGCCTGCTGGCCAAGCGGTACGGCTGCGCCGTGCGCTGCTCCGAGATGGTCAGCGCCAAGGGCATGGCCTTCAAGAACTCCGGGACCAGGCGGCTCATCGCCACCTGCCCGGAGGACGACCCCATGATCCTTCAGCTCTTCGGGTCCGAGCCCCAGTTCTTCGGCCCGGTCATGGAGAAGCTGGTGTCCATGGGCTATCGCAACTTCGACCTCAACGCGGGCTGCCCGGTCCGCAAGGTCCTCAAGTCCGGCAGCGGCGTGCAGCTCATGCAG
This sequence comes from Pseudodesulfovibrio sp., assembly GCF_028692895.1. Taxonomy (GTDB): domain Bacteria; phylum Desulfobacterota; class Desulfovibrionia; order Desulfovibrionales; family Desulfovibrionaceae; genus Pseudodesulfovibrio. The sequence continues at coordinate 28,041 of NZ_JAQUWN010000041.1, forward strand.
GACCTGGACAAGCTCGTGGAGATCGCGGCCATCATGGTGGAGAAGGCCGCCGCCCACCCCGAGGGCGGGCGCGTCGGCGTCAAGTTCCGCCTGGGGTTCGAGAAGGGCGAGGAGGTTTTTCTCGACCTGGCCCGGCGGCTGGAGGGCGCGGGCGTCGACTGGCTGACCCTGCACCCGCGCTACGGCAAGCAAATGTTCGCAGGCAAGGCCAACTGGGAAAAGCTCGCCGAGCTCAAGCGCGCGGTTTCCCTGCCGGTCATCGGCTCGGGCGACCTGTACACGGCCGAGGACGGCGTCCGCTGCCTGGAGGAGACGGGCGTCGACGCGATCATGTTCGCCCGTGGCGCGCTCTTCGACCCGTCCATATTCGCCCGGTTCATCGCCCTGCGCCGGGGCGAGCCCATGGTCCCCCGCGACGGCGCGTTCCTGGCCGGGATCGTGCGCGAGCACATCCGCCTGACCCGCGAGTTCGAGGGCGACGGCCGCTCGTTCCGCAAGATCCGCTCCATCATCCCGCGCTACGCCAAGGGGTTGAAGGGCATCCGCGCCCTGCGCGCCTCCCTGCTGCAATGCACGGACTGGGAAGCCCTGGAGGCGGCGGCCTCTGTCATCGCCGGGCTGGAACCGGCCGATCCCTCTGACGAGGAACCGGCTGTTGACGTCATTTGCGAATAGCGGTTACATCACCGGAGACGACGGCGTATCCATTCCGCACTTCTGAACAAGGAAACGGTGCTTTCATGTCCGTGGAGACGAGCGACATCCTGCTTGAGGCGGGGACCAATGAACTGGAGATCGTCGAGTTCTATCTCGAAGAGGAACCCAAGGCCAGCGACGACGCCGAACTGAACCAGGTCGACGTCAAGACCGAGGCCAAGCCCAAGGGAGGCCAGCGGGCGCTCCGGCCGAGCCGCAAGGGGTTCTACGGCGTCAACGTGGCCAAGGTGCTGGAAATCATCCGCATGCCCGAAATCACGGAGATGCCCGAGGTCTCCCACCAGGCCGTGCTCGGCGCGTTCAACCTGCGCTCCAAGATCATCCCCCTGCTCGACCTCTCCGTCTGGCTGAAGAAGAAGCGGGTGGAGAACGAGCCGCCCAAGATCATCGTCACGGAGTTCAACCAGGTCACGTCCGCCTTCATGGTTTCGGGCGTCACCCGCATCCACCGCATCAGTTGGGAGGACGTCGAGGCCCCGAACAAGTACGTCTCGGCCCTGTCCAGCGACTCCATCACCGGCGTGGTCAAGTTCGACAACCGCATCGTCTTCATCCTCGACCTGGAGCGCATCGTCTCCGAGCTCAACCCGGACATGCGCCTCAAGCTGGACGAGAACGCCGAGTTCAGCGCCGAGGAGCGCTACCGCGCCCTCATCGCCGACGACTCCCCGCTCATCCGCGAGATGATCCGCGACATGCTCGGCCAAGCGGGCTTCCGCGTGGAAAAGACCAACAACGGCCGGGAGTGCTGGGAGCGGCTCCAGGAGATCAAGAAGAACGCGGCCGACGAAGGCCGACCCATCACGGATTTCGTCCAGGTCATCGTCTCGGACATCGAGATGCCGATAATGGACGGCCACCACCTGACCCGGCGGATCAAGGAAGACCCGGTCCTGCGCGACATCCCGGTCATCCTCTTCTCCTCGCTGATAACGGACAAGCTCCGCCACCGGGGCGAATCCGTGGGCGCGGACGACCAAATCTCCAAGCCCGAGATCACGTACCTGGCCCAACGCGCCGCCGTGCTCATCGAGGACCGCAAGCGCCAGGCCAGAAACCGCTAACCGGATTTTTCAACGACATTACGGGCCGCCCCTCGCCGGGCGGCCTTTTTTTCGTCCGCGGCCGGCGGGCGGAAGACGCAAAAAAAGGGGAGGACGCCGGACGACGCCCTCCCCTTTCATCATTATGCGTATGCGCCTAGCAGATTCTGGGCAGTTGCTCGCCTTCGAGCATTCCGAGCAGCCGCTTTCCGCCGAGCTGGGTGACCATGACCACCTTGCCGGGGTTGGCGTCGGTGATGGTCCCGATGCGCCGGGCGTCCCGCCCGAGCGGGTCGG
>NZ_JAQUWN010000118.1 GCF_028692895.1 Pseudodesulfovibrio sp.
GACCGCGATGGACGTGAGCAGCCGGGTGGTGATGGGCATGGCGCTTCTCCGTGTTTGCCCGGAGCATAGCCCGCCGTCACCGCCCGGTCAATGCGCGAGACGGATCAGTTGGCTCCCTTCCGCTCCACCGCGTCGAGCAGGGAGTCCAGTTCCCGCTTCCACTTGGGGCCGCCCACGCATTCGGCCAGGTACTCCACGGTGTGCAGGACCCGGTTGGGCCGCTTGAGCTCCATCATGGACCGCTTGATGCCCACCTTGCAGGACGGGCAGCCCACCACCACGGGGCGCGCCTTGTCCGCGTCGAGGTCCGCCGTGAGCTGGATCTTCTTGCGCTCGCGCAGTTTGCCGTAGATGCCGGGGCTGGTCAGCGCGCCCAGGCCGGACTCGCCGCAGCAGCCGGGCGAGAGGTCCACCCGGGTGTCCGTGGCCTTCTCCAGGGCCGAGCGGTAGATCTCGGCCGCCTTGGCCTTGGGCGCGTCCACCCACTCGGCGTGGCAGGAGGCGTGGTAGAGCACGGGCTCGGTGTGGCGCACGGCGGGCAGGCGCTCCAGCAGGAACTGGACCACGTCCTGGTGGTCGAGCGGCTCCACCAGCTCGCCCGAGAAGTCGTGGCTCGAGAGCGACTCGCGGCAGGTGCCGCAGGCCGTGAGCAGGGTGGTGGCCTTGAGCCCGGCCTTGCCGGTCTTGACCAGCAGGTCGAGGAAGGCCTGAACGTTGCGGTGGCGGTTGGTCTTGTACGCCTCCTCGCAGCCCGAGGCGAGCAGCGGGTAGCCGCAGCACATGTGGCGGTCGGGCAGGACCACGTTCACTCCGGCCCGCAGCAGCAGGTAGACCGAGGCCATGCCGATGGAGCGGGAGAAGAGCGAGCCGCCGCAGCCGGGGAAGTAGAGGACCGTCTCGTCGCGGTCCGCGCCGGGGTTCCGGAACACCGAGCCCTGGTCCAGGCGCAGGGCCTCGGACAGGTTGTGGTAGTCCATGTGCGGGGTGCGGCTGGCGATGGGCGACGGGATGCGCGCGAGCCAGCGGGCCGGGACCAGGCCCAGGGTCCTGTCCTGGATGGACTGGCCCACGGAGAGCAGCTTGGCCGTGGTCGGCAGGGAGCCCGCCGGGTTCTTGGCCAGGTTGCGCAGGATGAACTGCTTGACCGGGTGGCCGGACTTGCCCTTGGAGTCCAGGAACGAGCGCATGGACAGGGCGGCCCCGGCCGAGTCGATCTTGACCGGGCAGACGGCCTGGCACTTGCCGCAGGCCGTGCAGTGGTCGATGAGCGAGCGCAGCTCGGCCAGCAGGGCGGGCGAGGGCTCGCCGGTCTGAATCTGGGAGTAGTAGATGCCCTCGATGAGCGCGCCGAAGGCGATGTTCTTGTTGCGCGGGTGGTAGAGCAGCCCTTTGTCGGGATAGTACATGGGGCAGACTTGCTTGCACTTGCCGCAGCGGGTGCAGGTCTGGATGTTGCGAAGGAGCGCCATGAGCGCTTCCTTGTCCCTCAGCGCGGTATTGTCCAGGTCGCCGATGAGCCGGTTGAAGGAGAAGGTGAAGGGCTGGCTGGGCAGTTCGCGCCGGACGAGCTTGCCGGGGTTGAGGACCGCGTTCGGGTCCACCAGCTTCTTGTAGGCGGCCAGGGCCTCGATCTTCTCCTGGTCCAGGAAGGCGATCTTGGTGATGCCGATGCCGTGCTCGCCCGAGACCTCGCCGCCCATGGACTTGACCTTGGCCATGACCTCCTCGGCCGCCTGGTGGGCCGAGGCGAGCATGGCCGCGTCGTTGGAGTTTACCGGCAGGTTGACGTGGCAGTTGCCATCGCCCGCGTGCATGTGGTTGGCGATCTCCACGCGGCGCTGCTTCAGCTCGTGCCAGAGCTCGTTGATCTCGCGGTCGAGCCGGGGATAGGTGTCGCGCAGCTTGAGGAACAGGAAGCGGCACTGCGTCTCCTGCTCGGTCTCGGAAATGTCCCTGGCCGTGATCTCGCCGTCCAGGATGGTCCTGATCCGCCTGCGCGCCTCGGCGATGTCCGGGTCGCGGCCGCTCACGCCGTCCAGGTCTTCCACCTTGAGCAGGGTGTCGCGGTATATCTTGGCCAGGTAGACCAGGTTCAGGGTTTCCAGGTAGTCGGCGAACTCGGGGATGACCGTGAGGGGGATGACCACGTCCTCGTTGACCTTGAAGCCCGAGGTGCGGCGGGCGATGGCCGAGAGCTTGTGCCGGTCCTCCCAGAATATTTCGGCCTCGCGCTCGTTGCGGGCCATGAAGACGTCCACGCCGTCGTAGGGCTGGGCGATGGCCAGGATGGTCTGGCAGGCCGAGGCCAGGGCCGTCTCGTCGTCGGAGTCGAGCTGGAGGATGAGCACGGAGATGGGGTCGCCCTCGTACTGCATGGACTTGGCCTGGTACTCGATGGCCCGGACGTACTTGGCCCCGAACTCCTCCAGGGCCGAAATCTTGACCAGGTCCCCCTCCTCGCGGATGGTGTCGCGCAGGCCGACCACGTCCTTGATGACGTACATGGCGTTCTTCATGGACCGGCCGTAGAACTCCATGCAAAGCACGCGCGAGTGGGCCAGGGTCGGGTGGCAGGTGAAGGTCGCCTCGGTGATGATGCCGTCCACGCCCTCCTTCTGCACGCCGGGCAGCCCGCCCAGGTACTTGTTGGACACGTCCTTGCCCAGCCCCTGGCCGCGGATCTCGTCGCCGCGCAGGGCCACGGTGTCGATGAGCTGGCCGGACTGGTCGAAAATCTCGAAGACGGCGGTCTCGTCGTTGTAGATCTTGTGGCGCGGGTGGTCCTTGCGCCGGACCTCGACGAGCGAGCCGTCGGGCCGGACCATGCGGTAGCGCAGGATGTTGTCGATGGTGGTGCCGTACTCGAAGGCGAAGGGGCCGCCCGCGTTCTCGGCGATGTTGCCGCCCAGGGAGGAGCCCGCCTTGGAGGCCGGGTCCACGGTGAGCAGCAGCCCCTTCTTGGCGGCGGCCTGGATGGCGTTCAGGGTGATGACGCCGGACTGGACGGAGATGGTCCGGTCCGTGGTGTCGATGTCGAGGACCTTCTTGAACCGGGCGAGCGAGAGGATGACGGAGCGCGCCTCGGCCGGGATGGCCCCGCCGGTCAGGCCCGTTCCGCCGCCGCGCGGGATGATGCCGAAGCGCATCTCGTTGGCGAGCCGGACGATATGCTGGATCTGCGCCTCGGTCTCGGGAAAGAGGACGAGCATGGGCAGCTCCATGCGCAGGTCGGTGGCGTCGGTGGCGGACTCGATGCGGCAGCCCGGCTCGCTGCCGATGGCGTCCTCGGGCAGGAAGGCCCCGAGTCGGCGGATGATGTCGTCGCGGAAGGCGAGCTCGTTGTTGTGGCGCTCCCAGAAGAGCTCGATGCCCATGGTCAGGATTTTGGCGAAGGTGCGGTCGATGAGCGGCTTGGACATGTTGAGCCGCCGCTCCACGGAGCTGCGGACCAGCTCGGGATCGATGAAGGGGTTGTAGCGCACCAGGAAGAGTTCGGCGGCCAGGTTGCAGGCGAGCTTTTTGACCTCGTCGGGCCAGTTCTGGTAGCGCTCCATGTCGACCACGCCCAGGGCGCGGGTGATGAGCTGCTCGTCTGAGATGGAAATATGCGGGCCGAGTTGAGCCATGACTATATACTCCAAGGGGCTTGTTTTCGAAGGGGTAGGGAATAAGCCCTTTGTCCCCGAATGGCAAGTATAGGCACGAGGAGCGAAATGGGAAGGGGGCGTTTGCCCTCGCCCCGCATGTGGCGTATCCTCCTCCCCGCGCCGCTTCCGGCGCGAGGGAAACGGAGAGGAGTCTCGCTACGTGCCGATACCGGCCTCCAGCCTTGTCGTCGTCGCCACCGCCCTGGTCGTGGGCGGGGTGTTGCTGTTCTACCGCCCGCTGGCCGGGTCGTCCACCTGGCGGGCCATGGTCACGCCGCTCGCCTCCATCATGGGCAGCGGGTTCCTGGTCTGCGCGCCGCTGCTCTACGCCAACATCGGCAACTGGGCGGTCTGGGCCATGGCCGGGCTGCTCGTCCTGGCCTACGGCGTGGGCGCGGTCATCCGCTTCAACATCCGCTACGGCGAGCCGCTCTTCGAGCGCCATCCGGCCTGCGCGGGCGACCGTTGCGAGCACCGGCTGCACGCGGCCCACGCCGCCGGGGCCCAGCGCGTGGGCTGGCACGACGCCGCCAGCGTGCTGGAAAAGCTCTCCCACATCGCCCTGGCCGGGGCCTACTGCGTCTCGGTCTCCTACTACCTCCAGCTCCTGGCCGGGTTCGGGCTGCACTACTTCGCCGCGCAGAGCCCGTGGGTCGGCAAGGTCCTGGTCACGGCCATCCTGGCGGGCATCGGCGTCACCGGCGCCCTGCGCGGGCTGTCCGGCATCGAGCGGGTGGAGCGCGTGGTGGTGGGCCTCAACCTGGCCATGATCGCCGCGCTCGTGGCCGGGCTGGTCCTCTACAACGCCACGGCCCTGGCGCGCGGGACCTGGAGCCTGGCCGCCCTGCCCGTGGCCGGGGACGCGCCCCGCATCCTGCGCCTGGTCATGGGCATGCTCATCGTGGTCCAGGGGTTCGAGACCTCGCGCTTCCTCGGGTCCGAGCATCCGGCCGGGGAGCGCATCCGGACCATGCGCCTGGCCCAGCTCGTGTCGGCGGGCATCTACGTGGTCTTCCTGGGGCTCATGGCCGTGGTCGTCGGCCACGGCGGGGCGGTGGCGGACACCTCCATCACGGCCATCGTGGGCTACTCGGCCATCGTCGCCCCGGTCCTGCCCCTGCTCCTCACCCTGACCGCCGTGGGCAGTCAGTTCTCGGCCTCCACGGCCGACGACGCGGGCTGCTCCGGCCTGTTGGAGGCGATCCTGCGGGGCCGGATTCCGGCCAAATACAACTACCTGCTGGTCTCGGCCGCGTCCATCTGCCTGACCTGGCTCACCGACGTCTACCAGATCATCAGCCAGGCCTCGCGCGCCTTTGCGCTCTTCTATTTCCTGCAATGCCTGGTGGCGCTCTTCGTTCTGTATTCCGGCAAAGCGGCAGTGGCCCGGCGGGGGATGCGCGCCGCGCTCTTCGCGGCCCTGGCCCTGGTCTGCCTCGGCGTGACCCTCTTCGGCATCCCGGCGGGTTAGCTGGTCGAAGCCGCGTCCCGCCGCCACGGCGCGAAAAAGCCCGGCCCCCCGCGTACATTCCGTACGCGGGGGGCCGGGCTTTTTCGCGTGGTCGGCGCTCTCGCTACATCAGCCCCATGGAGCGCAGCACGGCCGCGATGACGGCCAGGGAGAACAGGTTGAGGACGTTGGTCACCACGGCGATCATGGCGACCTCCTCGGACACGAAGCCGTAGATTTCGGCCACCACGTAGGTGACCAGCGCGGTGGCCGTGCCGCTCTGGATGACGCCCACGGCCAGCCAGGTCCCGGTGACGCCGCACAGCGAGAGCAGGGCCCAGGCCAGGATCGGGTTGAGCACCAGTTTGATGGCGGCCACGGCGGAGATGCGCGGCATACGGCGCTTCCAGTCGCCCGAGAGGCCGACGCGCAGCTTGGCCCGCAGGTCCAGGCCCAGGGCCAGGAGCATGCACGGCGCGGTGGTGTTGCCCACCAGCTCGGCGGCCCTGTCCAGGGGCTTCCACAGCCCGACGCCCGTGGCCCCCAGGGCGAGCCCGGCGAACATGCCCAGCATGAGCGGGTTGAGGAACACGGCCTTGGCCATCTTGCCCACGGCCCCGCCCGACTCCGAGCCCGAGCGCTTGAGGAATTCCATCTCGATCTGGCAGGGCACGAAGACAGCATTGGGGATGATGACGGTCAGCCCGGCCGCGATCATGGCCTCGCGGTTGCCCGGCATCAGGCTGAGGACCACGGGCAGGCCGATGAAGGCCGCGTTGCAGCAGCTCGACGCCATGGCGATGGCGGCCGCCGGTCCGTGGCCGCGCCGCCCCAGGAAGAACTCCCCCGCGTAGGTCAGGCCGTAGATGATGAGCTGGGCGGCGACCAGGGCGGCCCAGAACCCGCCGTGCATGATGTCGTCCACGGACGACCCGGCCAGGATGCGCAGCAGCATGACGGGCAGGGCCACGTAGAGCACGTACGCGCCGATGATCGACCCGGTCTGCCGGGGCAGCACCCCGGCGACGTCCAGGACCACGCCGAAGCCGAGGATGAGGAACAGGGGAAG
>NZ_JAQUWN010000042.1:0-9774 GCF_028692895.1 Pseudodesulfovibrio sp.
GGACGCCTTTGACGGAGTCGTCTTCTTCGAGGGTATGGAGCCAGTCGACGACTTCCCGGGAGTCGAGGATGGCGCCTTCGATGTTGACGACGCCGAGTTTGTCGCCGCCGAGGCCGAGTCCGGCTCCCACGCCCATGGAGCGAAAGAAGGCCGTGGCCCCCATGACGAGGGCCACGGCCATTACTATCATCAACACCCCGAAGAGCAGGGGGTGGCGCTGGGAGAAACGGGAGTTGGTCTCTTCCATGCGCACGGTTTTAACCTACTTCTCTTCTTCGCTCTCTTCGGCGGCCGCTTCCTCGACGGGAGCGGCTTCCGCGGCGGGCGCTTCGGTTACTTCGTCGGCTTCGGGCTCATCGGCCAGGATTTCCCCGGCGGCCTCCTCCAGCTTTTCGCGGAGCAGGTCGCCCAGGGTGGAGCCGGTGCCGGAGCCGGAGGTGGTGGAGCCGAAGGTCTTGGGCTTGCGGGCGCCGGAAGCGGGCTCTTCCTTGGTCTGCTTGATGGACAGGCCGAGGCGGCGCTCATCGGCGGACACATGGATGACCTTGGCCTCGATGGAGTCGCCTTCCTTGAACATCTCGGAGGGGGACTTGACCTTCTTGCGGCTGATCTCGGAGACGTGGACCAGGCCTTCGATGCCTTCCTCGACCTCGACGAAGAGGCCGAAGTCGGTGATGTTGGTCACGGTGCCGGTGATCATCTGGCCCACGGGGTACTTGGACGGGACCTGGGTCCACGGGTCCTCGGTGAGCTGCTTGACGCCCAGGGTGAACTTCTCGTTCTCCTTGTCCACCGTGAGGACCTTGGCCTGGACGGAGTCGCCGACCTTGTAGACCTCGGAGGGGTGGCGGATCTTCTTGGTCCAGGAGATGTCGGACACATGGATGAGGCCGTCGATGCCTTCCTCGATGCCGATGAACACGCCGAACTCGGTGATGTTCTTGATCGCGCCTTCGAGGACGGTGCCTTCGGGGTACTTCTCGGCCACGACATCCCACGGGTTCGGGGAGATCTGCTTCATGCCGAGCGAGATGCGCTTCTTGTCGGGATCGACGCCGAGGACGACGACTTCGACTTCTTCACCGACCTTGACCATCTGGGACGGGTGGCGGAGCTTGCGGGTCCAGGACATCTCGGAGATGTGGACCAGTCCTTCCACGCCGTTTTCCAGCTCGACGAACGCGCCGTAGTCGGCCAGGTTGGTGATGACGCCGGTGAAGCGGGCGCCCTGGGGGTACTTCTCGGCGATGTTCTCCCACGGATCGGGCACGAGCTGCTTGAGGCCCAGGGAGACCTTCTGCGCATCGCGGTCGAAGCTGAGGATCTTGAGTTCGAGATCGTCGCCCAGTTGAACCATTTCCTTGGGATGCTTGATGCGCTTCCAGGACATGTCGGTGATATGGAGCAGGCCGTCGAGACCGCCCAGGTCGATGAACACGCCGTATTCGGTGACGTTCTTGACCTTGCCCTTGACGACCTGGCCGTCTTCCAGGGTGCCGAGGAGCTTGTCGCGCTGTTCGCTGCGCATTTCCTCGAGGAGGACGCGGCGGGAGACGATGACGTTGGAGCGGCGGCGGTTGATCTTCAGAATCTTGAATTCGAACTCCTGGTTGACCAGGGCGTCCATGTCGGGCACGGGGCGAAGGTCCACGTGGGAGCCGGGCAGGAAGGCTTCGACGCCGCCGAGATCGACGGTGTAGCCGCCCTTGATGCGGCGGACGATGCGGCCAACGGCCACGCCGTCCTTCTCCTGCAGTTCCTCGAGCTTGTCGAAGAGCTGCATCCGCTTGGCCTTGTCGCGGGACAGGTAGATGGTGCCCTCGGCCTCGTTCTTGCGGGCGACGAAGACGTCGACCTTCTGGCCGATCTTGACGTTCACGGTGCCGTCGACCTCGGTGAACTCGGAGACCGGGATCTGGCCTTCGGACTTGAAGTTGACGTCGACGAGGACGTAGTCCTTGTCCACCTTGACGACTTCACCGGAGACGATGGTGCCTTCGTCCAGGTCGCCGAAATCGGAATTCAGATACTCGTCGAGAGCATCGGCGAAATTCATTTCCATCTCGGCCATTTCAACAGATTCTTTAGTTTCTTCCATGGGTTACCTCCACAACGGACCTCGGACAATGTAATGGTTTAACGCATATTTGCAAGACGGGGGTACCAGCGCTTCCGGGTCATCGTTTTCCGAGGCAGGCGAGCCCCCGAAGCGCGGTCGGCATCAGGCCGGATTCCCCGTCCTTACGTCCAGACTAAAGCGGAAGCCGCGCCGCGCGGCGCATCCCGGCGCGGGCCGGGGGCTTCCAGTATATAAAGAGTACTGCTTTTATCCGAAATACGACGGGGTGTAAACCCTTTTCTCCCAATGGATTCCGGCGAAATCCCAAGGTTTTTTCGATACCGTCCCCGGCTGGGGAACGCGCAAGGGCCGGACCCGGCCGGCAAAAAAGCCGCAGGGGCGCCCCCCGGAGGAGACGCCCCTGGCGTGAGAGGGAGTGTGCCGAAAGCTATTCCTTGCAGTTGTGCTTCATGCTGGTGCCTTCCACGATGAAGACCACGGACTCGGCCACGTTGGTGGCCAGGTCGGCGATGCGCTCCAGGTGGCGGGCGGCGATGATGGCGTGCACGCCCCGCTCCACGATGCGGGACTCGGAGACCATGTCGGCCACGAACTGGCGAAGGATGGCGATGTTCAGGTCGTCGGCCTTGTCGTCCATGCGGCAGACCTGGGTGGCCAGGCTGACGTCCTCGTCCACGTAGGCCTTGAAGGCGTTGGAGAGCATGGTCCGGGCCGTGGCGGCCAGGCTTTCCATGCGCGGGTTGTGCGGCAGGGGCGGCCGGGTGGAGAGGAACAGGGCGCGGTGGGCCAGGTTGACGGCCTCGTCGCCGAGCCGCTCCAGGTTCACGGTGACGCGCTGGCCGCCGATGATGGTGCGCAGGTCCACGGCCATGGGCTGGTCGAGCGCGAGCAGCTCCAGGCTGAAGTTGTCGAGGTCGTCCTCCATCTGGTTGATGAGGCTGTCGCCGACGATGACCTCCTCGGCCAGGTCGGCGTCGTTCTCGAGAAAGGCCTTGATCGCCTTGTGCACGGCCGTCTCGGACAGGGCCGCCATGCGCAGCACCTTGACCTTGAGGTCCTCGAGCTTCTTGGAAAAATGCGCGCGCTGTTCCATATATCATCCTCCGGTCCGCATTGCGGAATCGCTGTCTGGTTGTCCGCCGTTATTATCCTGGCTTCATTCGATTGGCAACGGCGGGCTAGCCGAAGCGACCGGTGATGTAGTCCTCGGTCTGCTTGTTGGCCGGGTTGGTGAACATGGTCTTGGTGCTGTCCACCTCGATGAGCTTGCCCATGTAGAAGAAGGCGGTGCGGTCGGACACGCGGGCCGCCTGCTGCATGGAGTGGGTGACGATGATGATCGTGAAGTTCTGCTTGAGCTCGTGGATGAGGTCCTCGATCTTCTGGGTGGCGATGGGGTCCAGGGCCGAGGCGGGCTCGTCCATGAGCAGGACCTCCGGCTCGATGGCCAGGGCGCGGGCGATGCACAGCCGCTGCTGCTGGCCGCCGGAAAGGCCCATGGCCGAGGTGTGCATGCGGTCCTTGACCTCGTCCCAAAGGGCCGCGCCCTTGAGGGACTCCTCCACCCGGTTCTCCAGGAACGCCTTGTCGCGCACGCCGTTGACGCGCAGGCCGTAGGCGACGTTCTCGAAGATGGTCTTGGGGAACGGGTTGGGCTTCTGGAAGACCATGCCGATGCGCCGCCGAAGCGAGACCACGTCGAGGCCGGGGGCGTAGATGTCCTGGCCGTCCAGGGTCAGCTCGCCCGCCACCCGCGTGCCCGGGATGAGGTCGTTCATCCTGTTGATGCAGCGGATGTAGGTGGACTTGCCGCAGCCGGACGGCCCGATCAGGGCGGTGACCCGGTTGCGCTCGAAGTCTATGCTGATATTCTCCAGGGCCTTGAAATCTCCGTAAAAGAAGTCGAGATTTCGCGAGGCTACCTTGATGGCGTTGCTCATGCCTGTGTTACTCCCGATGAAATGGCTCGGGCCGCGTCCAATGGGCGCGGCAATTCATGGTCTCTATCCTCCGGGCGTTACGCCACCATTACCCGATTGTTACATTTGTGTTACAGCCTACAAAATCCGTTGGCTGCCGGTGGCTCGCGCGCGATTCGCTCAGGGCATCCGCACGCGCACGACCAGGCGGTCGCCCGTGCGCAGGAACTCGGGTTCGATCCCTCGCGCGGGCGGGGTGCGGAAATGAAAGACCAGGCGGAGCCGGTCCGGATGCTCGCCCGCCACCACATGACGGACCGCGCCGCTGTCTGCGCGGAGCACGTTGCGGGTCCGCAGCGTCCAGGGCTGACGCAGGTCCACCACCAGCCGCCGGGGATTGGCCAGGTTGAGGTAGGTGGTGTCGCCCACGGGCCGGTCGGCCACCACGGTCAGCTCGAACCCGTCGGCGTCGGAGCGCAGGGAGAGCCCGGTGACGATGCCGGCCTGGCCGGACGCCGGGGCGGCGGCGGACTTGCCGGGGGCGGGGGCGGCCGGGGCTTCGGCGCGGGCCGCCGGTTTTTCATCGGAGGCCGGGGCCGCATCGGAGGCCGGAGCCGGTTTCGCCGTCTCCGCCGTGGCGCCTGGCTCGGGCGGCCTGGGCGCGTCCACGTCCACCACGACGGGCGGCGGGGGCGCGGCCTGATCGGACCGGGCAGGTTCGTCGGGAACGGCGGGAGCCTGGGTGGCCGGGGCGGCGGATTGCGCCGGGGCGGGGGCCTCCCGGCCGGCCGCGTCGTCCGGCCCGCTCGCCGGGGGCAGGACCGTGGGGTCCACGGCCATGCGCACGGCCGGGCCCTCGGCCTCGGAGGCCGGGGCCGACTCGGCCGCAAGCAACGGCCCGGCCAGTATCAGCAAGGCCAGGAACAGGGCGAACAGCCCGATATGTCTGCCGGAATCATCCCTCATGCGCACTCCGCTTCAATGGGTCAGCGTGTCGGATATACCCAAAAGTCGCGGGAAAGGCAAAGCGGCAGGGCCGGGTTTACAACCCTTCGTAAAAATCGGTCAGGCGGCGGGCCACCCGCTGGTCGGACCAGCGCTCCTCCATGAAAACGCGGCCCTTGTCGCCGATGGCCGCGCACCGGGCGCGGTCGTCGCACAGCTCCACCAGCCGGGCCCTCAGCTCGCCCTGGTCCCGAGCCACGACCCAGGGCAGGTCGTCGGTCCCGGCGAACTCGGCCATGCGCGCCCGGTTCCAGTCGTCCAGCCCGGCGATGACCGCCAGCCCCTGGGAGAGCCCCTCCAGGCTGGACACGCCGTAGTACCCCTGCATGTGGTCGAAGAGGACGTGGCAGCGCCGCTTGCGCGACAGGCAGACCTCGTTGGGCACGTCGTCGATGAGGTCCAGGCGGATGCGGGCGCGCCGCCGGTTGACCCACTGCACGGCCTCCAGCAGGTCGTCGGTGTTCTTGAGATCCTTGCGCGTGGGCGAGTGGCAGAGCAGGAGCTGGCCGGGGTCGTCGAAGCGCCCCCACTGCGGCCGGAGCAGCGGCTCGCTGATGGGCACCAGGTTGGGCTGCCAGCGCGCCTCGGGCAGTTTGTGAAGCAGGTCCGGCGTGCTGACCAGCAGGTTGGTCCGGCCGCGCTCGCGGTACTTGCGGCGGAAGGACTCCGGGTCGGAGCGGAAATCGTGGTGCCCGTGGTGGTGGTGGACCACCGCCTTGCCCTTCAGGTAATCGGCGGGCAGGAACGGGCCGAAGGGCTGGTTCTCGTCGCAGGTCATGTGGAAATGGAGGACGTCCGCCTCGCGCAGGAGAATCTCCACCTCCTCCAGCCCGTCCGGGCCCAGGTCCGGGATGTGCAGGTCCTTTTCCCAGTCGTGGGTGTAGCGGGTCTCCAGGGTGACCAGGCGGCAGCGGTGGCCGCTGTAGCGGTTGACGGCCCTCGCGAACTGGATGGCCGTCCCGGCCGGGTCGTTGATGGCGAGCATGAGGATGTTCACGGTTTCACCTCCCCGTAGACCACGCGGACGGCGTCCAGAAACGACTCCGCCTCGGCCCCGAGCCGCCCGGCCCCGGCCAGGTCGCCCGCCAGGGCCGCGCCCTCGATGGCCGCGCCCAGCTCCGTCAGGTTCGGAAAGCCGTAGGACGTGCCCGTGCCCTTCATCCGGTGGCCGATGAGCCGGGCCGACTCGGCGTCGCCCCGCTCCACGGCCGCCCGCAGGTCGGCCAGTCCCTGGCGCTGCAACTCGAAATACCGGGGAATGATGGCTTCGAGCTCCCCGTCCACGATCACGGTCGGCATGGGTCCCCCCTCGGTTGAAAAAACTACAGCCTGGTTCCCACGTCCCCGTCGCCGTCGAACAGGGCGCGCTCGACGCTGCGCAGCCGCTTGAGCCAGATCTCGCCCGTGGCCGTGTGGAACAGGATCTTGCGCCCGCGCGAGCCGCCCACGTCCTCCACGGCCACGTCCAGCCGGGCGAAGCGCAGCAGCTTGCGCGCCATCTCGATGTTCCGGCGGCCGATGTTGTAGGAGCTCCACTCCATGCCGCGCACCGCGATGCCGGACGATCCGCCGAACATCTTGATGACCAGGTCCCGACGCGGAACGCCGAGTTTGTCAAGCGATTCCAGCATGTTCTGCAATGCGGTGTCCACATACCGGCAAATCTGCGGGTCGCCGCGCCGCTTGTCCTCGCTGCTGTCGGGCAAAAAGGCGTGGCAGATAGTCCCGATCCCGCGGCTGGGCGCATGCATGGTCACGGCCAGGCAGGAGCCGAGAACCGTGGTCACCAGCGTGGGCTGCACGCCGATGAAGCAGTCGCCCGTCTGGAGGAAAACCTTGGGTAGCCCCTGGCCCAACCCCTTCATGCGGCGCGCCCCCGGGCAAAAATCACGCATTTGAGAACCATTGTCCGATTTTACATCGGATGCGAGCCAAGTCAACCGCCGATTTGGGCCTTGCGCAATTGTCCGGGGATGAACTGGCTCAGGACCAGGGAGAGCACGGACAGGGCGGCCGCGCCCAGGAACACGACGTGATAGTCCGCCATCCAGGCCAGCCCCCCGAGGAAGGGCACGGCCACCGCGGCGATGTGATTGACGGTGAACCCCATGGCCATGCCCGAGGCGATGTCGCGCGGGTCCGCTATCTTCTGGTAGAAGGTGTTGATGCCCATGGAGAAGTTGAAGACGACGTTGTCCGCCACATAGAACACGCCGACCATGATGGCGCTTTCAGTCTCCGCATAGCCGAGGAAGACCACGGTCAGGACCATGTATTCCAGGGTGAGCACCGCCCGCTCGCCATACCGGTTCACGGCCCGGCCGATGAGCGGGTTCACGAAATAGTTGATGACGTTGTTGATGATGAACAGCAGCGTGACCTGCTCCACCGAAAACCTGAACTTGACCACCATCAGGTACACGGCGAAGGCCACGAAGATCTGCCGCCGCGCCCCGCTCAGGAAGGTCAGGGCGTAAAACAGCCAGTACCGGCCCCGGAAGACCAGCTTCTTGCGCTGCATGGGCGCGTCCGGGCTGGACGGGTCCCGCGTCAGGGCCCACAGCCCGGCCGCCACGGCCACCCCGCCCAGGATCGCGAACATCGGCTCGTAATCGAGCCGCCGGGCCAGCAGGTAGATCGCGCCGCCCACCAGGACGTTGGACAGGGCCGTCACGCTGCGCACCCGCGCCATGACCATCGGGGCCTCGGTGTGGCTGAAATACTGCAAGGTCAGCGACTGGTTCATGGTCATGTAGAAATGGAACCCGAAGCTCATCAAAAGCGTGGTCAGGACCAGCCCGGCCGTGGTCGGCAACAGCCCGGCCATGCTCACCCCGATGCCGAGCACGATGACCGACAACGCCGCCAGCCGGTGCTCGCGCACCACCAGGATGGCGTAGATGGCCAGCAGCGAAAGGAAGCCGGGCACCTCGCGCACGGACTGGACGATGCCCATCTTCAGGCCGTCGAGCCCGGCCACGTCCACGGCGAAGTTGTTGAGCAGGGTGCGCCAGCCCTGGAAGGCCACGGCGCCGCCAGCGGCCAGCACCAGCAGGAACAGGTACATCCCGCGCTTGGAATAGTCGTTTGTCACGGGCGCAAGATAGGCCTTTGACACCAGGGAGATCAAGGGTAGAATGCGGCCCACCCGAAACCCGCAGTCACCGGAGCTCCCGATGAAAAAACCCGTCCTGGTCAGCGCCTGCCTGGCCGGCATCCATTGCAGCTACAACGGCTCCAGCAACACCACGCAGTCCATCGTGGAAATGGTCCGCCGGGGCGAGGCCGTGCCCTTCTGCCCCGAGGTCCACGGCGGCCTGCCCACCCCGCGCCCGCCCTGCGAAAAAACCGACGACGGCCGCGTCGTCGACAACACCGGCGCGGACCGCACCGAACAGTTCCGACGCGGGGCCGAGGAAGGGCTCAAGCTCGCCAAACTCCTCGGCTGCGAGGAAGCCGTCCTCAAGGCCCGCTCCCCCTCCTGCGGCAAGGACGTCATCTACGACGGCACCTTCTCCTCCACCCGCGTGCCCGGCAACGGCGTCTTCGCCGAGCTGCTCCTCGAAAACGGCATCCGCGTCCGTACCGAAGAGGTCCCGCCCTCCAAATGACCTCCTTCGCGGGCCTGCCCCTGACCGTCAAGGAACACCCCCGCGCCCGGCGCATCCTGGTCAAGCTCGTCCCCGGCAAGGGACTCGTGGTCGTGGTCCCGCGCGGCTACCGCCACTCCGCGGTCGCCGACATCCTGGCCGAGAAACGCCAATGGATCGAACATACCCGCGACGCCCTGGCAAAGCGCGGCCTCGACCTCTCCGGCCAGACCCCCGACCCGCCGGACCACCTCGAATTCCGCGCCGCCGACCGCTCCCACCCCGTGGACTACCTCGACCGGCCCGGCCGGACCACCGTCACCCCAAACGCCGACCGCCTCCTCGTGCGCGGCCCCCTCGCAGACACCCCCGCCACCCTCCGCGCCCTCCAAACATTCACCGTCAAACGCGCCCGCGAATTCGCCCTGCCCCGCCTCGACACCCTCAGCCGCCGCCTCGCCCTGCCCTACGCCGCCCTGCGCCTTCGCCGCCAACGCACCCGCTGGGGCTCCTGCTCCGCGCGCGGCGCCATCAGCCTCAACGCCAAACTCCTCTTCCTCCCGCCCGAACTCGTGGACCAGCTCCTCCTCCACGAACTCTGCCACACCCGGCACCTCAACCACTCCCCCGCCTACTGGGCCCTGGTCGAACACCACCAGCCCGATTGCAAACGACTCGAACACGAACTGTCGCGCGGCGGCAAATACGTGCCCGCCTGGTTCGCGTGGGAAGGCGACGGTATGGCATAGGGAATGCCTCCGGCGGCCCCTTCGGGGAGACCAGGGCGCTGCCCTGGACCCGCCAAAGGCAACGCCTTATCGCTGCTGTCTTCATCCGTAAGGCTCGAAGACTCGCCAACGGCTGAAGCTGGAAACCATTCGCCGCTTTCGCGGGGGCGTAGCTCGGTAGAACGACTCATGTCCGCGGGGACGGGCGCTCGCTCGCCCCCGCCGTGCCGGGTAACGGCTGGGGTCGAGAAAAACGGGTGGGGATACGTGCTGCTTGCCGAGACACCGTCCGCCGCTTTTCTCGGCCCCAGCCGGGGTGTTTTTTGGGGAAAAGAAACAGACCAATCCTCAAATCAAGAACCCTGCCTCTGCCAATGTCTCAGACGCCGTAACGACAAGCTTTGCAAGTCTGCTCCAAGCAGTTCACACGGCGTGGGCTACTGTCCGCGAAG
>NZ_JAQUWN010000042.1:9874-29883 GCF_028692895.1 Pseudodesulfovibrio sp.
AAGCCCTCCGCCAACAACTCCCAACTCCCGCGCTACTCGCCCGCGCAGCGGAGATGGGGGTGCAGGGGCTTTGTCCCTGCCGGGTCCAGGGCAGAGCCCTGGCCGTCGGAGACGCCCGCCGGCGAGGCGGCCGCCGGAGGCATTCCCTGCACCGCGTGCACATGCTTGCGCCCCGTGGCGATCGGGCGTAGGCCCGCGGCCATGCAGAAGATTACTCCCTCTCGGTTCCGGTTGGCTGTTCAGGTGTTGTTCGCCTTGTTTTGCGTCTTTGTCGGCGTTCGGTTTGCGGCGTTTCTGGCCTGGGCGGGGGGTCGGTCCGAGGTGTATGTGGCGCGGCCGGGGGCGGTGGAGGGCTTTTTGCCGATCAGTGCGCTGCTCGGGTTGCGGCAGTGGCTGGCCACGGGGCAGTGGGACCGGGTGCATCCGGCGGGGCTGACCATTTTGCTGGCGCTGCTGGCCATGGCGTTTTTGTTTCGCAAGGGATTTTGCGGGTATGTGTGCCCGGTGGGGTTGTTGTCGTCGCTTTTGGAGCGGTTGGGGCGGCGGTTCGGGCTGGGCGGGACGCCGCCGCGCAAGGTGGATTTGGCGTTGACCGGGCTCAAGTACGTAGGGCTCGGATTTTTCCTGTTCACGGTGTTTTTCGGGATGGATTTGCGGTCGGTGCAGGCCTTCTTGAACGCGCGCTACAACATGGTGGCGGACGCGCGCATGTTGCGGTTCTTCACGGACCCGTCCGGGCTGTCGGTGGCGGTCATCGGGGCGCTGGCGGTGTTGTCGGTCCTGGTGCGCAATTTCTGGTGCCGGTATCTGTGCCCGTATGGGGCGCTGCTCGGGTTGTTTTCCTGGTTCGGACCCACGGCGGTGGTGCGGGACGAGGCGGCCTGCGTGCATTGCGGCCGGTGCACGCGTGGCTGTCCGGCCGGGATCGAGGTGGAGTCGAAGCGGGCGGTGCGCACGCCGGAGTGCGTCGGGTGCGCCGAGTGCGTGGGCAACTGTCCGGTGGACGGGTGCCTGACGGTGCGCGTGGCGGGCCGGATGCGGCTTCCGTGGTGGGCGACAGGCGCGGGCGCGGCGGCTGTGTTGCTGCTTTTCTGGGCCTGGGCCGAGGCCACGGGGCATTGGGACGCCGGGCTGCCGCCCGCCATGTTGAAGCGCCTCTACGCCATCCTTCCCGGCTAGGCTGCGATCGGCCCGGGGATTCCGAAAAGAGTTGAATCTCCCCGGGATTGTTGCCATCATTCCCAATCGGCGGCGTTTATCGACCGGCAAGCGTGCCGGGAGAGAAAAGGAATCAGGGAGCGGCTCCGGCAATGGGCATAGCGGCGGACATCGTCCTTCTGGTGGTCATCGGCCTGGTCTGCGGACTGGCGGCCTATAGGCTCAAGCAGCCGCCCATCATCGGCTACATCGTGGCGGGCGTGTTGCTCGGCCCGTTCACCGGCGGCCTGACGGTCTCCTCGATCCACGAGATCGAGAAGCTGGCCGAGATCGGCGTGGCCCTGCTCCTGTTCGGCATCGGCCTGGAATTCTCCCTGGACGACCTCAAGCCCGTGCGCAAGGTGGCGCTCATCGGCACGCCCATCCAGATCGTGCTGGTCATCGCCTTCGGCTGGCTGCTGGGCGGCTGGCTGGGCTGGGACTGGCAGGCCTCGCTCTGGCTGGGGTCCATCCTCTCGCTCTCAAGCACCATGGTCATCCTCAAGACCATGGAAAGCCAGGGCGTCATGGGCACCCTCTCCAGCCGGGTCATGATCGGGATGCTCATCGTCCAGGACCTGGCCGTGGTGCCCATGCTGGTGGTGCTGCCCACCCTGAGCCACCTGGAGTCGGGCGGCGCGCTCCTGGGCTGGGCCGCCGTCAAGGCCGCGCTGTTCCTCGCGCTCATGATCGTGGTCGGCAAGAGGGGCATCCCGTGGCTGATGCGCCGCGTGGCCCGCACCGAGTCCTCCGAGCTCTTCCTGGTCTTCGTGGCCGCCCTGGCCCTGGGCATCGGCTACGGCACCTGGCTGTTCGGCCTGTCCTTCGCCTTCGGCGCGTTCGTGGCCGGGCTGGTGGTCAGCGAATCCGACTACTCCCACCACGCCCTGACCAGCATCCTGCCCCTGCGCGACCTCTTCGGCCTGCTCTTCTTCGCCTCGGTGGGCATGCTCCTCGACCCCGCCTTCCTGCTCGGGCACTGGCCCGTGATCCTTGCGCTCACCCTGGTCGCGGCCGTGTTCAAGGGCACGGTCTGCGGCGTCATAGCCCGGCTCTTCGGCTACGTGAACATCGTGCCCCTGGCCGTGGGCCTGGTCATGTTCCAGGTGGGCGAGCTGGCCTTCCTCCTGGCCGAATCCGGCCGCCAGGCCGGCGCGCTGGACCAGGACCAGTTCAGCCTCATCCTCTCCACCGCCATCGTCAGCATGATCCTCACCCCGCAGTCGTCGCGCCTGGCCGCCCCGGCCTACCGCGTGCTCGGCCGCTTCTTCCGCCACCCGCCCGCCACCATTTTCCGGCTGGACAACGAGGACGCCCTGCGCGACCACGTCATCATCGTGGGCGGCGGCCTGGTCGGCCGGTTCCTGGCCAACGTGCTGACCTCGGTCGGCGTGCCCTTCGTGGTCATCGAAGTCGCCCACCAGCCCTTTGAACGGCTCAAGGCCGACAACATCCCGGTCATCTACGGCGACGCCACCCAACGCCCGGTCGTCGAGGCCGCGCACCCAGAACGCGCCCGCATGGTCCTCGTGGCCGCGCCCTCCTTCGTGGTTGTGCGCCAGGTCATCGAATACTGCCGCGACATCGCCCCGGACCTCACCGTCATCGGCCGCGCCGTGGGCGAGGAGCAACTCCGCGTCCTGCGCGAACTCGGTGCCAAACAGGTCGTCCAGCCCGCCCTGGAAACCGGCCTCGAATACGCACGCAAGATGCTCCGACTCCTCGGCATGCCCCCCCTCGCCGTCCAGTGCTTCGCCGACGCCGTCCAAAGCGAAGGCTACGCCCAGATCTGCCAGGGCGACCAGCCGCCCGCAGGGGCGCTCCAGCAGATGGAAGCCCTGCGCGCCATGGACGTCGCCTGGGTCGAAGTCCTGCCCGACTCGCCCCTGAGCGGCCAGAGCCCCGCCTCCCTCAACATCCGCAAGACCACCGGCGTCTCCATCGTCGGCGTCATGCGGCACGGCGACATGCTCCCCAACCCCGCACCCGACCTCACCTTCCAGCCCGGCGACCTGCTCATGGCCATGGGCGGACCGGAGCAGCGCAAAGTCTTCCGCGAACGCTTCGCCCAACCGGACAAGGGCGAGTAGCTGCTGTCGACGGCTCTAAGACCGAGCGAACTCGGCCTAAGACCCGACGCGGCCCCCGGCAGGGACCCCCATCTCCGCCGCGCGGGCGAGTAGCCCCAGGGTTTGGGAGTTGCTTGACGGGCGGGCTGGGCGGGCGGCGGCTGAGACATTGAGAGAGGCAGGATTCTTGATCTGAGGATTGGCCTTCCCCTTTCCCCCTAAAAACACCCCGGCGCGGCGGGGACGAGCGGGCAGTCCGTCCCCGCGCATGAGTCGTTTTGCCAAGCTACGCCCCCGCGAAAGCGGCGAATGGTTTCCAGCTTCAGCCGTTGGCGAGTCTTCGAGCCTTACGGATGAAGACAGCAGCGACAAGGCTCGCCTTTGGCGGGCCCAGGGCAGCGCCCTGGCCTCCCCGGAGCGGCCGCCGGGGGCATTCCCCGCACCGATCTTCTGGCCTCGGCGCAAAAAAGGGCGGGCGCTTTCGCGTCCGCCCTTGTCGTCGTTGTTTCTCCGGTGGTGCGTTTAAGCGCCGACGTGGAGTTTGAAGGCTTCGAGGGTGTTGACCATGAGCTGTGCGATGGTCATGGGGCCGACGCCGCCGGGGACCGGGGTGATGGCGTGGACCTTGTCCTTGAGGGCTTCGAAGTCGCAGTCGCCGACGAGGCCTTCGTCGGTGCGGTTGATGCCCACGTCCACGACCACGGAGCCTTCCTTGACCATGTCGGCGGTGACGAAGTTGGGCACGCCGATGGCGGCGAAGACGAAGTCTGCTTCGCGGCATTCGGCCTTGAGGTCCGGGGTGCGGGAGTGGCAGAGGGTGACGGTGGCGTTGGCGCAGGGTCCGGACTGGGAGAGCATCATGGCCAGCGGTTTGCCGACGATGTTGGAGCGGCCGATGACCACGGCCTTTTTGCAGGCCGGGTCGAGGTCGTAGCGCTTGAGCAGGTTGATGACGCCCGCCGGGGTGCAGGGCTTGAAGCCGGGCAGGCCGAGGCTCATCTTGCCCACGTTGACGGGGTGGAAGCCGTCCACGTCCTTGTTGGGGTCGATGAGGTCGAGAATTTTCTGGGAGTCGAGCCCCTTGGGAAGGGGGAGCTGGACGAGGATGCCGTCCACGGAGACGTCCCGGTTGAGCTCCTGGATGAGGCCTTCCAGCTCGTGCTGGGTGGCGGTTTCCAGGCGGTGGGGCAGGGAGCGGATGCCGCAGTCCTCGCAAGCCCGTTCCTTGTTGCGCACGTAGACCTGGCTGGCGGGGTCCTCGCCCACGAGCACCACGGCCAGGCCGGGCTTGCGGCCGTATTTGGCCTCCAGCCCCTTGACCTCTTCCTTGATTTCGGCCCGGATGGTCGCGGCCGTCGCCTTTCCGTCGAGAAGAATCATGGTTGCCTCCGTTCGCCTCTGGCGGGGGGTGCCTCGGGCCGCCGGGGAGCGCTGTCGCGCGGGGTCCCGGCAATTCTCCGGACCCGGTCGGCTGGGACGACGCCGCAGGTTGGTGCGGGATCGGGAAGGGTGCCGAGCGCCGGTCGGGCCGGTGGCGTTGATGGGGTGCGGGTCCATGGGCCGGGCGGGACGCCTCCGTCCGGCGGACGCCGCTGCGGCGCAAGCCCCTGCGCCGCCCGTGTTGGGTGCTGTCTAAAGAAAAACGGATAAAGGCGCAACCCGCAATCGGACGGGGCGGGCGGATTTGGGCCGCGCCGGCCTGTCCGCGGCTCGACTTTCCTGAAAAAAAACATTGATATGGGGACCGCCGCTCGATACGCCTCAGACATGTTCTTGTTGCACGGCATATACGGGTTGTTGGGCTTTGTCCTTTGTTGGGCATGTCTGCTGCCGACGGCCGCGTATCCGTCGCAGTCCCTGAAGGTGGTCGTCCCGCCCGACGTGCTGCGCGACTATCAGGCCTTTCTGGACGGCCGTGACCCGCTGGCCGTCACCGACTATTCCGGCCCCCATTCGCGTCGGGACGTCATCGAGTGCGTGCTGTTCCAGCAGGCCCTCGCCCTGGGCGGGCTTACGGCGCGCGTGGGCATGGAGCCCGTTTCGTCCTATGGCCGCATCACGCTCGAACTGCAGTCGGGCGAGGCTCTGGCCGGTGCGACCTCCATCTGGCGCAGGGACCTTGCGCCGCTTGGCGACGACGTCCTCATTTCCCCGCCCATGATCCGCGAAGGAGAGTTCGAGGCCGGTCTCTATGCGTCCCCCGGCAACGAGCGGGCCATGGGGGCGCGGGACCTGGCCGACATCAGTCGGCTCACGGCGGTCTGCAACCCGCAGTGGGGGGCCGACTGGGATCTGCTGACGCGGCTGGGACCCGGCGGGCTGATGAGTGCGTCCGGTTGGCGGGTCATGGTCTGCATGACGAGCCAGGAGCGGGCCGATTTTCTCCTGGCCCCGTTCCAGCCCACGCCGGGCCTGCGCCTGGCCGCCTTCGGCGCCACGCTCGCGCCCATCCCCGGCCTGAAGGTGCGGATGCCGGACAGCCGCCACTTCGGAGTCTCCCGTCGCCATCCGCAGGGCGAGCGGGTTTTCCGCGCCCTGGTCGCGGGGCTGAAGCGCATGCGCGCGGCCGGGACCATTGTCCGGGCCTACACCGAGAGCGGCTTTTTCAACCCGGCCGTCAGGGACTGGAAGGTCCTGCACGGCCGACGCGACACCGCCGGATTCATCCGGTGATCCGGAAATGAAACGCCCGGCCTCTCGGGGCCGGGCGTTCGGGAAAGGAAAAGGGCCGGGGCCTCCGCCATGGAGGTCCCCGGCCCTTTGGCGTTCGTGGTTATTCTTCCTCGAAGAAGCTGCCCGCCAGGACGGGTCCGTAGTAGATGCCGTCGTCGGCCAGTTCCTCTTCGATGCGCAGGAGCTGGTTGTACTTCTCCAGCCGGTCGGAACGGCATAGGGAGCCGGTCTTGATCTGGCCCGCGTTAACGGCCACGGCCAGGTCGGCGATGAAGTGGTCGCCGGTCTCGCCGGAGCGGTGGGAGACCACGGTGGTGTAGGCCGCGGTCTTGGCCAGCTCGATGGTGTCCAAGGTCTCGGACACGGTGCCGATCTGGTTGAGCTTGATGAGGATGGAGTTGCACACGCCCCGGTCGATGCCTTCGGCCAGTATGTCCGGGTTGGTGACGAAGATGTCGTCGCCCACCAACTGGATGCGGTCGCCCATCTTGTCGGTCATGGCCTCGAACCCTTCCCAGTCGCCCTCGGCCAGGCCGTCCTCGATGGAGATCAGCGGGAAGCGGGAGGCGAGGTCGTCGTAGAAATCGATCAGCTCGGCCGAGGACAAGGTCTTGTTCTCGCCCGCCAGGACGTACTTACCGTCCTTGTAGAACTCGCTGGCGGCGGCGTCGATGGCCAGGCAGATTTCCCGGCCCGGCTCGTAGCCCGCCTCCTCGATGGCGCGGATGATGTACTGGAAGGCCTCGGCATGGGACTGGAGGTTGGGGGCGAAGCCGCCCTCGTCGCCCACGCTGGTGACGTGGCCGTCCTTGGCCAGGATGGACTTCAGCTTGTGGAAGGTCTCCGCGCCCATGCGCAGGGCCTCGGCAAAGGTCTCCGCGCCCACGGGCATAATCATGAACTCCTGGATGTCCAGGTTGTTGGGCGCGTGCTGGCCGCCGTTGATGATGTTCATGAGCGGCACGGGCAGGACCTTGCCGTTGACGCCGCCCAGGTACTGGTAGAGCGGCAGGCCCAGGAAGCGGGCCGCGGCGCGGGCCGTGGCCATGGACACGCCGAGGATGGCGTTGGCGCCCAGGCGCTCCTTGTTCTCGGTGCCGTCGAGCTCGATGAGGGCGTTGTCCAGGCTGACCTGGCGCAGGGCGTCCATGCCGATGACCGCGCCCGCGATCTCCCCGCGCACGTTCTCCACGGCGGTGAGCACGCCCTTGCCGCCGTAACGTTCCTCCTTGTCGCGCAGCTCCAGTGCCTCGCGCGAGCCGGTGGACGCGCCCGAGGGAACGGCAGCCCGTCCCACGTCGCCGGATTCCAGGATGACTTCGACTTCAACAGTGGGGTTGCCGCGGGAATCCAGTATCTCGCGAGCCCAAACGCCGGTGATGGTGCTCATTGTCCACTCCTTGGGATATGTTCATTAAAAATTGAGGGCCGATGGAATGCGCCAATTCTAGACGAATTTTGCGCGATGCTCAATTCAATATACCCGCGCGGGAGAGGGAACAGTTATTTTTTCACCCAACCGCCTCTTTCCGGCCCGGCCCGTCGCCGGGCGACCGGCAACCGGATTTCCGATTATAATACTCACGAACTTCCCCCTCGCATAACGTGTAAGGCAATGTCCTGTCCCGACCCCGGCGCTCCGGGGTCATGGCTGCAATGCGAAAGCATCTACACGGAGTATGGTGAATGCGACTCTCAACAAAGCTTTACCTCGGGTTCGGCACTGTCCTGGCGCTGCTCTCCCTGCTGGGCGCAGTCTCCTTCTGGGCCATCAGCAACGGCAACGGAGGATTCTCCCGGTATCGACAACTGGCCAGGGACACCAACCTCTCGGGCCGGTTGCAGGCCAACATGCTCATGGTCCGCATGAACGTGAAGGACTTCATCATCACGGGCAGCGCCCAGGACCTGGCGCAGTACTCGGACTACTTCAAGAAAGTGGCCGGGTTCCTGGAGGAAGCGCAAAAGGGGATCGCCCTGCCGGAGCGCGCCCGGCTCATCGACGACGCGTCCTCCCACGTCGCCGCCTACGGCGCGGCCTTCGACAAGGTCTCCAAGCTCCAGGCGGAGCGCAACCGGCTCATGGCCGAAAGCCTCAACGCCCTGGGGCCCAAGATGGAGCAGGGGTTGACCCGCATCCTGACCGAGGCCGGGCAGAACGACGACTCGGCCACGGCCGTGCGAAGCGGCGCGGCCCTGCGCAGCCTTCTCCTGGCCCGCCTGTACCTGGCCAAGTACCTGAACGCCAACGCGCAGGAGGACGCGGATCGCACCCGCAAAGAGGGCAAGGACTTCCTCGACCAGATCCAGCGGCTCGGGGCCATCGTCCACACGAACGGGGAACGCCAGCGCATCGCCGACACCGAGGCCATGGCCGCCGATTATTTCGCGGCCTTCGAGCAGCTCGTCCTGGCCATCTCCGACCGCAACGAAATCATCGACAAAAAGCTCAACGCCATCGGCCCGCAGGTCGCCAAGGACGTGGAGGACGTCAAGCTCTCCATCATGGCCGAGCAGGACGAGCTGGGCCCGAGGGTCCAGGCCGCCAACAACCGGACCCTGGTGGTCATCGTGGTCCTGGGGCTGGCCGCACTGGTCATCGGCCTGGGCACGGCCCTGCTCCTCATCCGCGGCACCCTGCGCCAGCTCGGGCGCGATCCCGGCGAAATCGCGGACATCGTCGGCGAAATCGCCCGGGGCGACCTGAACGCCCGGTTCGACGACAACGCGGCGGGCGTCTATGGCGACATGAAGGAGATGACCGCGCAGTTGACCTGCGTGGTCTCCGACGTGCGCACCGGGTCCGACAACGTGGCCGCGGGCAGCAACGAACTTTCCTCCTCGGCCCAGACCCTGTCCCAGGGCGCCACAGAGCAGGCGGCGTCCATCGAGGAAATATCCTCGTCCATGGAGCAGATGGTCTCGGCCATCCAGCAGAACACGGAAAACGCCGGGTCCACCCAGTCCATCGCCGACAAGGCGGCCCGCGACGCCGAGAAGTCCGGCACGGCCGTCACCCAGGCGGTCACGGCCATGAAGAGCATTGCGGAAAAAATCTCCATCATCGAGGAGATCGCGCGCCAGACCAACCTGCTGGCCCTCAACGCGGCCATCGAGGCCGCCCGCGCGGGCGAGCACGGCAAAGGCTTCGCCGTGGTGGCCGCCGAGGTGCGCAAGCTGGCCGAACGCAGCGGCCTGGCCGCGGGCGAGATCAGCGACCTCTCCGCCACCACCATGGACTCGGCCGAAATGGCGGGAAACATGCTGTCCGAGCTGGTGCCCAACATCCGCCGGACCGCCGAGCTGGTCCAGGAGATCACCGCCGCCAGCATCGAGCAGAACGCCGGGGCCGAGCAGGTCAACCAGGCCATCTCCCAGCTCGACGCCGTGATCCAGCAGAACGCATCGGCCGCCGAGCAGATGGCCTCTGCCAGCGAGGAACTCTCGGGGCAGGCCACACAGCTCAAGCAGGCCATGTCCTTCTTCAAGCTGAACCACGGCGCGTTCACGGCCGCCACGGTCCGTGTCGCCCGGAAACCGGCGGCCGCCCTGCCTCCCGCCGGTGGACGGAAGGCCGCCAAGACTTCCGGCGGCTTCGACATGGACCTGGCCGGAGGCGACGAGTTCGAGCGGTTCTAGCCGCCCGCGCATCGTTGCCGAATCGTCACGCGGCCGGACGCGGAGCGTGCTAGCGTGCGTGACCCGCCCGAAGCGTCGGCGCGGTATTCCGCGCGCCCGTTGTGCGGCGCACGGGCTGTGTCGGCGCGAGGAGCGGGATATGTTGCAACATCCCCGACAACCATTCAGGAGGACAAAATGTCTGCCAAAAAGATTCTCATGCTGGTCGGCGACTTCGTCGAAGACTACGAGGTGATGGTTCCGTTCCAGATGCTGCTCATGGTCGGGCACGAGGTCCACGCCGTCTGCCCGGACAAGAAGGCGGGCGAAACCGTGGCCACGGCGATCCACGATTTCGAGGGCCACCAGACTTATTCCGAGAAACCGGGCCACAACTTCCTGCTCAACGAGGACTTCGCCACGGTGGACCCGGCCGCCTACGACGGCCTGGTCATCCCCGGAGGCCGCGCACCGGAGTACATCCGGCTCAACCCGCGCGTGCTGGAGATCGTGCGCCACTTCGCCAACGCGAACAAGCCCATCGCGGCGGTCTGCCACGGCCCGCAGATCCTGGTGGCCGCCGGGGTGGTGAAAGGCAAGAGCTGCACGGCCTATCCGGCGGTCCGCCCGGACCTGGAGGTGGCTGGAGCCACCTGGGTCAATCCCAACGAGACCTTCTCCAGCGCCCATGTGGACGGCAACCTGGTGACGTCTCCTGCGTGGCCGTCGCACCCGGCGCTGATCGCGGAATTCCTCAAGCTGCTGGGGACGAAGATCGAGCCGTAGTTCGATATCGATGGTGAACACACGAAAGGCGCCGGAGGAGTCCGGCGCCTTTTTCGTTTGTTTGGCGCGTGGATGGGGAAGAGAAAGGCGGAAAGATGGGAAGAGAGAAAGGCAAAAAAGGAGCCGCCTCCGGCGGGACCTCATTCAGACGGTTTCGCGTCCTGAAGGCGCGACTTACTTTTTGACCAGAGCGCCAAAAAGTAAGCCAAAACCGCTCTTTGGTGTGCCTCGCCCCACGCCCCCGGCCACGGGGCTGCATTGAGGGAAACTTGCTTAATCGCCGCTGCGGCAAGCAGAAGTCCGGACATCCGCAACGGAAGGAGCTGAAGGCAATCGTCCGGGGCCGTAGTTCCTTCCAGTTAATCCGTACAAGCCCAGCCCTGTGTTCCGGCGCTTAGCAGCCGACCAGGCGGGTAAGGCGGCTCTGCTGTGCCACCCGGACGGTTTTGTGCAGTCTACGAATTTTCGCGGAGGAACGGCGTGTAGCTTTTCCAAGAGATGGAGCCGTCCCGCTTGGATCGGATGCTTGGCGACGCAACACGTCGGCGGCCAAGATACCCGCAAGGGCCTTTTTTTGCTTCTTTTTTTGGCCCAGCAAAAAAGGAAGCGCCGCCCGCGCAGGGCATTAAAAAAAATTTGGAGGGGGGAAGCGAACGCTTCCCCCGGCTCTGGCCGGACTTCCAAGCTACTGCTGGCCTTTCTCTTCTCTCACATCAATCATTGTAATACGCCATCCACAACCCCTCCATGACGAGATCCGGACGAATCTCGTCAATGGTCTCGGCCACCTGCGCGATGGTCTGCGCCAACCCCCCGGTCGCGACCACGAACGGGTCCTCCATCCTCCCGGCCAGCCGGTCCACCAGCCCGTCGATCATGCAGGCGAAGCCGAAGACCAGCCCCTGGTTGAGGCATTCCTCGGTGGTCTGGCCCCAGGTCAGCTCCGGCGACGCGATGGCCAGGTCCACCTGGGGCAGCTTGGCCGTGCCCCCGGCCAGGGCCGAGGTGGAGGAGAGCACGCCCGGGCAGATCAGCCCGCCCATGAAGGCGTTGCCCTGCACGCAGGCCAGGGTCGTGGCCGTGCCGAAATCCACCACGATGAGGTTCTTCGCGTCATAGGTCAGGCGGGCCGAAAGGCAGCCGACCAGAATGTCCGCGCCGGTCTGCTCGGGCCGGGCGTAGCGGTTCTCGATGTCGATGGTGATGTCGCGCCCGGCGAACAGGGCGTCGCAGTCCAGGAAGCGACGGGCCATGCCCTTGATGAGCGGATCAAGCGGCGGCACCACGGAGGAGATGACGCACGCCTCGATGGAATGCGGGTCCACGTCCTCGCGACGGAGGATGGACTCGATCTTGAGCCCCCAGTCGTCGGCCGTGTTGGCCGGGCGGGTGGGCAGGGTGTAGCTCTCGCCCAACCCCTCGTCGTTGGCCAGGCAAATCTTGGTGTTGGTGTTGCCCGCGTCGAACAGCAGTATCATGGCGCTCCTCCTTTCGCGCTTTCTACCCGTTTCCCGGCAAATGGCAAGGGAACCGGGCCGGGATGCGAAAAGCGATATTGTCCAATCCGGTTGAGAACGGCCTACAAATGATCTATACATGGGCCCCAAGACCAAGGAGCTATCCCATGAATCCAGCGTCCCTCATTCCGGTGGCCGAGCCGTTGCCCATCCCCTGGGGATGGTTCGACATCCTGCTCGTGCTGACCTTTGCGGTCCACATCCTGTTCATGAACGCCCTGCTCGGCTCGGCGGCCATCGGCCTGCTGCGCGCCATGAAGGGCGACGCGGGCCTGGCCCGCGACGTGGGGGACAAGGCCCCGCCCCTGCTGGCGCTGACCATCAACTTCGGCGTGGCCCCGCTGCTCTTCCTCCAGGTGCTCTACGGCCACTTCGACTACGTCAGCTCAGTGCTCATGGGCGGCTGGTGGCTGGCCGTGATCCCGGTGCTGATGGTGGCCTACTACGGCTACTACGCAGCCAAGTTCGGCTGGGAGTCCATGGGGGCGGGCAAACGCAACCTGCTGCTGGCCGTGGCCCTGAGCTGTCTGCTCTACACGGGGTTCATGCTGACCAACAACATGACCCTGATGCTCCTGCCCGAGGCCTGGACCGAATACTTCACGGCGAGCGGCGGGTTCCTGAACCTGTCCGACCCGACGCTCCTGCCGCGCTACCTGCACTTCATGGTCGGGGCCCTGGCCGTGGGCGGGCTGTTCATCGCCCTGCTCGGGCGGTCGAAGGAGCGAGACGACTACGTGGCGACCGGCATGACATGGTTCACCCGCGCCACCATGGTCAACCTGTTGGTCGGGTTCTGGTTCCTGCTGTCCCTGCCCAGGCCGATCCTGCTGCTGTTCATGGGCGGCTCCCAGCCCGCCACCATGGTCCTCCTCGCCTCCCTGATCGGGGCCGGGATGGCCATCGTGGCGGGGCTGCGCAAGGACCCGGTGAAGAGCGCGCTCTGGGCGGTGCTGACGGTCCTCTTCATGAGCCTGACGCGCAACTGGCTGCGCGCCTTCTACCTAGCCCCCTGGTTCACGGCGGAATCCACGCCGGTGACCAGCCAGTATTCGTCCTTCTACCTGTTCCTCGGATTCCTGGTCGGCGGCCTGGGGCTGATGGGGTACATGATGAAGCTCTACCTGCGCTCGCGCGAAAGGAGGGCCTAGGCCATGGAATATCCCATCTGGCAACTGACGACCCTGGGCGGCGGGTTCTGGATCGCGCTGATCGCCACGCTGCACGTCTACGTGGCCCACTTCGCGGTGGGCGGCGGGCTCTTCCTGGTGCTCAGCGAGCGGGCGGCCTACCGGACCAACAACATCGACCTGCTCAACTACACGCGCAAGCACTCGCGCTTCTTCCTGCTGTTGACCATGGCCTTCGGGGCCGTGTCCGGCGTGGCCATCTGGTTCACCATCGCGCTGCTGGCCCCGGAGGCGACCATCACGCTCATCCACCAGTTCGTGTTCGGCTGGGCGGCGGAGTGGGTCTGCTTCCTGGGCGAGATCGTGGCCCTGCTGATCTACTACTATACCTGGGACACCATGGACCGGCGCGACCACATGACCGTGGGCTGGCTCTATTTCCTGTTCGGATGGCTCTCCCTGTTCCTGATTAACGGCATCATCGGCTTCATGCTCACGCCGGGCGACTGGATCAGGACCAAGGACTTCTGGGACGGGTTCTTCAACCCGACCTTCTGGCCGCAGCTCGTGTTCCGCACCCTGTTCAGCGCGGCCTGCGCCGGACTGTTCGGGTTCGTCACGGCCACGCGCATCGCCGACGACGCCACCCGGGTCCGGGCGGTTCGGGCCTGCGCGCTCTGGACCGTGCTCGGCGTGCTGGCCACCATCGCCTCGGGCTGGTGGTACGTGGCCGCCCTGCCCGACGCCCAGCACCAGCTCTTCGCAGGCGGGTCCCACCGCGTGGCCGGGTTCCTCCAGTGGTTCTGGCTGTTCGGCATCCTGACCCTGATCGGCGGCCTGGGCTTCGGCCTCAAGATGCCGAAGAACGTCAGCT
Organism: Pseudodesulfovibrio sp.; assembly: GCF_028692895.1. GTDB lineage: Bacteria > Desulfobacterota > Desulfovibrionia > Desulfovibrionales > Desulfovibrionaceae > Pseudodesulfovibrio. The sequence continues at coordinate 23,739 of NZ_JAQUWN010000042.1, forward strand.
TCCCCCTGGCCCTGGTGGTCCTGGCGGCCGGGCTCGGCCTGTTCGGCTCCTTCGAGTTCCTGCGCGAGGCCGCGCGCAAGCCGTACCTGATCTGGGACTACACCTATTCCAACTCCATTCAGAAGGCGATGATCCCGGTCATCGACCAGAACGGGGCCCTGGCCTCGGCCAAGTGGACCCCGCCCGGGCTCCGGGACGGCATCACCGATGAGAACCGCATGGAGGCGGGGCGGTTCCTCTTCCAACTGGAATGCGCGGCCTGCCACTCCATCGGCGGCCCCATGAACGAGATCGGCAAGCGCACGAAGATGTACGACGCCGACGGGCTGGAGGCGCTGCTGACCGGGCTCGGCAAGCTCAACCGCTACATGCCGCCCTTTGCGGGCGACGACGCGGAGAAGCACGCCCTGGCCGTCTACATCGCCGAGGGACTGAACGGGCGCAAGGCCACCACGGCCGACGTGCCCGAACCGGGCGTCTTCGACCCCGCGCCCTTCAATGCGGAGAGCGACGAATACGCCCTGGTGGCCTGGGCCGCCTCGGGCATGCAATTCTACGCCGCCTCGGGCAAGTGGACCCTGCTGCCGCCCCAGGCGGTCATCCGGGCCCAACTGGTCAAGCGCGACTCCCTGCCCGAGCTGGTGAACGCGGGCGTGACCCTTTCCTACGAGCTGGAGCCGGGGACCGAGGGGGACAGCCCCACCGGCAAGCTGGCCTGGCGCGAGGACGCCGGGCGATTCGAGGCGCGGCTGGCCCCGCAGGCCTGCCAGGCCGGTGAATTCCAGCCCCTGCCCATGGTTACGGTGACGGCCCGGGACGACCAGGACACCGTCCTGGCCACGGCCCGGGTGGCCCTGCCGGTCAGCAACCAGTTGGCCTGCCGGTCCTGCCACGGCGGAGAGTGGGCCAGGGCCGGCTCGGGCGTTTCCGACGCCACGGTGGCCGAGATTCTGGCCACCCACGACCGCATGAACCGGACCGACCTCGCCTCCCGCGCGAGCGTGGCCTGCGCCGACTGCCACGCCGACGCGGCCCAGGACGCGGCGGGCCTGCCGCAGTTGCCCTCCCTGTCCGCCGCCATCCACGGCGCGCACGCGGTCTATCTGGCCGGGCGCGACGCGGACCGCTCCTGCCTGGCCTGCCATCCGAAGAACACCCTGCGCGGGCGGCACGACGAGGCCGGGCTGACCTGCGTCAACTGCCACGGCTCCATGACCGGCGTCGCGTCCGCCCTGCTCAAGGGCGACGGAGCGCCGGGCTCGGCCGCGCTGCTGGCCGTGGTGGCCCCGTCCGGGGCCGACAAGGTCGCGCCGCGCCAGCCGTGGACCATGGAGCCCGACTGCCTGACCTGCCACGAGGAATTCGGGGCGCCGGGCTCGGACGACGCCTCGGGACGCTGGACCAAGGACGCGGCCGGGCTCTTCTCCTCCCGGCGCGACGACCTGGGAGCCGTGGCCTGCGCCGCCTGCCACGGCAGCCCGCACGCCGTGCATCCGGCGGCCAACGACCGCGACAACGCACTGCCCATGCAGCTCATGGGCGAAGCCGCCACCCTGGGCGCAAACGGGCACTGCCCGGTCTGCCACGTGGACGCCATGGACGACCCGGCCCACCACGCAGGCATGGGCCTCAACTAGGCCCGCCGTCCGCAGGAAGCGAAAGGAAACGGCCCGGCTCGACAGCCGGGCCGTTTTTCGTTCGCCTTGAAATCGAACCGGCTTCGTGTACCATGGCGCAACGGCGAAAATGCAAGCAAAAGGGGTGCCCATGTCCGGCGACAAGTTCGAGTTCTACCTCACCGAGGTCAAGGCGGGTTGGCTTGAGGCCCGCATCGTCCTCAACGGCTCCCACCACGACCTGAGCGCCAACGCCAACTTCTCCGAGCCGATCAAGGACGTCTGCCGCTGCCTGGCCGATTCCCACGGTCTGGAGGGGCCGGTGGACATGAACCGGGACTATCGCCACCTGGAATTTGAATGGGTGGGCGAGGGCTGGCTCTACTATTGGGTCGTGACCCCGCGGCCGGGCGGCCGGCTGCGCCTGAGCGTGGAGTTCAAGGGCAAGCGCGAGGTGGGCGGCAAGGAGTATCCGGTCTGGAAGCTGGACATCGACACGGACTGGGCGTCCTTCGCCCGCCAGGCCTTCACCCAGGCCTCCGAGCTGCTCTGGCTCCACGGGTTCACCGGTTATTACGACCGCTGGACCAAAGATTTTCCCGCCGCCGACCTGATGCGGCTCGGCCACCTGCTGCACGGCCAGCCCGTGGACACCGACGACTTCTCCCGCGAGATCGGCTACCTGGCCGAAACGCGCTGACCCCATGCGCCTCTGGACCGTCCATCCGCGCTATCTCGACGTCAAGGGCCTGACCGCGGTGTGGCGGGAGGGCCTCCTGGCCCGCGCCGTGCTCCTGGGCCGGACCAGGGGGTACGTCAACCATCCCCAGCTCGTCCGGTTCCGCGCCGCGCCCGACCCGGTGGCGGCGGTAAACGCCTACCTCGCCGAAGTTCTGGCCGAATCCCGCCGCCGGGGCTACCGCTTCAACGCCTCCCTGGTCGACCAGGCCCAGGCCGCGCCCATGGCGGAGACCGAGGGCCAACTGGCCTACGAATGGGCCCACCTGCTGCGCAAGCTGGCGGACCGCGCCCCGGACCTGCGCCGCGCCTTCGCGGCCGTGGACCGGCCGGACCCGCACCCGCTCTTCACCCTGGTCCCCGGCCCGGTGCGCGACTGGGAAAAACGCTGAGCCCGGCCATTAGACAGCCCCCGGCTTTTGCGGCATAGTCGGGTCAAAACTCCGTCCGCAACCTCTACCCGGACCCGACCATGAAGCTGCGCATCCCCCAGGACATCGAGTACAAGGACATCAACGACCCGGCCTTCGCCCGCATGGCCTCGGTCTGCGCCCCGTATTCACTGACGGTGCTGCGCGGGCTGGAGCCCTTCTACGCCCTGTACAAGGCAGTGGAATACCTCGTTAAACACAACATCACCGGCGACTTCGCCGAGTGCGGGGTCTGGCGCGGCGGCTCGATGATGCTGGCGGCCCTGGCCTGCCGCCACTTCGGCGACCAGACGCGGCGCATCCACCTCTTCGACACCTTCGAGGGCAATCCCGAGCCCCGGCCCGAGGACCTGGACTGGGACGGCCAGGACCCGCACCCGACCTGGGAGGAATACCAAAAACGCGGCATGAAGTGGGGCTACGGCGGCCCTCTCGAAGACGTGCGCAGGAACGTGCTGACCACGGAATACCCGCAGGACCGGTTCGTCTTCGTGCCCGGCCGGGTGGAGGAGACGCTGCCCGGCGCGGCCCCCGGGTCCCTGGCCCTGCTCCGGCTGGACACGGACCTGTACGAGTCCACGGCCCACGAGCTCAGGACCCTGTATCCGCGCCTGGTCCCCGGCGGCGTGCTCATCGTGGACGACTACGGCTACTACCAGGGCGCGCGCAAGGCCACGGACGAATATCTGGCCGAAACCGGAGCCGTCATCCTGCTCAACCGCATCGACGCCTCGGTCCGCCTGGGCGTCAAGGTGGCCTGACCGGAGTCCGCCATGCGCACGGCCCTCGCCCTCATTCCGCTCGTCCTCCTGCTCTGCGCCGCCGCCCCGGCCCAGGCAGAAGCCCCCCCGACCGACGACCCGTGGGCGGCCAAGCCGGTCTGCAACTTCGGCATGCCCTACCTGGGCCGGGCCGTTCTCCCGCGCCAGGCCGGAATGATAACGGCCATCCTCCAGCGCGTCTTCGAGCCCGAGGGCGTGGTGCTCAGGCACCGGGCCATGCCCTACCACCGCGCCGTGGCCGAGGTGGAGCAGGGAGACATCCAGTGCACCCTGAGCATCGGCGACGCCCCGCCGCGCCTGCTGCGCGCCGCCCATCCCGTCTTTCTCTACGATCTGGCCGCCGCCCGGCTGACCGCCACGGAGTGGCAGGGCCCGGCCTCGCTTGCCGACAAGCGCGTGGCCTACCTCCACGGGTTCGACCTCGCCGCGATCCTCAAGGTCCGGCTTACGCCCCAACTGGTCTACGACCTGAGCTCGGCCTTCCCGCTGCTCGAACAGGGCTTCGTGGCCTACATCCTGGGCGAACGGGGACTGCTGGAGGCCGCGCGGCGGGATTCCGGCCTGCACTCCCACCTCTGCGTCATCGAGCCCATCAGGACCCTGCCCACCTATCCGGTCTTCGCTCCCACCGAGGCGGGCCGGGCCTTCCGCGACTTCTACGACCGCCGGATGCGGGCTCTGGCCGCATCCGGCGACCTGGCCGAAATCCTGGCCCAAAGCGGCCTGTCCGAGGGGCTGGCCAGGCGGCTTCTCCAGGCGCAATGACCCCGGCCCCGGACGAATACGCCCGCATCGCGCCCCACTACGACCGGGTGGTCGGCACCTTCCTGCGCCCGGTGCACCGGGCCGTGCTCGACGCCCTGCCCGACCCGTCCCTGCCCCTGCTCGACCTGTGCTGCGGGACCGGGCTGCTCACCGCCATGGCCGCGGCCGAGGGACGGCAGGTGGTGGGGCTGGACCTCTCCCCGGCCATGCTGGCCCGGTCCGGCGCGGGAGCGTCCGGCCGGTTCGTGCTCGGCGACGGCGCGGCCCTGCCCTTCGCCTCGGGCCGGTTCGGCGCGGTGGCCATCTGCTTCGCCCTGCACGAGAAACCGGCCCCGGTCCGGACCGCCCTGCTGGCCGAGGCCGTGCGCGTCCTCCGGCCCGGCGGCGCGCTCCTGGTGGCGGACTACCGGGTCCCGCAATGCCTCGGCGAGCGGCTCATGGGGATGGGCGTGGCCCTGGTCGAACGCCTGGCCGGGCGCGAGCACTTCGCCTGTTTCCGGGCCTTCCGGCGGGCGGGCGGCAGCCGCGCCGAGCTGGAGCGGGCCGGGCTCCCCGCCCTGCGGACCGCGCGCTTTCTGGGCGGCGCGGCGGGCGTCTATCTGGCCCGCGCCGGAAGCTTCCCGGCCCCATGACAAGAGGCCGCCCGGTCCAGGCGGCGACCGTCGGAATAAAGCGAAAGGGGCGACCCTTCCCTCCCGCGCGCCGAAAGGGTACACTCCCGCCATGCCCCTGCGCGTCATCGAACTCATCACCCCCCGCCAGGACAAGGACGAGGTGGTCAAGTCCCTGGAGGAGCACCGCCCCGACGAGGGCTACGTCTACTGGGCCTCCCCCCTGGACGACGACACGGCGCTCTGCTTCCGCATCGTGCTCGACGTGGAGGAGTCCGAGGACGTCATGGACAAGCTGGAGAACCTCTTCGCCTGGAGCGAGAAGTACCGCATGGTGGTCTACGAGGCCCAGGCCACCCTGCCGCGCCTGAGCGAGCCGCCCGAGGACAAGCCCGAGGAGGCGGCCCCGGAGAACGGCAAACGCCGCAACCGGCTCAGCCGCGAGGAGCTCTACACCGACGCCCTGGACACCTCGCTGCTGACCCGCAACTTCGTGCTCCTGACCCTGTTTTCGGCCCTCATCGCGGTCATCGGCCTGGTGCGCGACAGCGTGGCGGTGATCATCGGGGCCATGGTCCTGGCCCCGCTGCTGGGGCCCAACGTGGGGCTCTCCCTGGCCACCACCCTGGGCGACCGCGAGCTGGCCCTGGCCGCGTCCAAAACCCTGGCCGCGGGCGTCGCCCTGATCCTTGCCCTGGCCTCGGCCTACGCCCTGGTGTTCGGCCTGCCCGCCCACTCGGCCGAGCTGGCCTCGCGCAGCGCCACGTCCTATGCGGACATCGTCCTGGCCATCGTCTCCGGCGCGGCCGGGATCATCTCGTTCACTTCGGGCGCGCCCACCTCGCTGGTGGGGGTGATGGTCGCCCTGTCGCTGCTGCCGCCGCTCACGGCCTGCGGGCTCTTCCTGGGCGCGGCGGACCTGCCCCGCGCGGCCGGGGCCGGGCTGCTCTTCCTGACCAACGTCATCTGCCTGAACCTGGCCGGGGTGACGACCTTCCTGCTCCAGGGCATCCAGCCCCTGACCTGGTGGGAGCAGAAGCGGGCCCGGACCGCCGCCCTGCGCAGCGTGGCCATCTGGGCCGGTCTGCTCCTGCTGCTCCTGGCCGCGCTCTACCTCTCCCACCGCTAGGGCCGGGGCCGCGCCAGCCCGGCGAGGTCTTCGAGTTCACCCACGACGACCAGGGCCGCCGGGCGGTCAAGTA
>NZ_JAQUWN010000002.1 GCF_028692895.1 Pseudodesulfovibrio sp.
GAGAAGATGCCCGCCATGCGCTTGAGCGCCACCATGTAGGCGGCGCTGACCATGGAGATGGCCAGGTTGTGGCAGACGAGGTCGCCGAAGACGAGCAGCCCCGCGCCCAGGCCGAGGAGCGGCCGCTGGAAGACGATCCGCAGGCTCACCTTTCCGGCCGCCCAGAGGACGATGCCGAGCAGCGGGCCCACGGCGGCGAAGAGGACCAGGGCCGCGAACAGGGGCGAGGACTGGAGGATCAGGACCTTGCCGCCCACAGAGGTCAGGCTGTAGATGGCGGCCACCAGGAGCATCAGCGCGGAGCCGGGCTCCCGGAAGATGGCGCGGACCGGGCCGAGCAAGCCGTCGCGGGCGCTGTCCAGGTTGAGCACGTAGCCGCCCGTCACCACCAGCAGGATGCCGATGACGCCGCCCGTGCCGATGCGCTCGCCCAGGAGGAGGTCGCCCGTCAGGAGGACGAAGACCGGAGTGAAGCTCAAAAAGGGCATGGTCAGCGAGAGCGGCGAGAGGCGGATCGCGCGGTAGTGGAGCAGGAGGGAGACGGCGAAGAGAGGCAGCAGCCAGGCGATGGTCGAAAAGAAGTCCGGCCCAATGGGCGGGACGCCGACGAAGGGCAGGGCGGCCAGGCAGTACGGGCTGGCGTAGAGCGCCGGAATGAGGCCCATTTCCCAGGCCGGGACGTCGGTGAAGAAGCGCTTGATGTAGGCGGCGCAGGTGGCCATGAAAAAGGCCGCGCCCAGGGAAAGTGAGAGCCAGAGCATGGTTCAGAGTTCCGCCAAAGATTTTCTCGAAAATTGCAAGATGATTTCTGGCGCGCCTGGCCGTTCCTTTCCGTGGCGGCGGACGCTTTTACCGCCGGGGATGTACGGTGCGCGAGTGAAATCTGTAACAACAAGCTTGCGATTTGTCTCCGGCAAAGGTAGAGCCAACAAAAAAAAGGAGCCGCGCCATCATGCTGAAGCCGTCCGTCGGCATCGCCCTGGAAGGGGTGCCCTACATCGTCATCGCCGCGTTCACCACGCTCGTCTTCGCCGTCATCGGCTGCTGGCCCATGGCGATTCTCTGCCTGGCCCTGACGCTCTTCATCGGCCATTTCTTCCGCGACCCCGAACGGGTCGGGCCGGAGGACGCCGAAGCCGTGTGCTCGCCCGCCGACGGCAAGGTCATCAAGATCGCCCGCGAGACCGACCCCGTGACCGGCGAGGAGCGCCAGGTCATCGCCGTGTTCATGAACGTCTTCAACGTGCACGTGAACCGGATGCCCGTCTCCGGCAAGGTGGAGCTGGTCCGCTACATCCCCGGCAAATTTTTCAACGCATCCTTCGACAAGGCGAGCAAGGACAACGAGCGCAACGCCCTGGTCATTACCGGCAAGGGCAACCAGCGCTTCACCGTCATCCAGATAGCGGGGCTCATCGCCCGGCGCATCGTCTGCTGGGCCGAGCCCGGCGACAAGCTGAAACGGGGGGAGCGGTTCGGTCTTATCAAGTTCGGATCGAGAGTTGACCTTTACATGCCGGACGGTTATGTTCCGCTTGTCGGCGTCGGCCAGAAGGTCGTCGCCGGAGAGACCGCCCTGGCGGAAAAACGCGGCGCCTGATCTGAAGGAACCGCAATCAACCGAAACGGTTATGGAAACGAAGTTGCCTCGCCATAAAAGCGTCTACCTGTTGCCGAACCTGCTGACCACGGCCAGCCTGTTTCTCGGCTTTTTGGGTTTGACCTGGGCCATCAAGGGCGACTACGCCGCCTGCGCCTTGTGCATTCTGGCGAGCTGCGTGTTCGACGGGCTGGACGGCAAGGTGGCGCGCATCACCGGCACCACCAGCGAGTTCGGGGTCCAGTTGGATTCCCTGGCCGACCTGGTGGCCTTCGGCGTGGTCCCGGCCACCATGGCCTATCTGTGGATCCTGAACGACTTCGGTCGGCTCGGCCTGATGGCCGCCTTCCTGTTCATGGCCTGCGGCGCGTTGCGCCTGGCCCGGTTCAACGTCCAGGCGGCCACCAGCTCCAAGAAGCACTTCGTGGGTCTGCCCATACCGGCGGCGGCCTGCACCCTGGCCACCCTGGTCCTGTTCACCGAGTACGTCCCGGCGCGCTACATGCACACCGTGCTGCCCATCTGCACGCTGGTGCTCGTCTATGTGCTGTCCTTCTTCATGGTCAGCACCATCCGTTTCTACTCCTTCAAGGAAATCAGCGCTTTCAAGGCGCATCCCTTCAGTTGGATGGTCACTGCGATCCTGGTCTTCTCCCTGGTCGCCTCCCGTCCGAAGGTGCTGGGCTTCGTGATTTTTCTGGGCTACCTCTTTTCCGGCCCTATCTACACTCTTTTCCTACTATCCCGGCGCAGCAAGCGACTACTGCGGGATAAATCCGGCGAAGAGCTGAACTAGCTTTCCCCCCCCATCCCATATTGGTACGTCGTACTGACCCCGGCAAGCCGTGCGCTCATGCGTGCGACCGCTTGTTCTGTACTTTTGCAACCATATATGACCATATCCCCACGCAACGGGGAAAACCTTCGGAGGACATCATGGCAGACAGAGTTTATGTATTCGACACCACCTTGCGTGACGGCGAGCAGTCCCCCGGCGCGACCATGAACCTGGACGAGAAAATCCGCATGGCCCACCAGTTGGAAGCGCTGGGCGTGGACATCATCGAAGCGGGTTTCCCCATCGCCAGCCAGGGCGACTTCGAGGCAGTCCAGGCCATCGCCCGGGCCGTGGGCGACGTGCAGGTGGCCGGTCTGTGCCGCGCGGTGGTCAAGGACATCGACCGTTGCTGGGAGGCCATCAAGGAGGCGAAGAATCCGCGCATTCACACCTTCCTGGCCACCAGCGAAATCCATATGAAGCACAAGCTGGGCAAGACCGCCGACGAGGTTCGGGCCATGGTCAGGAAGGCCGTGAGCCACGCCCGCCAGTACACCGACAACGTGGAGTTCTCGGCCGAGGACGCCTCGCGCTCCGACTGGGACTTCCTGGTGGACATCACCCAGATCGCCATCGAGGCCGGGGCCTGCGTGGTCAACCTCCCGGATACCGTGGGCTATGCCCAGCCCTTTGAATATTATGACATGATCAAATACGTCATGGACAATGTGAAAAACATGGACAAGGCGATGATCTCGGTCCACTGCCACAACGACCTGGGCTCGGCCGTGGCCAACTCCCTGGCCGCCATCCGCGCCGGGGCCCGGCAGGTGGAGTGCACCGTGCTCGGCATCGGCGAGCGCGCGGGCAACGCCGCCCTGGAGGACCTGGTCATGGCGCTGAACACCCGGCACGAGATGTACGGCGTGGAGACCGGCATCAACACCGAGCAGCTCTTTCCGTCCTGCCGACGCCTGTCGCAGATCATCGGCATGCCCATCCCGCCCAACAAGGCCATCGTGGGCGCCAACGCCTTCGCCCACGAGTCCGGCGTGCACCAGGACGGCGTCATCAAGAACCGGCTGACCTACGAGATCATGACCCCGGCCTCCATCGGCCGCCTGAGCAACGACATCGTCATCGGAAAGCACTCCGGCTCCCACGCCGTGCGCAAAAAGGCCGAGGAGCTGGGCTACATCCTGAGCGAGGATCAGGTGGCGACCCTGTTCAAGGCGGTAAAGGACCTGGCCGACAAGAAGGAGCAGGTCTATGACGAGGACGTGGAGGCGCTGATCCTGGAGAATGTCTACCGCCGCCGCGACCGGTTCCGCCTGGTGGACATGTCCGTGTTCTCCGGCACCGGCAACGTGCCGCCGCACGCGGCCACGGTCATGGAGTTCGGCCGCGAGGGCGAGGATGTGGAGATCCGCCGGACCAGCGAATTCGGCGAGGGGTCGATTGACGCCGTGTTCAAGTCCATTTACTCCCTGGTGAGGGTTACTCCGAAGCTGGAATCCTATTCGGTCAACGCCGTCACCGAGGGGTCGGACGCCCTGGCCGGCGTGTCCGTCCGCATTGAGGATAACGGGGTCAAGGCCGTGGGCCGCGCCAACGACGGCGACGTCGTCCGCGCCAGCGCCCTGGCCATGATCAACGCATTGAACAGATTGGAAAAAGCCAAAGAGGAGAAGTAGACGATGGGTCGAACCTTAGCTGAAAAAATATTGCAGAAGCATACGGACCAGGAGGTCGCCGGGCCGGGACAGATCGTCCAGTGCCGGGTCTCCGTGGTCCTGGCCAACGACATCACCGCCCCCCTGGCCATCAAGGCGTTCAAGGCAATGGGCGCGAAAAAGGTCTTCGACCAGGAGAAGGTCGCCCTGGTCTGCGACCACTTCACCCCGAACAAGGACATCGACTCCGCCGAGCAGGTGAAGGTGGTCCGCGACTTTGCCGAGGCCATGGGCGTGACCCATTACTACGAGTGCGGCGAAGTGGGCGTTGAGCACGCCCTGCTGCCCGAGAAGGGCATCGTCGGCCCCGGCGACGTGGTCATCGGCGCGGACTCCCACACCTGCACCTACGGCGGCCTGGGCGCTTTCGCCACGGGCATGGGCTCCACCGACGTGGGCGCGGCCATGGCCCTGGGCGAGACCTGGTTCAAGGTCCCGCCGACCATCCGCGTCAACTTGACCGGCGTCCCCGGCCCGTTCGTCGGCGCCAAGGACTTCGTGCTCAACCAGATCGGCCGCCTGGGCGTGGCCGGCGCGCTCTACAAGGCGCTGGAGTACGGCGGCGAGGTGGTGGACGCCATGTCCATCGAAGGCCGCATGACCATCGCCAACATGGCCATCGAGGCGGGCGGCAAAGTCGGCCTGTTCCCGGTGGACGGGAAGACCATGGAATACGCGAGGGCAGCCGGGTACAAGGGCGGCGAGCCGATGACCGCCGACGCGGACGCCGAGTACGAGCGCGTGCTCGACATCGACGTCACCGGCATGCAGCCCCAGGTGGCCTGCCCGCACCTGCCCGACAACGTCAAGCCCGTGGACGAGACCGCCGGGCTGAAGATCCACCAGGCCGTCATCGGCTCCTGCACCAACGGCCGCATCGAGGACATGCGCGAGGCCGCCGCCGTGCTCAAGGGCCGCAAGGTCAACCCCAAGGTCCGGTGCATCATCCTGCCCGCCACCCCGTCCATCTGGAAGCAGTGCATGCGCGAAGGGCTGATGGAAATCTTCATGGACAGCGGCTGCATCGTGGGCCCGCCGACCTGCGGCCCCTGCCTGGGCGGCCACATGGGCATCCTGGCGGGCGGCGAGCGCGCCATCTCCACGACCAACCGGAACTTCAAGGGCCGCATGGGCTCGCTCCAGTCCGAAGTTTTCCTGTCCAACCCCGCCGTGGCCGCCGCCAGCGCCGTGGCCGGGGAGATCATCAATCCCGCCAAGCTGTAGGAGGCGACGACAATGAACGTTCATGGAACCGCCCACAAGGTGGGCGACCACATCGATACCGACGCCATCATCCCGGCCCGTTTCCTGGTGACCACCGACACCAGGGAGCTGGGGGCCAACTGCATGGAAGGGCTGGAGGCAGGCTGGGTCAAGCGCGTCAAGGAAAACGACGTCATGGTCGGCGGCGAGAACTTCGGCTGCGGCTCCTCGCGCGAGCACGCGCCCATCGCCATCCTCGGCGCGGGCATCCCTGTGGTCATCGCCAAGTCCTTCGCCCGCATCTTCTACCGCAACGGCTTCAACATGGGCCTGGTCCTGCTGGAGATTGGCGACGACGTCAGCAAGTTCAGCGACGGCGACGACATCGAGGTGGACACCGCCTCCGGCGTCATCAGGAACCTGACCACGGGCGTGACCGTGCAGGCCGCGCCGGTGCCGCCGTTCATGCAGGAAATCCTGAATGCGGGCGGACTGGTCGAGTACGCCCGGAAGAAACTGGCCTAGCGCCAACCAACGGAGAAAGTTCATGAAGATTTGTGTATTGCCCGGCGACGGCATCGGCCGGGAGATCGTGACCCAGGCCCTGCGCGTCCTGGAGAAGGTGGGCGGCAAGTACGGCCGCACCTTCGAGACCGAAGAGGCTCTGCTCGGCGGCTGCGCCATCGACGCCACGGGCGTCCCGCTGCCCGAGGAGACCGTGGCCAAGTGCCAGGCCAGCGACGCCGTGCTCCTGGGCGCGGTGGGCGGTCCCAAATGGGACGCCCTGGACCCGGCCATCCGCCCGGAAAAGGGGCTGCTCGGCATCCGCAAGGCCCTCGGCCTGTTCGCCAACCTGCGGCCCGCCACGCTCCTGCCGCAACTGGCCGACGCCTGCTACCTGCGGCCGGACATCGTGGCCAGGGGCCTCGACGTCATGGTCGTGCGCGAGCTGACCGGCGGCATCTATTTCGGCGAACCCCGTTTCGACGGCATGAAGGACGGCGAGCGGTTCGGCCTGAACACCATGGCCTACTACGAACACGAGATCCGCCGCATCGCCCGCATCGCCTTCGAGGCCGCGCGCAAGCGTTCCGGCCGCGTCTGCTCGGTGGACAAGGCCAACGTCCTCGACGTCTCCCGCGTCTGGCGCGAGGTCGTCATCGACGAGCACAAGAACTACGCCGACGTCGAGCTCTCCCACCTCTACGTGGACAACGCGGCCATGCAACTGGTGCGCGACCCGTCCCAGTTCGACGTCATCGTCACCGGCAACCTGTTCGGCGACATCCTCTCGGACGAAGCGGCAGCCATCACCGGCTCCATCGGCATGTTGCCGTCCGCGTCCCTGGGCGAGTCCAACCCCGGCCTGTACGAGCCCATCCACGGCTCGGCTCCGGATATCGCGGGCCAGGACAAGGCCAACCCGCTGGCCACCATCCTGTCCGTGTCCATGATGCTGCGCCACGCCTTCGACATGGCCGAGGAGGCCGACTGCGTCGAAAACGCCGTGAAGCAGGCCCTGGAGCAGGGCTACCGCACCGGCGACATCATGCAGCCGGGCCGCAAGGCCGTGGGCTGCGCGGCCATGGCCGACGCGGTGCTGGCGAACATCTAGTCGACGTCGCCAGGCGAATTGGAGAGGCCGCGTCTTCGGGCGCGGCCTTTTTCATTTCTTGGAGAGGATTTCGTCGAGCTGCGCGGCCAGCCGGGGCGAGGCGGTTTGCCGGACCTCGCGGAGGATGGCGAGCACGCGGGGATGGTTCCCGGCGTTGCTTTTGAGGGACCAGGCTGCCGCTGTCCGGAGCACTCCATCGTCCACGCTCTTGGGGTCCACGTCCAGGGCGGAGACGACCTTGAGCACCGGCCAGTCCCGGCCCGTGGCGAAGAACGTGACCCACATGCAGTCGAGGTAGAAGGCGTCGAGCCGTTGCGGGTTGCGGAAGTCCGGCGGCGGAGTGCGCAGCATGTCCGCCGCGTCGGGCCAGCCCCGCTCGGCCGCCTGCCGGAGGAAGGCCCGGCCCGGGCGGTCGTTCATGAGCCAGGCCGTCTTGAGGGCGAGGACGGATTTGTCCTGCGGCAGGGTCGAGGCCTTGTCCAGGGCGGCCTGCGCGTCGATGGGCGACTGGTTGAGGGCGGCGGCCAGGAATACCGCGTAGAGATCGGCGGCGTCCTCATTGAGGGCCGGGTCCAGGGACATGTCGTGGAGATAGTCGGGCAGCAACCCCGGCCGGGGATTCCGGTAGTAGGTCATGAGGTCCAGGGGCTCCTCGGCGCGGGCCGGGAGCGGGGCGAGGCCGAGGAGAAGGGCGCAGCAGCCCAGAAGCAGTGTGAGGACTTTGCTTTTCATTGTATTATTCCGTGAGCTTGCTGTCGACCTTGGTGGCCTTGAGGGTGGCCTTGGCGGTGTCCAGGTCGATGTAGCCCAGCGTCAGGCAGACGCCCAGGAAATCCATGTGCAGGGTCTTCATCTTGCCCGTGACCTTTTCGCTCTGCTCCAGGGAGATGATTCCCTTCCTGACCAGGTAGCGGCTGACCTTGTCGTCGGGGTTGTCCTTTGATTCTGCGAGGTTCAGGTCCCTCGTGGAGATGGTCTTGATGCCGTCCTGGCTGTTGCGCAGGGTGGCCAGCTCGTTTTCCTTCCTGGCCACCTCCCGGAGCAGTTCCTGCTTCTGGTCGCGGAGGAATTCGTACTGGTTGGTGATGCGCTGGCGCTGGTCCTCCAGGGTGTTCATCTGGAGGGTATGGGCCATGGAGATGGCGCGGTAGAGGAAGACCAGGCCGATGGCCGCTACAATGAGTATGAGCAGGAAAATGAACATGGTGCTTACTGGAACGTCACGATTTGTTCGTCGATCTCCTCAATCTTGACCTTGAGATCGACGATTTCCTTTTCCAGGATTTCGATGCGGGGCTGGAGCTTGCGGGTGACGGCCTCCACCTTGCCGCGTTTGCGGCGGGCCATGTCCGAGCAGTTGTGCTGGTGGATCATGAGAACAACCACGAAGACGAAGCCGCTCAGGGCCAGGATGAGATAGATGGTGCTGTTGTCCATGCTCGGGGTGCCGGTTTTCGCGTTTCGGTTGTTCCATGGGCAAAATGGAATGAGAATACCTAATGTTATACGCAGAAAGGCCCTTGTTGGCAAGAGGACTACTTCGCCGCGATATTGCACCGGCTATGTCTGGCGGAAGGAGGCGAGGAAGGGGATTTTCTCGTCCTTCTTGCGGGCCTTGACCCGGAGCTCAAGGCGCAGGGCGTCGCTCTTGGAGGGGACCTCGGCGGCGAGCTCCAGCCGGACCGGGGTCCGGGAGCGGGTGTACTTGGAGGCCGTGCCTGCGGTGTGCTGGGCTAGGCGGCGGTCGAGGTCGTTGGTGACGCCGCAATAGAGGGTGCCGTCGGCGCAGCGCAGGAGGTAGACGTGCCAGCAGGTCATGCCCCCCTTGTATCCCGCCCGGGCCCGGCGGTCAAAAGGGGGACTTGCATAATGGCCGGGCTCATTATATCCCTGCGGTGCATTCTTGAAGGAGTCCCCCGCACCCATGTCCCGAATCACTGTCCAGAATCTGACCAAGTCCTATGGCGGCGAAGCCGTCTTCTCCGGCGTCTCCATGGAGGTCGTCCCCGGCATGCGCCTCGCCCTGACCGGCCCCAACGGCTGCGGCAAGTCCACGCTGCTCAAGGTCCTGGCGGGCCGGGTCGAAGCCGAGGAAGGGCAGGTGGCCCTGACCAGGGGCGCGCAGGTCGGCTACGTGGCCCAGGAGATGACCGAGGAGGTCCTGGCCCAGCAACTGCTCGCCTGGGTCCTCTCCGCGCTGCCGTCCTGGAACGAGTTCTGGGAGGAGTGGGAAAAGGCCGTGGCCGACGGCGACCAGGCGCGCATCGAGAAGCTCTCCCACCGCCAGGCCCGGTTCGAGTCGCTCTACGGCTACAACCCGGAGCACAAGGCGCGGACCATCCTCACCGGCCTCGGCTTTCGCGACGACGACCTGCTCAAGACCCTGGGCGAGCTCTCCGGCGGCTGGCGCGAGCGGGCCAAGCTGGCGCGCGTGCTGCTCCAGGGCGCGGACGTCCTGCTCCTGGACGAGCCCACCAACCACCTCGACCTGGAGGCCGTGGAGTGGCTGGAGGAGTACCTGCTGAATTTTCGCGGCACCCTGGCCTTCGTGGCCCACGACCGCGTCTTTCTGAACCGCGTGGGCACGCACGTCCTCTTCCTGGGCGGGGGCAAGCCCGTCCTGCGCCGGGGGACCTGGGACGAATTTCTGGTCTGGGACGCGGAGAACATCGAGCAGCGGCGGCGCGAAGCGGCCAAGCTTTCCGCAAGAATCGACAACGAATACAAGTATATCGACAAATTTCGCGTCAAGGCGCGCAAGGCCGCCCAGGCCCAGTCCAAGCTCAAGAAGGTGGAGAAGCTCGAAAAGGAGCTGAACCAGATCAAGGAGGTCCAGGCCGGTTCCCATCGGGGGCGCAGCCTGAGCTTCCGTCTGCCCGAGCCCAGGCGGGGCGACAAGGTGGCCGTGGCCGCCGTGGAGCTGGAGTTCGCCTATCCGGGCGGCGCGCCGGTCTGGCCCCGGCTCGATTTCCAGATATACCGGGGGCGCAAGATCGCCCTGGCCGCGCCCAACGGCATGGGCAAGTCCACGCTGCTCAAGCTGGTCATGGGCCAGATGGCCCCCACCCACGGCCACGTCCAGATCGGCCCGAACACCCAGGTGGGCTACTTCAGCCAGCACCAGCACGAGATCCTGAACCTGGACAACACCGTGCTCGGCGAGATTCGCCGTCTTTCCGATCCGCACCTGACCGAGGAGCAGGTCATGAGCGTCCTCGGCCTGTTCCTGCTGGGCGAGCCGTTCTTCGACCGCCAGGTGCGCGGCCTTTCGGGCGGCGAGAAGAGCCGCCTGCTCCTGGCCTCGCTTTTCCTGGCCCGGGCCAACCTGCTCATCCTCGACGAGCCCACCAACCACCTGGACATCGAGACGCGCGAAGGGCTGGTCCGCGCCCTTCAGGACTACGAGGGCACCCTCTTTTTCGTGGCCCACGACCGCTATCTTCTGAACAACGTGGCCGAGGAGGTCTGGTCCCTGGACCACAACGGCATCGACCAGTTCCTGTGCGGTTTCGAGGAGTTCCACGCCAGGCAGAAGGCGGAGGCCCTGGCCGCGAGCCGTCCCCCGGCCCCTGTCGAAGAGACGCCGGAGCCCGCCGCACGCCGGGTCAGCAAGGAGGAGAAGCGCCGCCAGGCCGAGGTGCGCAACCGCCTCTACCGCGAGATCAAGCCCCTCAAGAAGGAATACGACAAGCTGGAAGGGGAGTTGGAAAAGGCCCTGGACGAGCAGGCCGGGCTGGAGGCGAAGATGAACGATCCCGCCACCTACGAGAAACCCGAGGAGGCCCTCAAGCTGAACGCCGACTACCAGGCCGTGAGCGAATGGGCCGAGAACCTGATGCACCGCATGGCCGAACTCGAAGAGCGGATGGAGGCTATGAACGCGGCGGTCGGGGGCGAGGAGTGAGCCTCCCCGTGATCGACGTGGTGGCCGGGATCATCTGGCGCGACGGCCGCTACCTGGCCGTGGAGCGGCCCGAGGGCGGCCCCATGGCGGGCTGGTGGGAGTTTCCCGGCGGCAAGATCGAGCCGGGCGAGACGCGCGAGCAGGCCCTGGTGCGCGAACTGCGCGAGGAGCTGGCCGTCACGCCCGAGGATTTCGAGTTCTGGCGGGAGCTGGAGCACGCCTACGAAACCTTTTCCGTGCGTCTGCATTTTTTTCACATCCGCAAGTATTCCGGTGAATTGACCGCCATGGAGAAGCAGCGGTGGGCCTGGGTCGATCCCTCGCGGCCGAATGAGCTCGGCTTTCTGCCCGCCGACGCGCCCATCGTCGATGCGCTCCACGCCTAGGCCCGCCAACGGTTTCCGGGCGGTCACGCCCATTTCCCCATTGAAGATTGAGCGAAAGCGGCGTATGAAGGTGCTCTTGCCCGGTCTCCGGTCAGTGTGGACGGGCCAATCGGAATTTTCAGGAGTAAGGCTTTGCACGTTTGTGATTTAATTAAGGGAAAGTCGCCGTTCCTCTCGCTGGAGTTTTTCCCGCCCAAGGAACGGGACGCCTGGTCCGGATTTTTCGAGGTGGTGGACAAGCTGCGGGCGCTGAATCCGCTCTTCGCCTCCGTGACTTACGGGGCTGGAGGCGGCACACAGGACAACACCCTGGAGATCGCCACCCGCCTGAAACGGGAGCACGGCCTGGAGCCGGTCACCCACCTGACCAGCGTGGGCGCTTCGGCCGAGAAGCTGGACGGCTTCCTGCACGCCCTGCGCGAGGCGGGCATCGACAACGTCCTGGCCCTGCGCGGCGACCCGCCCCGGGGCGTCCAGGACTTCGACTTCGCCTCCCAGGAGTTCCGCCACGCCACCGACGTCATCGAGTTCATCGGCAAGCGCTATCCCGAACTGTGCGTGGGCGGCGCGGCCTATCCCGAGCCGCATCCCGAGTCCCCGACCATCCGGTCCGACATCGAAATGGTCCGGCTCAAGGTGGAGAAGGGGGCCAGATTCCTGGTGACCCAGCTCTTTTTCGACAACCGACTGTACTTCGACTACGTGGCCCGGCTGAAGGCCATGGGAGCCGACGTGCCGGTCATTCCGGGGGTCCTGCCCATCCTGACCCTGAAGTCCGCCAAGTTCGTCCTCGGCATGTGCGGCGCGGCCATTCCCGGAAAGTTCCTGAGCGCCCTCGAAGCGGCGCATGCGGAGGGTGGAGACGACGCCGTATACGAACTCGGCATCGCCTATACCACCAAACAGGCGAGGGAACTCATTGCGGGCGGCGCGCCCGGCGTGCACCTGTACACGCTGAACCGCGCCGAGGCGTGCCTGGAAATCGGCAAGAACCTGAACTTATAATTTTTTTGGGGTATCAGAATGAGCAAGAATCCCGTGGTGGCCGTTTGCGGCGCAACCGGCGCCGTCGGCCGAGAGATGTTGAAGGTCCTGGAGGATCGTGATTTCCCCTGCGCCAACGTCATTCCCATGGCCTCGGCCCGCAGCGTCGGCAAGACCGTTCCCTTTCGGGACGAGGAGCTGCCGGTCATCGAGCTGACCGACGACGCCTTCGAGGGCGTGGACCTGGCCCTGTTCTCGGCGGGCGGCGGCACCTCCGAGCGGTTCGCCCCCTCCGCGGCCAAGGCCGGCTGCGTGGTGGTGGACAACTCCTCGGCCTGGCGCATGAACCCCGAGTGCCCGCTGGTGGTCCCCGAGGTCAACCCGCACGACCTGGAATGGCACAAGGGCATCATCGCCAACCCGAACTGCTCCACCATTCAGATGATGGTCGCCCTCAAGCCCATTCATGACGAGGCGCGGATCAAGCGTGTGGTGGTCTCCACCTACCAGGCCGTCTCCGGCACCGGCCAGAAGGCTATCGAGGAGCTGGAGAACCAGGTGCGCCGCCTCATGTCCGGCCAGCCCGTGGTGGCCGACGTCTACCCGCACCAGATCGGCTTCAACTGCCTGCCGCAGATCGACGTCTTCCTGGACAACGGCTACACCAAGGAAGAGATGAAGATGGTCAACGAGACCATCAAGATCATGGGCGACCCGTCCATTCGGGTCACGGCCACCTGCGTGCGCGTCCCGGTCTTCTACGGCCACAGCGAGTCCGTGAACATCGAGACCGAGCAGAAGCTGACGGCCGACGACGTGCGCGCCCTGCTGGCCACCGCCCCCGGCGTGGTCGTCGAGGATTATCCCGAAAAGAAAATCTATCCCATGGCCATCAACTGCGCGGGCCTGGACGACACCTTCGTCGGCCGCATCCGCGAGGACGAGACCATCGAGAACGGCATCAACATGTGGATCGTCTCGGACAACATCCGCAAAGGCGCGGCCCTGAACGCGGTCCAGATCGCAGAGGTCCTGCTGCAGCGCAACCTGCTGCGCGTGCCGTAGGAGGCCGGGAACATGGTTGATATTGCGGGCAGGGAGACGTACCTCCGGGCCATGCTCGACGTGGAGCGGCCCGGCGCGGCCGAGGTCCAGGCCTTCTACGAACACCGCGTCGGCCTGATCTGCACGGACCCGGCCCTGATGCTTATGCCGTGGGACGACCATCTGGTCCATCGCGGCGACGGCGTGTTCGAGGCCATGAAGTTCGTGGACGGGCGGCTCTACCAGCTCGACCCGCACCTGGCGCGGATGCGGCGCTCCTCGTCCTCCATCTATCTGGAGCCGCCGTGCTCCTTCGACGAGATGCGCGGGCTGATCCTGGAGGTCTGCCGCGCCGGAGGCCGGCCGACGGGCATGTTGCGCGTCTTCCTGGGGCGCGGCCCCGGCGGGTTCGGCGTCTATCCGTCCGAGTGCCCGGTGACGAGCCTCTACATCGTGGCCACGGACCTGCACCAGCCGAAACCCTCCTTCTACGAGCAGGGGGTCACGGCCTTCCGGACCTCGGTTCCGGCCAAGCAGTCCTACCTGGCGACCATCAAGTCCATCGACTACCTGCCCAACGTGCTCATGAAGCGCGAGGCGCAGGAAAAAGGATACGACTTCCCGTTCTGCTTCGACAGCAATGACTGCCTGGCCGAAGGGGCCACGGAGAACGTGTGCATCGTCAACAAGGACGGCCACCTGGTCATTCCCGAGTTCACCAACGCCCTGGCCGGGACTACGCTCATGCGGGCAGTGGACCTCATCAAGGCGGAGATGCCCTCGGTGACCTTCCGCTCCATCAGCGAGGAGGACATCTACCTGGCCAGGGAGGTCATCATTGTGGGCACCACGGGCGACGCCATCCCGGTGGTCCGGTTTAACGGCCAGCCCATCCACGACGTCCGGCCCGGCCCGGTCTGCAAGCGCATCCGCGAACTGATCCGGCAGGACATCCGCGACAACGGCATCCTCCTGTAGAAATCCGACAAGCAAGACAAAGGGCCGTCCCGGTTGGGGCGGCCCTTTTTTCGTTTTCGCGTCTTAGGCTAGCGCCGCGCTTCCACGTTTTGCGGCGCCGTCTCGAACTGGCGGATGGCCTCTCGGGCCAGGACGTCCGCGCCCATCTTGCGCATGGCGTGTTCCTGGACCATGCGCGTCACGTCCATGGGGCCGGGGACGGTCATGAAGCCGAAGGCCTGGGCCCAGGATTCGCCCCGCAGGTAGGAGAGGGCCCAGCGAATGGTCTGCATGTGGAAGAAGGACTGGTTGTTGATGACCAGCATGGCCTTGCAGCGGCCGTCTTCCGCGCGTTCGCGGAAGGTGACCTTGGCGTGCTCGCAGGAGGCGAGGGGATAGTTGACGTGGAAGAATACGCGTCCGGCCACGGCCATCTGCACCCACAGGTCCCAGTCCCGGTAGATGGTGTTGTCACGGAATCCCACGGTCTCGTCCCAGGCCGTGCGCCGGATCATGACCGCCGGGCCGATGATGTTCTGGACTTGGAGCAGCCGCTCGTCGAAGTCCGGGAGCTGGATCATGCCAGGCCGGCCGGCCGAGGCGCGCTTTGGCGCGAGCCGGATGTAGTCCGGATACATGACGTCCACGTCCGGGTTCTCGGTGAACAGGGGCAGGGCGGTGGTCAGGTACTTGGGGTCGAGCCGGTAATCGGGCCGCAGGAAAAGGAGCAAGTCGCCGCGCGCGGCGCGGACCGCCTCGTTGCGGGCCAGGGCCGGGGGGACCGTGTTGTCCAGGGCGATCAGGGTGACGGCGTCGATGCCTGTGATGGCGCGCCAGGCGGAAGGGGCTGATTCGGGGTGGGTCCCGTTGCCCGCCACGATGATCTCGACGCGCTCCAGTCCGGTGGACTGGCGCGCGATGGACTGCATCAGGCGCGGCATACTGGGATGCGTTTCCAGGTCGGAAACGATTATGGTGACATGACGATCCATTGTCATTGTCGGCCCCTTCCGTGGGAAAAGTCAATTATCTCGAACAAGTCGGCACGTTCCGTGTGCACATTTCACCTTGTTCGTGCCAATCTCATCGGTGTAATAATCGATAACTTTAGAGGGATCGGTCATTTTTTGCAAAAAAAGGAATCGTCGATTTGGCCCGCTTCTCTTGCGGAGGCGGGCTTGTTCACGTATGTAGTGCAAAAGACAAGTAGAATGCCGGAGCGTTCCGGCCTATCCCGAACCGGTCCTGGTGGTGCTGACGTGGCTGTTTTCAAGTGCGATTCCTGCGGATACGAACGAGAGGTCCCCGGCTCCCTGACAGGGAAAAAGGCCAAATGCCCCCAGTGCGGGCGCGGCGTCGTCATTGTCGACGAACCGTCCGGAGGGGAGCCCCCCGCCGAACCGGTCCTGGCCGAACCGGAATCCGCTTCCCGGACGGAAGGGGCATCGCAGCCGCTCAACCTGGACGAGGCTGTGGCCGAACCGGTCTACGAGGTGGAGGACGCCGTTTGCGCCGCCTGCGGCGCGGTCATTTCCGGCGGCCATGAGGGAGTCTGTCCCTCTTGCGGGGCCGAGGTGCGCGAGGCCGATGAATATCCCGAGATCACCGAGGACGACGTGGATGTCAGCGACCTGGCCGAAAGCCGCGAGCCCCAGGTCTGGGACGACGATTTCGGCGGCGGGGACCGGGGCGGGAGCGTGCTCGACCGGGACGACCGCCAGGAAGACGGCTGGCGGCTGCTGGCGGGAGGGTTGCCCCTCAACCTCTTCGGCGGCCTGGTTTCCGGCCTGCTGGCCTTCTTTTTCGCCGTGGCCCTGGCCATGCTCGTGGTCAGCCAGGACTCCACGGACATGCTCCTGCCCTACGTGCTGGCCGCCTCCCTGATCGGGACCGTGGTCGGCTGCGTCTTCTACCCCTTCGGTTCGCGCATTCCCTTTTCCATGGCCGGGCCGGGGTCCGTGACCGCCGTGGTGCTGATCTTTTTCGTGGGCAACATTTCCAAGGTCATGGCCGGGTTTTCGCCCGAGACCGTGCTGGTCACCCTGGTGGCCGGGCTGATGGCCGCCGCCATTTTCGTGGGCGCCGTCATCTGGCTGCTCGGGCGGCTCCGGCTGGGCGAACTCATCCGCTACATCCCGTTGCAGATCATCGGCGGAGCCATCGGCGGCATCGGCGTCTTCATCCTGCTCGGCATGATCGACTGGGGCACCGGACTGCCGCTCTCCTGGAGCAGCGCGGTCACGGCCCTGAGCGAGGGAGCGGCCCGGTTCGACCTCCGCAACGCCGCATATACCCTCGGGCCGAGCCTTGTCTTCGGACTGGTTCTGTTCCTGGCTCTTTCCCGGTACAAGAATTCCCTGTTCCTGCTGGCCATCATCATGGTTGCGGCCGGGGCCGGTTTCGGGGCCGGGTTATGGGGGCACGACCCCGTGGTCAAGTCCCTGGCCGCACCCCTGCCCGGCCTGACCGACGGTGTCATCCGCTTCCCCTGGGATTCGGTGCGCTTCGACCATGCGGCCGTCCGCTGGGACGTCATCAAGGACAACGGCCTGTATATCGGCGCGCTGGCCTCGCTGGTCATCCTGACCGTCATGTACCGGATCACGCGGCTCGAACTCCTGCATGGCCGCGAGGTGGACCTGAGCCGGGAGTACCGCTCCCTTGGGCTGGTCAACATGCTCTCCGGCCTGTGCGGGGGCCTGCCCGTGGCCGTTTCCTACGGCCGCAGCGCGGGCAACCACGCCTCGGGCGGACGGGGGGCGCTTTCCGTGATCCTGGCCGGGCTGATCTGCGCGGCCGGGCTGGCCTTTGCCGGATACGTCCTGCCGCTGGTTCCCCGCTTCGTGTTCGAGGGGCTCCTTGTCTACGCCGGACTGGATTTGATTCGCGACTGGATGTTCAAGGCCCGGTCCGCCTTCACCCGGCGCGACGACTTCTGGCTTCTGTGGCTGACCTTCCTGGCCACGGTCCTGCTCGGGCTGATCGAGGGGCTGGCCCTGGCCCTGGTCCTGGCCCTGCTGGTGACCGTTGGGCGCAACAGCCGCATCGGCTCGGTGCGCAACGTCCTTTCCGGGGCCAACCACCGCAGCAACGTGGACCGGGCCGCCGCCCAGCAGCGCACCCTCAAGGAAGTGGGCGACCACATCCACATCCTGCGCCTCCAGGGCTTCCTCTTCCTGGGCTCCATGCAGCGGCTGATCCTCGACATTCGCCATCGCCTGGACGACCGGGACAAGCTGCCGGTGCGTTTCCTGCTGCTCGATTTCCGGATGGTCAACGGGTTCGCCTCGGCCTGCGGCGTGGGGTTTGAGAAGCTGCTCGGCATCATGGACGACTACGGGGTGGAGATCCTGATTACCAGCGCACCGCTGGAGCTGGAGACCCACCTGGAGAGCATGGGGTGCGTGGGCGAGGCCGAGGGGCAGTTCCGGGTGTTCTTCAACCTGGATTTCGCCCTGGAGTGGTGCGAGAACCGGATTCTCGACTCAGAGAACATGCTGGAGATGCGCTCCATGAGCCTGGCCGAGCTGCTCCGGCCCGTCTTCCCGGAGCCCAAGTACATTCCGGCCTTGATGAAGGTGCTCAAGCGGGTGGACCTGCCCCGGGGAGAGGCGGCCTTCCGCCAGGGCGACCTTTCGGATTCCATGTATTTCGTCGAGTCCGGCAGGCTGGACGTGGAGCTGGAGCTGGAGGGCGGCAAGCTGCTCCGGCTCAAGAAGGTGGGGCCCGGCGCGGTCTTCGGCGAGATGGGGCTCTACACCAGCGCGCCGCGTTCGGCCACGGTGCGCGCGGCCGAGAAGTGCGTGCTCTATTGCATGACCAAGGACAAGCTGTCGGCCGTGGAGCGCCGCGCGCCCATGCTGGCCACCGCGGTCAACCGCTACCTCATCAACATGATGTCGGATCGGCTGTTGGACGCCAACGTCAAGGTTCGCGATCTCATGACCTAGGCCGGTTGTCGGCCCTCACACAACCATTGCGGGCGAACGCCGAACGGCGGGCCGGTCCTGTCGCGTTGCCCGCAGGGGGCAGGGGCGTGGTCCGCTATCCCCGCTTGAGGTCCTGGCGCACATAGTCGCGCAGGGCCTCCCGCCAGTGGCGGGGGGTGATGCCCGTGGTGCGGATGAAGCGGGAGAGGTCGAGCACCGAGTAGGCCGGTCGGACCGCCTTGGTGGGGTAGTCGCGGGACGGGATGGGCTCAACCTTGCAATCCATGCCCGCCAGTTCCACGGCCGCGCGGGCCAGGCGGTACCATGTGGTTTCGCCCGAGTTGGCCACATGATAGATGCCCGTGGCGTCGTGCTCGATGAGCCGCAGGGCGCCGACGGCGATGTCCGGGGCGTAGGAGGGCGAGCCGGTCTGGTCGTCCACCACGGAAAGGGCTCCCCGCGTCTCGGCCAAGCCGAGAATCTTTTCCACGAAATTGATGCGTCCCGGGCCGAAAAGCCAGGAGGTGCGGATAATCAGGGTCTTGTCGTAGCCGATTTTGAGCAGGTTGCGCTCGCCCGCGGTCTTGCTGATGCCGTAGACCGAGAACGCGCCGGGCTCGTCGTATTCCGTGTAGGGGGTGCGCTTGTCGCCCTTGAAGACGAAGTCCGTGCTGAAGTGGACGAACGGGATGAAACGCTTGGCGGCCTCGGCCAGGAGCAGGGGGGGGGCCGTGGCGTTGAGGGCGAAGGCCAGCTCCTCCTCGTCCTCGGCCTGGTCCACCTGGGTGTAGGCGGCGGCGTTGATGAGCAGGTCCGGGTCCTTGCGGTCGATCAGCCGGCTGACCCGGTGGGGGTCGAGGATGTCGCCGTCGGCGCTGGACAGGGGGATGGGCACGGCCCCGGCGCTCGCCAGGGTCTTGGTCAGGGATTGGCCGAGCAGGCCGGTCTTGCCGCCCAGCACCATGACGCGGAGTCCGGAGAGGTTCATCGCGTGCGCTCCTCGTACCAGCGGTCCATGAAGGTCCGGTATTCGCCGCTCTGCACCTTGTCGAGCCATGCGCCGTTGGCCTCGTACCATTGGACGGTGCGGCGCAGTCCGGTGGCGAAATCCACGGTGGGCGCGAAGCCCAGCTCCTCGGCGGCCAGGGAGAAATCCATGGCGTAGCGCCTGTCGTGGCCCGGCCGGTCGGTGACGTGGGTGATGAGGGACTCGGGCTTGCCCAGGATGGCGAGCATGGTCCTGACCACGTTGATGTTGGCCTCCTCGGCGTTGCCGCCGAAGTTGTAGGCCCGGCCCTCGCGCCCCTTGAGCAGGACCAGCTCCACGCCCTGGCAGTGGTCGTCCACATAGATCCAGTCGCGGACGTTGAGGCCGTCGCCGTACACGGGCAGGGGCTTGTCCGCCTTGGCGTTCAGGTACATGAGCGGGATGAGCTTTTCCGGGAACTGGTAGGGCCCGTAGTTGTTGGAGCAGCGGGTGACCAGGACCGGGAAGCCGTAGGTCTCGAAATAGGCGCGGCACATCAGGTCCGCCCCGGCCTTGCTGGCCGAGTAGGGCGAGTTGGGCGCGAGCGGCGTGGTCTCCGTGAACTTGCCCGTGGGTCCGAGGGCGCCGTAGACCTCGTCGGTGGAGATGTGGACGAACCGGCCCACCTTGCTCTGGCGGGCGCACTCCAGCAGGTTCTGCGCGCCCTGGACGTTGGTGGCCACAAAGGGAGAGGGGTCGTCGATGGAGCGGTCCACATGGGACTCGGCCGCGAAGTTCACCACCGCGTCGATGCCGTGGCCCGCAAGCACGTCCATGACCAGGGAGCGGTCGTTGATGTCGCCCTGCACGAAGACGTAGCGCGGTTCGCTCGCCTCCAGGTCCAGCAGGTTCAGCCGGTTGCCCGCGTAGGTGAGCTTGTCCAGGTTGATGATGGACCAGTCCGGATGGCGGGCGAGCACTCGGCGGATGAAGTTGGCGCCGATGAAGCCGCAGCCGCCGGTAACAAGTAATTTCATGGGGTTGGCAGTCTCGCTGAAGATGGTTTCCGGTTAGGGGAAACCATACAGCCCGGCGAGGGAAAAGACAAGGCGGTCGTCAGTCCAGGCCCCCGGTCTGGCGCAGGGCCTCGTAGAGCAGGATGCCGGTGGAGGTGGAGAGGTTCAGGCTGCGGACCTCGCCGGTCATGGGAATGCGCACGCGGTCCGGGTACTGCTCCATGAGTTCGAGGGGCAGGCCGCGCGTCTCCGGGCCCATGACGATGGCGTCGTCCGGACGGAAGCGGAAGGTGTGGTAGGGGGCGGACGCCTTGGTGGAGGCCAGGACCAGCCTGGACGGGGCCACGCGCGACAGGAAGTCGTCCAGGTTCGGGTGGACCGTGACGTCCACATGGGGCCAGTAGTCCAGCCCAGCGCGCTTCAGGTGCTTGTCGTCGATGGAGAAGCCGAGGGGCTCGATGAGGTGCAGCGGGGTCCGGGTGGCCGCGCAGAGCCGGGCGATGTTGCCGGTGTTGGGCGGAATCTCCGGCTCGAAGAGGACGATGCGCATGCCTAGACGTCGAGGGTGATGGTGGCCTTGCCCGGCGCGTATCCCTTGAGGGTGCGGATCATCTCGCGGATGGCGGCGGAGATGATGTCCTCGACGAAGGGCTTCATGCCGAGCGGCGCGCCGTTGATGTCCACGGCGATGGAGTTGCGCATGGCCAGGCAGGCCTCGGGGCCGACCGCGCCCCGGACGATTTCCGTGGCCAGGGTCCGGCAGTCCGGGCGGCCGCAGGTGCCGCAATCCATGCCGGGCAGGAAGAAGCCCCTGGCGAAGGCCAGGTCGGCCAGCTCGCCGACGGTGGCCGGGGCCGGGATGCCGGGCAGGGTTTGCTCCCCCTGGGTGGCGATGGCCAGCTCGGGCGAGAGCCAGTCCGTGCCGTCGGAGAGGTCTCCGCGCAGGCAGAGGATGCGCGGCAGGAAGCCGAGCGGCTTGCCGCCCTCCACGATGAGCACGTCCGAGGTGAGCAGGGGGAGCAGGTCGGGCAGGAAGCGGTGGCGCGTCCATTGGACAAAGGCCTCGGAGGGGCTCAGGCCCGCCACCACGTCGCAGATCTCGGCGTACTTGGCGGTGTCGGTTTCCGCCCAGTCGAAGCCGCTGTGGCTGAACTTGGCGGCGGAAACGGTCAGGCCGCGCGCCTTGAACGTCCTTGCCAGTTCGAGGACCAGGGTGGTTTTGCCGGAATTTTTGGGACCGACGACGGCTACGGCCTTCATGAGACGCCTCCGAGGGGCTGGGGGTTGTCGACCATGCGTCCGTGATCCATGTGCAGGATGCGGTCGCTGACGCCATTTAACCACGGCATGTCGTGGCTGGCAATGACCATTGCCGTGGCGTCCCGGTCGCGGGCGGCCAGCACGGCGTCGCGGATGAGGGCGGCGCTTTCGCTGTCCAGGCTGGCCGTGGGCTCGTCCAGGAGCAACAGCCGGGGACGCAGGACCAGCCGGGCGGCCAGGGCCACCCGCTGGGTTTCGCCGCCCGAGAGCTCGAACCAGAGCCGGGGTGCGAAGACGTTCGGGTCAAGCCCCACCAGGGCCAGGGCCTCGCGCACGCGGGGGCGGACGTCGCGCTCGCCGCGCACCTTGAGGCCGTACGCCACGTTGGCGAAGACGGTGCGCTTGAGCAGGTAGGGCTCCTGGGTCAGCAGGGTGACCTGGCGGCGGGACTCGGTGTCGGCCTCGTCCACGGTCCGGCCGAGGAATTGGAGCTTCCCGGCGGCGGGTGGCTCCAGTTGGGCGATGAGCCGGAGCAGGGTGGACTTGCCAGAGCCGTTGGGTCCGGCCAGGCCGAGGATTTGGCCCGGGGCCAGGGCCAGGCCCGGCACATCGAGCACGTTCCGGCCGGAATAGGACTGGGAGATGTTGTCGAGGCGGAGGATTTCGCTCACTGCCTGGCCCTCCGCTTGAGCCCGGAGGCGACGATGTTTACCGTCAGGGCCACGGCCAGCAGGACCATGCCCAGGGCGATGCCCAGGGCGAACTCGCCCTTGCCGGTCTCCAGCGCGATGGCCGTGGTGATGGTCCGGGTGTGCCACTTGATGTTGCCGCCCACCATCATGGAGATGCCCACCTCGGAGACGATGCGGCCGTAGGCGGCCATGGCCGCCAGGATGATGGCGAAGCGTGCCTCCGTCACCGTGGCCCACAGGACCTGGCGCGGGTCGGCCCCCAGTGTAAGGAGCGTTTGGGGCAGCCGCTTGTCCAGGGTTTCCACGGCATTGGCGGTCATGGCGACGATGATGGGCAGGCCGAGAATGGCCTGGCCCAGGGCCATGCCGGGCACGGTGAAGAGCAGGCCGGTCGCGCCCAAGGGGCCGTTGCGGGTGAGCAGGGCGTAGACCATCAGGCCGATGACCACCGTGGGGAACGAGAGCAGGGTGTCCACCAGGGTGCGGACCACCTTCTTGCCTCGAAATTCGTGATAGCCGAGCAGGAAGCCGAGAGGCACGCCGATGAGCAGGCTGGCGGTCATGGAGAGCGACGAGGCATAGACCGTCGCCCAGATGGCGGAGTATGTCTCGTCATTGCCCGAGAAGAGCAGGACGAAGCCCTGAAGAAAGCCGTGCAGAATGTAATCCATGGCAGTGGGGGGGGGCGGGGAACGGCGCGAGGCCGTCCCCCGGTCGGGTTGTGTCGGGTTACTTCTTGGCGTTGGGGATGAAGAGCTGCTTGCCGAGCAGCTTGAAGTCGCCGATGGCCTTCTGGACCTCGGGGGAGGCCATCCAGGCGGTGAACTTCTTGGCCAGGTCGTACTGGGCGTCCTTGCAGTGGGCGGGGTTGACCGCCAGGACGGAGTACTGGTTGAAGAGGACCTTGTCGCCCTCGACCATGACCTTCAGGGCCGGGTTGCCGCCCTTGGTGTCGGCATACTTGATGTAGGTGCCGCGGTCGGTCATGGTGTAGCCGTTCTTCTCCTCGGCCATGATGATGGTGGCGATCATCTTCTGGCCGCCGGAGACGTACCAGGACTCCTTGTCGGGCACCGGCATTTCGGCGGACTTCCAGAGGGCGAGCTCCTTCTTGTGGGTGCCGGAGTTGTCGCCGCGGCTGATGAACGGGGCCTTCTTGGCCGCGATGGTCTTCAGGGCGTCGGTCACGGACATGCCCTTGATCCCGGCCGGGTCGGACTCGGGGCCGATGATGACGAAGTCATTGTACATGACCTCGGTGCGGTCCATGAGCACGCCCTTGTCCACGTAGGCCTTCTCGGCAGCGGGGGCGTGGACCAGAACGACGTCCACGTTGCAGTCCTCGGCCATCTTGAGCGCGGCGCCGGTCCCCTTGGCGACGTACTGGATTTCGATGCCGGTGTCTTTCTTGAACTGCGGGACGATGTACTCGCCCAGCAGCCCGGTGTTGTCGGTGCTGGTGGTGGTGGCCATTTTCAGGACAGGCCCGGCCTGGGCGGCGATCGCCAGGGCGAGCACGAGCGCAAAGCTCAGCAGGGTCATGCAAACACGTTTCATCAGTTCCTCCTTTGATGGACAGGTTCGATTTGTTGGAGAGGCCATTATCAGAAAAACCTATTCGGTGTCGTCACGATAAAATTCATCCGACTTGTTGACTTCCATCCCCAGCATGGTCGAGGCCCGTCGGGTGGCGTAGTCCTCCACGTCCAGATAGAAGGCGAGGAATCTTTCCATGAGCTCCTTGCCTTCCGGAGTCAGGTTGAACCGCTGGCCCATGCCCTTGGTCTTCTCGACCAGCGGCTTGCCGATGCGGTCCTCGGCCTTTTTCAGCTTGCCCCAGGCGCGGCGGTAGGACATGCCCAGGCTGGAGGCCGCCTGGCGCAACGAGCCCAGTTTTTCCACGTATTGCAGGAGCAGGGTGCTGCCGATGCCGATGTAGGTTTCCTCTTCCTGTTCAATCCAGACGCGCAGCCGAAGAATAGCAGTTGATTTGTTTGACATGATACTTCAATGGGTTGGAGTAGGCCTGTGACGATATGAGACAGCCATGTATTTTCATTGTCTGCCTAATGAGGGGCATGAAGTCAATAGAGGTATAATACGCAAGAATTCGGCACCAACTACAGGGTGACCGTATCGAAGGACAGGGCGCCGAGATCGACGATGAGCATTTTCCCGGCCAGGGACGAGGGACGGCCGCACAGCAGCTTCACCGCCTCGGCGGCCATGAGCGAGGCCATGAGGTTTACGGCCGGGGCCGGGCAGCCGAGTTGCTTCTCGGCCGACTCTCTTTGCCCCATGATGTCGGACGGGGACACTGAGCCCGGCAGGACTACGCCCACGTAGCCGACCCAGCCCGCCAGCGCGCCGGTGACCAGGGGGATTCCCGCTTCGGCGGCCGCCTTGCGCAGGGCGGGGCGGATTTCGAGTCCGCCCAGGGCGTCCACGGCCAGGGAGCAGCCGTCCAGGAAGGCGGGCAGGGTCTCAGGCGTGAGGAATTCGTTGCGCGCCTCCAACCGGACCGAGGGGTTGACCTCGGCGGCGCGCAGCCGGGCCGCCTCGGCCTTGGACATGCCCAGGGTTTCGGCCGTGGCAAGGGCCTGGCGGTTCAGGTTGGTGGTCTCGAAGGCGTCGCCGTCTGCCGCGCGCAGATGGCCGACGCCCAGGCGGAGGAACTGGTCCAGGAGCAGGCCGCCCAGCCCGCCCAAACCGACCTGGGCCGCGCGGGCGCGCAGCAGGAGCCGTTGGTCCGTGTCGGACACGGCCCGGCGGTTGCGCAGGTAGCGTTCGGGATGGATGCCGAGCTCCAGGGCCGAGGCCTCGACCTCGCAGCCGGGAAGGCCGAAGTCGCGCGCAATATCCCGGATGGCGGTCGGGGGCAGGATGAGCCCCATGCCGCCGTCGGGCAGGGCGGCGGTGGCGGCTCGGGCGCGGACGGCCTTCGGCAGGGAGGACATGCTAGCCCCCTCCGACCGCAGGGAACAGGCCGACGCGGTCGCCGTCCCTGACCGGGGAATCGGCAAAGGATCGGACCGAATTGATGAAGATGATGGCCACTTCCTCGGCCGGGATGCCGATTTTGGCCAGAAGCGAGTTCACGGTCTCGCCCTCGCTGACGGGATAATCGGCCGCGTTTTCGGGCTCTAGCCCGGCCAGGGTGGCGAAGCATTTGATTTCAATACCCATGATGACTTTTTAAGCCCTCCCGCGCCAGGGGTCAACAGTTTGAAAAAAAGGGCCGGAGAAAATCTCCGGCCCTTGCAGTTGCGGATGGCGTCGGGGGTTAGACCTTGGCGCCCTGGAGTTCCTCGGCCGTGATGCCCCAGGTGACGTTGTGGGGCGGCAGCGGATCGGTGTCGAAGAAACGGGGCAGACGATCGTCGGCGGCGGTGAATCCGGCGCGGGCGTTGAAGTCCAGCTCGTCCTTCAGGCAGTTGACGCCCAGGTTGACCAGGTCGTCGGTGGAGAAGGCCTGGCCGGTCCAGGACTGGACCAGGTCGGCCATGATCTGCACGCCGTCTGCCGCGTCGAGCACGGCGAAGGCCACGAACAGGCACAGGCCCATGGAGTCGATGGCGGCCGTGGCGACCTGGAGGTTCTTGGAGAGCTCGATGTTGCCCTCCTTCTTCAGGCCGTCGACGTTGCCGCCCACGCCCAGGACGTTTTGGCACACGCCGTAACCGGCGGTGTGGTCGGCCCCCATGGGGGTGGTGGCGTAGGTGACGCCCACGCCCTTGACCGCGCGCGGGTCGTAGGCGGGCATGGACTGGTTCTTGACGAGGGGCAGCCTCTCGACGCCGAAGGCGCGGCCGCAGAAGCCGACGCCGTTGCCGATGATCATGCCCATGGGATCGGCGGTGCCGATCTTCTTGACGAGCTCGATGGCGGCCTTGCCGTCACCCCAGGGAATGACGCCGCCGTCCATGGCCACGGCGATGGCGTTGCCGATCTCGATGGTGTCGATGCCCTTCTCGTCGCAGAGACGGTCGAGGTGGGCGATGTCGTCGATGTCCTGGATCAGGGCGTTGGCGCCGAAGGCCCACACGGTCTCGTACTCGAAGCCGGAAGTGACGTATTCACCGGCGGCGTTGTTGTATTGCTGGGAGCACTGGATGACGCAGCCCACATGGCAGCCTTCGGTGGTCTTGCCCTGGCGAGCCTGGATGGTTTCGGCGATCTTCTCGCCGGAGATGTCGGCGGCGTGGTCGCACTGGCCGTAGCGGAAGTTCTTGGTGGGCAGGGCGCCCGCCTCGTTGATGATGTTCACCAGGATGGCGGTGCCGAAGCCGGGCAATCCCTGGGAGGTGACGGGGTGGTTGCGCAGGATGTCGACCCACCTGGAGCGGGAGTCCTTGAACGCGTCGGCGTCCACTGCGGCGACCTTCTCGTTGGTGTCGGCGTCCAGGATGATGGCCTTGATCTTCTTGGAGCCCATGACCGCGCCGACGCCGCCGCGACCGGCCGAGCGGGCGGGACGCTTGTACGGATCGGTGAACTGGATGGTGGCGGTGGTGCGCAGGGTTTCGCCCGCGGGTCCGATCATGCCGGCGATCATCTTGTCGCCGTAGGTCTGCATCAGCTTGTCGTGCGCGGGGTAGTTGTCCATTCCCATGATGTCGGCGCAGTTGCGGAACTCGACCTTGTCGCCGGAGATGAACAGGGTGGAAAATTCGTCTTCCGGCGCGGGCTTGTCTTCAAGGATGATGGCCAGGATGTCCATCTTGGGCAGCTTGTGGGCGAAGAGGCCGCCGGAGTTGGACTCCTTGATGGTGCCGGTCAGCGGGGACTTGGTGCCCACGGAAAGGCGGCCGGAGTTGGCGGCGGTGGAGCCGCCCAGCAGGCCGGAGGCGAAGACCAGCTTGTTCTCGGCCGAAAGCGGATGGCAGTTGGCGGGCACTTCCTTGTTGATGACGCGGGAGGTCAGGGCCCGGCCGCCGAGCTTGGCGTACTGGCCCGGCTCCTCGAAGGTGTATTCCTTAGTCCGGGTGTTGATGCGAAGAATCCTGGGCATGGGTAACCTCGATTTGGTATAAGGTTCGGTAGGTTGTCAGACAACCCTTCAGTTGATTATTTGACCTTTTGGGTATAATACACCTATGGAAATATTTTTGTCAAAGAAAACAGCTAATTATGTCTTTAGTGACATAATGTATCATTATCGAACACAGCGAATAGCCAGGGAAGGACACCATCATGAAGAAAGATGATGTGATGCTGTTGACCATGCGCCGGGGGGCCCGGACGGGGTTCAATACCCTGTTGCAGCGGGGATTCTATCTGGCGGGCCGGTCGGGGATGACGGTGCGGACGTTCCTGCGGGAGGTTCTGGGCTATGACGACGCGCGCATCGAGGGCGAGGTGCGGACGGTTTTTCTCAATTCAAGTCCCATGGACGGGCTGGACACCACGCGGCTTCGGGACGGTGACCGGCTGGCCCTGGGCAGCGCCATGCCCGGCCTGGTCGGCATCTGCATGGGGCGCGACAATCCTTACAAGAGCTTCCGCAGCTCCATCGGTCTGGCGCGCGAGGATGAAGATGGGGCGGGTGAGTC
The DNA here is from genome assembly GCF_028692895.1 of Pseudodesulfovibrio sp. Taxonomy (GTDB): domain Bacteria; phylum Desulfobacterota; class Desulfovibrionia; order Desulfovibrionales; family Desulfovibrionaceae; genus Pseudodesulfovibrio. The sequence continues at coordinate 27,621 of NZ_JAQUWN010000002.1, forward strand.
CATCCGGGTGTTCGTCAAGATATTCAGCGTGTTGGCAGTGGATACGGGCGAGGGAGTCCTGGCGCGCGGCATCGAGGTGGACCGTGCGCCGCTCCTGGCTCTGATTGATCGGGAGCGGGCGAACCTGCTGCCCGAAGGCGGGCCCGGCCCGTCGGAAATCCTGGCCGCCCTGCGCAATGGCGAGGGGCCGGTGCGGGTCCGGGTCCGATTCGCCTAGGCCGCCTATTGGCAGCCGATGGTCTTGGCGTAGTCCGTCAGCTTGTTGATCTGCTTGCGGACTTCCATCTCGCCGAAGGCGTCTTCCATGGTCACCTGGACCTTGTTGTCGTATAGGGCCTGGGCGATCTTTCGGCACGCCGCTCCCTTTTCGCCGGCGGGCATGCCCCGCACGTCGTCGCCGTATTGCTTCACGGCGTCGCGATAGGCTTTCTGGGCGATGCGGAATTCGGAATCGGCCAGGTCCCGCAGGCGCGAGGTCTCGGCCGCGGCCAGGGAGGGGAGGAAGCAGACCAGGGCCAGGACGGCCAGGAAAACACGGATCATGCGCATGACGTACTCCTTTTGTCGCATGGACGGCTTCTCCATACCACGGACATAATCCGGAACAAAGGGAATTGCCGTTTCTGGATGAAAAAAGGCGGCTCCCTTTCGGAAGCCGCCTGATGGTCGGTGGTGGGCGATGCGGGATTTGAACCTGCGACTTCCACCGTGTGAAGATGGCACTCTGACCAGCTGAGTTAATCGCCCACTTCGGTCATGTCTCCGGACTTCCGTCCGAAGGGAGGTCTGATATATCCGCAAGCATGCCGGTTGGCAAGCACTTTCTTACCTCTTTTTGATGCATTCGGCCGCGACGCAGGTGGACCCGTCCGGGATGTCACGGTCGTAGCAGGTCAGACCGCAACGCAGACAGCGGGCCGTCTCGTTTCGGACGTCATCCAGGCTCAGGGCCCCCTCGATCTCGCCGAAGGTGCACTTGCGCTCGTCGCAGTCGATGAGGTGGGGCGGCTTGGCCTTTGCCCGGTGGCCCACGTCCGGCACGTCGGTGAACATGGTGTAGGGAATCAGTTGCCGCTGGAGATTGCTCGGATAGTGGGGGCCGCCCTCGGTCAGGTACTGGTGGATGGAGCGCGCTGCCTTGCGTCCCTCGCCCAGGGCGATGATGACCAGGGCCGGGCCGGTGTGCATGTCGCCGCCGGTGAAGACGTGGGGCAGGGCGGTCTGGAGGGTGTCAGGGTGGGCTCCCAGGGTACGCCACCTGGTTTCCTCCAGGGTGCACTGGCCGGAGTCGTCATACAGGCAGGAGAGCTCGGGCTTCTGGCCGATGGCCGTGTATACGCTGTCGGCCTCGATCAGTGTCTCGGAACCCTCGATGGGCGCCGGGCTGCGTCGGCCCGAGGCGTCGGGCTCGCCGAGTTGCATCTTGATGTATTCCACATGGGTGACGTGGCCGTTCCCGTCCTTGACGATGCGCGACGGCGCGGCCAGGAAGAGGAATTTCACGCCCTCCTCCTCGGCTCCCTCGATCTCCTCGATGTTGGCGGGCATCTCGTCGCGGGTGCGGCGGTACATGAGGGTCACGTCCGACCCCAGGCGCACGCCGGTGCGCGCTGTGTCGATGGCGGTGTTGCCGCCGCCGATGACAACGATCTTCTTGCCGATGCCCGTGTCCATGCCGAGGCCGACCTTGGTCAGGAATTCGGTGCCGGTGGCCACGCCGTCGGCGTCCTCGCCCTCGATGCGAAGGGTGAGGTTCATCCATGCGCCGATGCCGAGGAAGACGGCCTCGAACCCTTCCTCTTCCAGGGTCTTCAGGGTGAAGTCGCGGCCGAAGTACTGGCCGTGCCGCACGCCGATGCCGAGGTTCAGGATGCCTTCGATCTCCCAGTCCAAAATCGCCTTGGGCAGCCGGTATTCGGGGATGCCGTAGCGCAACTGGCCGCCGAGCTTGGGCATGGACTCGAAGATGGTGGGCGCGTGGCCCAGGCGGCGCAGGAAATAGGCGCAGGAGATGCCGGCCGGGCCGCCGCCGACCACGGCAACCTTGCGGCCGGTGTCCGGCGCGCAGGGGATGGGCGCGTGCGCGCCGCGGTTCATCTCCCAGTCGGCCGCGAATCGTTTTATCAGGTTGATGCCCACTGGCTCGTCGACGTGGCCCCGGCGGCAGGCTGTCTCGCAGGGGTGGGGGCAGACGCGGCCGATGGAGAGCGGCATGGGGATGCGCTCGCGGATGGTTTCGAGCGCGCCCGCGTAATCGCCGCATTTGACCTGCTCGATGTAGCGGGGAATGTTGATCTGGCCGGGGCAGCGCTGGCGGCAGGGGGCCAGGCAGTCGGTGGTCTCGTTCAGGTGGGTGATGCGCGCGGTCATGCCCTGGATGGAGATGACGCCGCGTGGGCAGACCTGGGCGCAGGCCCCGCAGGCCGTGCACAGGGCCGGGTCCACCACGGGCACGCGCTCCGGGCCCATGCTGATGGCCCCGAACTGGCAGGATTTGACGCAGGTGCCGAACCCGAGGCATCCCTCGGGACACATCTTGCTGCCGTCGTAGAGCAGGCTCTGGGCGCGGCAGTCGCTGACCCCGCGATAGTGGTAGAGGTCCTCGGCGCGCAGCCCGCCGGTGCAGTCCACAAAGGCGATCTGTTTTTCCATGGACGCGAATTCGAGGCCCATGATGGCCGCGACCTTGGCGGCCACGGACTCGCCGCCGATGACGCAGACGTTGGCCCCGGCCTTGCCCGAGACCACGCCCTGGGCCGCGCCGGAGCAGCCCGCAAAGCCGCAGCCGCCGCAGTTGGCCCCGGCCAGGACGCCTTCCACCTGGGCGATGCGAGGGTCCTCGTAGACATAGAGCAGCTTGGACGCCACGGCCAGGATGACCGCCGACGTGAAGCCGATGCCGAGGAGAACGAGAACGGAGGAAGTGATCATCGACAGTCTCCTAGGAGGCCATGCCCTTGAAGGCGAAGAAGGTCAGGGACATGAGCCCGGCCATTATCAGGGCCAGCGGCGTGCCCTTGAGGCTGATGGGCACGCGGGCCAGGTCCAGCCGCTCGCGGATGCCCGCCAGGACGACCAGGGCGAGGAGGAAGCCCGCGCCCGAGGCCAGGGAAAAGACCACGGTCTCCACCAGCCCGTACTCCTTGCGCTGGCAGATGATGGCGATGCCGAGCACCGCGCAGTTGGTGGTGATGAGCGGCAGGAAGATGCCGAGCGACTTGTAGAGCGGCGGGACGGCCTTCTTGAGGAACATCTCCACGAACTGGACCAGGGCGGCGATGACCAGGATGAAGGCGATGGTCTGAAGGTAGGCGAGGTCGTAGGGCGCGAGCAGGAACTTCTGCACGCACCAGGTGATGGCGGCGGCCATGGTGGCCACGAAGACCACGGCCAGCCCCATGCCGATGGCCACGCCCGAGCTCTTGGACGTGCCGATGAACGGGCAGTTGCCCAGGTATTGCGCCAGGACGATGTTGTTGACGAAGATCGCCGCGATGACGAGGACGAAGTAATCCATCAGATGCCTGCCTCCGCGTTTTTGATGATGCCTTCCGAGATCAACCGCTCGTTGACCCTTTGGACGATCCGCCCGGTTATGGCGGGGACCTCTTTTTGCATGATCGGGAGCAGGGCCTGCGAAATGTAGTCTTTGTTGATCCGGAGCATCTTCTTGTAGGCCTCGCTCCCGTACATCCGAGTCAGGTCGAGAACTTCCTGCCGGGTCAGGGACTTGGAGTAGTATTCCATCTGCCGGACGAAAATGGTCTTCAGCCAGGCCTGCATGCCGGTCTGGAATTCATCCTTGATGACGGGATAGGCCTCTTTCGGGAGGTTCGGCTTTTCCCGCCGGACCTGCGCCTCCAGGTTGGCGAGGAGCTGGACCATCATCTGGTCGACCGTATCGACCGCGCCGGAAACCTTGAGCATGGTCATCATTTCCTGAGGGGTCGGCTTTTCCTCCGCGCAGACGGGGCTTGCAAGGAAAAGGACCAGGAGAATCAGCGTCTTTTTCATCGTCTTTCCCCTATTCCTTGCAGGCGCACATGCCGCAGCTCTTGCAGTCGTGGCCCGGGCCCTGGACGGGGGCCAGCCCCTTGGAGCGGCGCTGCCAGTTGGTCAGGGCGTTCATGCCCGCCAGGATCAGGCCCAGGCAGACGAACGCGCCCGGCGCCTCGACCATGAAGGTGAACGGCTCGTACCAGCCGCCCATGACCTGCATGCCGAACCAGGTGCCGTAGCCGAACAGCTCGCGCAGGGAGCCCAGGAAGGTCAGGGCCAGCGTGTACCCGAGGCCCATGCCCAGGCCATCGGCCACCGAGAGCAGGATCGGGTTCTTGGAGGCGAAGGCCTCGGCCCGGCCCAGGATGATGCAGTTGACCACGATGAGGGGCACGAAGATGCCGAGCTGCTGGTAGAGCGGGTAGGCGTAGGCCTGCATGAGAAGCTCCACGCAGACCACCAGTGAGGCGGCCACCACGATGAAGCAGGCGATGCGCACCTTGGCCGGGATGACCTTGCGCAGCAGCGAGACCAGCAGGTTGGACAGGGCCAGCACGAAGATGACGGCCACGCCCATGCCGAAGCCGTTGTACGCGGTCTTGGTCACCGCCAGGGTGGGGCAGAGGCCCAGGACCAGCTTGAACGGGGGCAGGTCCGTCCACAGTCCCTTGGAGAATTCTTTCCAGAGTGTGCTCATGGCGTCGTCCTAAGAGCCCCAGGAGGTCCGGAGCCGTTCCTTGATCTGTTGGAATATCTTGATGGCGTCGTTGATGGCGCCCACGGTGCCGGTGGAGGAGATGGTAGCGCCCGACACGGCCGCGATGTCGCCGCCGGATTTGCTCAGGGCGACCTCCCTGGTGGTGTGGCCCCGGAACTGGTCGCGGAACTCGGGCTCGGTGATGCGCTGGCCCAGGCCGGGCGTCTCCTTGAGGGTGGTGATGCCGATGCCCTTCAATGTGTCGCCGTCGGTGGAGAAGCCGACCATGATGCCGATGGGGCCGCCGTAGCCTTTGCCGAAGGTTTCGAGGGCCACGCCTTCGAGCTTGCCGCCCTTCATGGCCGGGAAGACCGTGACCTTGCCCGTGGAGGCGTCGAAGGTCTTGCGGTCCTTGACCGGGTTGTTCTCGCAATCCGGGAAGATCTGGCGCAGGGCCGGGCCCTGGACATAGGTCATGACCTGTTCCTCGATGCGCGGCCGGGTGGCCTGGCGCACGGTGGCCAGGGTCAGGCCGGACAGGCCGCAGATGAGCGACAGGACCAGGATCATCTTGAGCATATCACGCATGGCCTACTCCTCCTCCCCGGCCAGGACGCACGGGCCGCCGAAGGGGCGGGGCCGGATGCGGTCCAGCAGCGGGGTGAACAGGTTGGCCAGCAGGATGGCGAAGGGCACGCCGTCGGGATAGACGCCGTAGACCCGGATGACGATGACCATGGCCCCGGCCATGAGCCCGAAGAGCAGCGACGGGATGCGGCCCACCGGCGTGGAGGCCGGGTCCGTGGCCAGGAAGAAGGCCCCGAAGACCGTGCCGCCCGCCAGCAGGTGGAAGAGGGGCGGGGCGTAGGTGGCCGGGTCGATGAGCTGGTAGGTCCAGGCCGTGGCGGCCACCCCGGCCAGGAAAGACGCGGGAATCTCCCAGCGGATGTGGCGGCGCAGGAGCAGGTAGAGCCCGCCCGCCAGCACGGCCGCGACCTGTACTTCCCCCAGGCCGCCCAATTGGTTGCCGGAGAGCAGGGAGAGCGGGTCGACGGACCTGACCGCGTCCAGGCCGAAATACTTGAGCTGTTGCAGGGGCGCGGGCAGGTCCAGGTTCAGCATGGTGGCGTTGGTGTCCATGAAGGTCGGCCAGGAGATGCGGCACAGGGCCCAGCCCACCAGGGGCGGGACCAGGGGATTGGCCCCCAGGCCGCCGTAGATCATCTTGCCGAGCAGGATGGAGGCCGCCGCGCCCACGGTGACCAGCCACCATGGGGCCGAGGCGGGCAGCAGGAAGGCGAGGAGCAGGCCGGTGTGCAGCGCGCTCAGGTCGTCCACGGACTGCTCGCGCTTGAACAGCCGGTTCAGCGCGGCCTCGGCCGCCACGGCCACGGCGCAGGACAGGGCCATGACCCGGAGCGCGCCCACGCCGAAGGCGAACACGGCCAGGATCGCGGCGGGCAGCAGGGCCAGCAGGGTCTCGCGCATGTACCCCTTGATGGTCCGGCCGCAGTGGACGTGGGGCGGCATGCAGACGGTGAGCAACGGTTCTAGGGGTTTCATCGTTCTTCCTTTGCGGTGGTGGCGGTTTCGGTCTCGCCCTCGGCCGCGAGCAGGGAGATTTCGTATTTGGCCAGGCGGATGTAGTGGAGCAGGGGACGCTGGGCCACGCACCAGTAGCCGCAGATTCCGCATTCGATGCAGGAGTGGACGTGGAACGCCTCGGCCCGCTTGAACTGCTTGAACTCGGCGCACCGGCTGAGCATCCCGGGCATGAGCCGGGCCGGGCAGTGGCGCTCGCATTCGCCGCAGCCCAGGCAGGGGTTGTCCGTGGGCTCAAGCCCTTCGCCGGAGCGGATGAGGTTGAGGCCGCTTGTCTCCTTGTCCACGCCCTGGGCGAGGTCGCGGGCGGGCAGGCCGCACATCAGGCCGCCCAGGACGATGCGGTCGCCGGGCTGGACCGTGGCCCCTGCCGCCGCGGCCAGGAATCCGGCCGGGGTTCCCACCGGAACCAGGTGGTTCTGGCCGCCGATGGTCATCACCGTTTCGGTGAGCGGCCGCCCGGTCTCCATGATCCGGCCGATCAGGTAGAGGGCCTTGACCGAGACGAGGGCGGTGTTTTCGGGTTGCCTGCCCGGGAGCGTCTCCTTGCCGGTGACCTTCTTGATGACCATCGGGTCCATTCCGTTGGGATGGACCGGGGCGATGTGCACCACCGAACAGTTGGCGAAGGCGTTGGTCTGGTTGCCCCGCGCCGACACCAGGAACATCTTGGAGGGCTCCACGATGCGCTGGACCGCGTCCAGGCCGAGTTCCACGGTCTTGCGGTAGTCGCGGAGCAGGGGCTCGCAGACCGAGATGCCCGGCTCATGCGGCACGGCGTTGATGATGAGAGCGGCGGCCCGGTTCAGGCCCCGGACGTCCACGCCCTGGGCGCGCAGCCATTCGCGCAGCCGGTTGCCGCCGTCCGGGGCCGGTTCGGCGGCCTCGGCGCGGTCGTCGCCCTCCACGCGCACGCCGATGGCGTAGGGGGTGATTTCGGTGATGGTTCCCGAGAGGGGCGAGTGCAGGTCGCCGTCGCCCGGGCGGTCGGCCGTGGCGATGCGGGTGCCCGCCAGGACCTGGTCGCCCGCGGCCAGGACCGGGGTGTGGTACGGCGTCGGGATGTTCAGGCGGTCCGGCCGGTCTTCCTTGACCAGGGGGCCGGTTTCGCCCGTGAGCAGGCTGAAGCTGAAGGTGGTCATGTGCGTTGCGTCCCTTATTTCATGTGGCACTTGCCGCAGGCCGCGTCGCCGAAGGGCCCGGCGTCCTGCTTCCGGTGGCAGCCCATGCACTGGCCGTGGAAGGCTGCCGTGGTGGTCGGGATGAGCTGGTCGACGGGCTCCTTGTGGCAGTCGGAGCAGGCCTGCGGATCGGCCGGTTCGGCCTGGTCGCGGGTGTGGCACTTGCCGCACCCTCCGGCCCCGGCGTCGTACCACTCCTGGTGGCAGTCGGCGCAGCGGGCGTGGGCGGCGGACATCAGGTCCGGCCGGGCCGCCTCGGCCTTGTCCGTGTGGCAGTTGGCGCATTTCTGCGGCTCGGGTTCGATGGACGGGTCGTGATGGCACGCCCGGCAGTCGCCGGAAGCGTAGTCGCTCTCGTGATTCTCGTGGGAAAACTTGGCGATGGACGCGCCGGGATGGTGGCAGGCGGCGCAGGTCTTATCGTCCATCGAGGTCTGGTGCACGTCGATGAACGCCTGGTCGAACTTGTTGGCGTGGCAGGCGGCGCAGGGCGGCGGGTTCTGGTCGTCGCCCGTGGTGTGGTGGCAGGTCCCGCAGGCTTTGCCCTGGGCGTTCATGTGCGCCTGGTGGGTGAAAATGACCTTGCCTCCCTTGTTGTCCAGGAGGATTCGTACGGGCGGGCTCGCGGCGGGAGCGGGGACCAGATAGCCGGCCAGGGCCACAACGAAGAGGATGCCGACGGTGACGGCAATGGGGAGCAGGCGTCTTTGCAAGGAATCAACCTCTGATTTTGGCGTATTCGAATTTCATACCCGAAAAAACACGGTTTAGTCCATACCCATTTGAATTGACTCAGTAATCAATACGTTCAACGGGTTGAGGGGCGATGTCGCGGATTCGACATCACAGGGTCACACGAGGGCAACATTCCATCACCTTGACGTAACTATCGGGCGTTACAAGGACTTTCTCAACAACGCATACGCGCCATCGGAGGATTGAGATGATGAAATGGAATGTGAAACGCAGTGTGATTTGGATGCTGGTGCTCGCCCTGGGGTTGTCCCTCGCGGGCGGGTGCGCCAGGGAAGAGGCGAAAACCAAGGCCGAGGCCGGGTCCGGGAAGACCGCCAAGTACGTCTTCCTGTTCATCGGCGACGGCATGGGGTTGCCGCAGCGCGCGGCCAGCGCGGCCTATATAGGCAAAAAACTGGCCATTGACGCCATGCCCGCCCAGGGCATCACCACGACCTTCGCCAACAACCGGTTCATCACCGGTTCGGCGGCATCGGCCACGGCCCTGGCCACCGGGGTCAAGACCAATATCAACTATATAGGCGTCGACCCGAACTTCAAGCCCGTCAAGACCGTGGCCGAGCTGGCCAAGGAGCAGGGCAAGAAGGTCGGCATCGTCTCCAGCGTGTCCGTGGACCACGCGACCCCGGCCGCGTTCTACGCACACGTCAAGACGCGCAAGATGTACCACGAGATCGACCACGCCCTGGCCGATTCCGGCTTCGACTTCTTTGCGGGCGGCGGGCTGAAGGACCCCACCGGCAAGAAATCCAAGGCCCCCCTGGGCGACGCCCTCAAGAAGGCCGAGCACAACGGCTACAAGGTCGTCACCGACAAGCAGGCCTTCATGGCCCTCAAGCCGGGCGACGGCAAGATTCTGGCCTGGAACAACTGGCTCCAGGACGACCAGGCCCTGCCCTACGTCATGGACATGACCGCCGACGACATCACCCTGCCCGAGTTTACGGCCAAGGCCATCGAGATGCTCGACAACGACAAGGGCTTCTTCCTGATGGTCGAGGGCGGCAAGATCGACTGGGCCTGCCACGCCAACGACGCGGCCGCGTCCATCCGCAACACCCTGTCCTTCGACGACTCGGTCAAGCAGGCGCTGGCCTTCTATGACAAGCACCCCGGCGAGACCCTCATCGTGGTCACCGGCGACCACGAGTGCGGCGGCCTGACCCTGGGCTTTGCAGGCACCCATTACGAGTCCTACTACAATGTCCTGGGCGGCCAGAAGGTCTCCTTCCAGAAGTTCACCGATGAAATCCTCAAGGACTTCAAGGCGAAAGGCGGTTCCTTCGAGGACATGAAGCCGGTCATCGCCGCACAGTTCGGCCTCAAGTTCGAGGGCGATCCCAAGGCTGACCACATGGTCCTGGCCGACTTCGAGGTCAAGGAGCTGGAAAACGCCTTCAACCGCAGCATGAGCGGCGATAAGATCCAGGGCGGCGACTACCTGCTCTATGGCGAGTACGATCCGCTTTCCGTCACATTGACCCACCTGCTCAACGGCAAGGCGGGTTTGGGCTGGACCTCCTACAAGCACACCGGCGTGCCGGTCTCCACCTCCGCCATCGGCGTGGGCAGCGAGGCCTTCAACGGCAGCTACGACAACGTGGACGTCGCCCTGCGCATGATGTCCGCCATGGGCATTGATCCCAAGCCGCACTACGCGTCCGCCACGGGCGCGCAGGTGGCCGCCAACTAACCGAAAACAAACAGCGAACGAGCGGGTGGGGCGGGCCTTCCGTCCCACCCGCCTTGCATGGAGCCCAGCCCCGCATGTCCGTCACCCCCGCCACCCGCCACGATTACGCCCTGGTCCTGCTTTTCTTTCTCCTGTCCCTGGCCCTATATTTTCTGCCCACCGGCTTTGGCGAAAAGGTGGATGCCGACGCCGTGCGCTGCACCGGCACGGTGGTTTCCGTGGACGACAGCGAGGTGGGCCATTTCGGGCTCATCCGCAAGGGCGAGCAGGGCGTCACCCTGGAAATCAGGGACGGCCCCTTCGCCGGGCAACGGTTCGACGCCCACAACCAGCTCCTGGGCCAGTTGGACCGCGACAAGCTCTTCCGGCCCGGCGACACGGCCTACGTGGTCATCACCGTGGGCGGCAAGGGCGAGGTGCTCTACGTCAATCCCCAGGCCCACTACCGGCTGGGGCTGGAGGGGCTGCTGCTCGGACTGTTCGTGACCCTGCTGGTGGTGTTCGGCGGGGTGACGGGGCTCAAGGCGCTGCTTTCCTTTGTTTTCACCGGGCTGGCCATCTGGAAGGTCCTGGTCCCGCTCCTGCTTAAAGGGGTGGACCCGGTCTGGCTGACCCTCGGGCTGGTGACCCTGCTCTGCGCGACGATCATTTTCCTGGTGGCCGGGGTCAACCGGGTGGGGCTGACCGCCTTTTTCGGGGCGTTTCTCGGGGTGCTGACCAGTTGCGCGCTGGCGGCGTATTTCACCCGCGCACTGCACGTGCACGGGGCGGTGATGCCCTTTGCCGAGACCCTGCTCTATGCGGGATACAGTCATCTCGACCTGGCCAAGGTCTACATGGCCGGGGTGTTCCTGGCCTCGTCCGGCGCGGTCATGGACCTGGCCATGGACGTGGCGGCCAGCATGGGAGAGGTGGTTTCGCGCAACCCAGGCCTGTCGCGGGCCGAGGCTGTCCGCTCGGGACTGCGGGTGGGACGGGCCGTGGTCGGCACCATGACCACAACGCTGCTGCTCGCCTATTCCGGGGGGTACGTGACCCTGCTCATGGCCTTCATGGCCCAGGGAATACCGCTCGGGTCCACCTTCAATTTCATCTACGTGGCGGCCGAGGTCCTCAAGACGCTCGTGGGGAGTTTCGGGCTGGTCACCGTGGCTCCGTTCACGGCCGTGGTGGGCGGGTTTCTCCTGGCCGGGCGCGGGACGGCTATTTCCCGAGGATGATCCGCTGGCCCATGGCCAGGAGGAAGAAGGCTAGGCCGAGCCACCACAGGGCCAGGGCGAGCTGGGTGGTCAGCAGCACGTAGGCCGCCTTGAGCAGCACGTCCACGGGCACGGTGCTGACGAAATCGGTCAGGTCGATCCCGAGGCGGTTCACCGCGCTCATCAGGGTGACCGAGGGCCAGGCCGCGGTGACGACCCAGGCGGCGGCCTGGTAGCCGAGGGTCAGCAGACAGCCGATCCAGGCGATGATTCCGAAATACTTGAACATGTCGCGCGCCGGTTGAGGGTGATTGCTCATGCACGTATATATAATTGCCGGGGAAAAGGCCATGGGCTAGGGTTGGACGAACGTGGAGGGTGCGCCGTGAACATCGCGTCCGGGGACAAGGTCCTCATGGAGTTCTCGACCTTCGGCGACCGTTTCCTGAGCATCGTGACCGATGTTCGGGAGGACGGCCGTCTAATGGTCTATGCGCCCCTGTCCCCGCCGGTCATCGCCCGCCTCCGGACGGACGTCAGCGCCCGGGTCCGCTTCGCCCACGAAGGCCGGCTCAAGGGCTTCGCCACCCGGGTGCTCAACCCGGCGGCCCCGCCGGGGGCCGTGCTGGAGCTGGCCCCGCCCGACGGCGTCTACGACGCCGAGGACCGGACCGAGCCGCGCTGCCCCTGCCGTTTTCCCGCCCTTGTGGAGGCGGGCGGCCGGGCCATGCGCGCGGTGGTGGAGGACATGTCCACCTCCTGCTCGCGGGTGCGCTTCCTGGAAGACGACTGGGGTTCCGGCGAGTCCCTGGACGACCGGGAAGTCCGCCTGACCTTCCATCCCTTCGCCCTGGACCAGGGCTATTCCGTGGCCTGCGACCTGCGCGCGGTCTTTCATAAGAACGGCGAGCGCTACGCGGTGCTGGGCTTCCGGTCCGACGACGCCGAAACCCGGCGGCGGATCGACGAGTTCGTGGAAGCCCAACTGGATTGCGGGCTCCCACGGCTCTGACGAATTACGCTTCCCTTTCCGCCTGCTTTTTGGCGTAGGTGGCGGCCTCGATGCCCGCCACGCATCCCTCGCCCACGGCCTTGGCCATCTGGAGGGGCGGCCCGCAGATGTCGCCCGCGGCGTAGACGCCGTCCACGTTGGTCCGCTGCTTCTTGTCGGCCACGATGTACTTCATGTCGTCGTCCAGGCGGACGCCGAGCATGGCCGTCAGTTCCAGCACGCCCTTGGCCCCGAGCTCGATGAACACGCCGTCCACGGGCAGGGTGGAGCCGTCGTCGAGCTGGACGGCGCTGACCGCCGTGACGCCTTGGATTTCGGTGATCTTCACGCCCTCGTGGACCTGGACGCCGGTGTCGTCGAGCTGCCTGCGCAGCCCCTCGGCCACATCCAGCTTTTCACAGAAGAGGTGCACCTCGCGGGCGAAGTGGGTCAGGGCCACGGCCCCGCCCGCCGCCGCGCTGCGGCACCCGGCCACGGCCACCACCGCGTCGCGGTAGAAGCCCGCGTCGCAGTCCACGCAGTAGCTGACGCCCTTGCCCAGGAGCTCCTTTTCGCCGGGGACCTTGAGTTTTGTCCGGCTGGAGCCGGTGGCCAGGATCACGGTCCGGGTCCGGATCTCGTCGCCGGATTCGAGGCGCATGACGAACAGCTCCCCGTCCGGCTCGATGGCGAGCACGTCCTCGTCGCGCAGTTCAGCGCCGAAGTTCCGGAGCTGTTCGCGGCCGGTCTTGAGAATCTCCTCGCCGGAGATGGTGAACTGGCAGCAGTAGTTTTCAATGTGCGCCCAGTACAGGCTGCTGTTGTCCATGCGGCCGAGCATGAGGGTGCGGGCCTTCTTGCGCGCGGCATGGATGCCCGCCTGCAGGCCGCCGGGGCCGGAGCCGAGGATGACGACGTCGTAGAGTTTGGTATTGGTCATGGGGAACCTCCATGGTGAGTCCGGTGTGTGTATCCAATAAGGATAAGCATTCGCCGGTCGATGTACAGCGGGGGAGCGGGAAAAAGCGCTGGCGGATCAGGCTCCGAGAAAGGCGTCCACCTTGGCGCGGAAGGCGCGGATGGGCGCGTCGTCCGGGAGCAGTGCGAAGATGCGGGGCAGGTGTCCGCGCTCGACCACCAGCCGCCGCGTGGTGGGCAGGTGCAGGCGGAAGACCCAGCCGACGATCAGCAGCAGGAAATCGTTGGTGTAGCGGATCAGGTTGTAGTCGCCTTCCTGGTCGCGCATCAGCTTGTCGTAGACAGTTTCGGAGTAGCGCGCCGGGTCGTTGGCCACGCCGTGGGTGATGAGGGGGTCCGGGTTGTCGCCGCAGAAGTTGTCGATCATCACCCGGTAGATGTCCAGCTTGTCCGCGTCGCGCACGACCTTGAGCGGCAGAGCGATGTCCGGCCGCAGGTCCGGGCGGATGGTCTTGACGTTGTGTTGGGCCACGGCGAACCGGATGATCCGGGCGTCCGGTCCGGACACGGGTTCGGGAAAGCCGAGACGGCGCAGTGTCAGGACGCCCATGCGGCCGTGGTTCACCGACTCGCGGTCGTTGAAGGTGTGGTAGGTCGCGTACTGGGGGAACCGGCCGATGTCGTGGTACAGGGCGGCCATGCGGCACAGCCATGCCTCGCGCCCTTCGATTGCCTCGCCCCCGATAATGGCCGAGGCGTTGTCGAGAACGCGCAGGGAGTGGTCGAGCTTGATGCGGATGCCCTCGTCGTCCTCGCCGGTCAGGTGCGCTTCGGCGAAGCGGGTCAGGGCCTCGATGTGCGGATCAAGGGAGGGGATCAATCCTCAAGCCCCTTCATTTTGACCTTGTATTCCAGCTCCGAAATCTCGCCTTTTTCGAGTTGCTCCCTGAGCTCGGCCCGCTCGCGTTCGGTCTGTTCCCTGGCCTCGCGGTCCATCTCCTCGTCCCGGAGCCGGCCGCCGGGGCCGAAGAGGAAGCGGAGGAAGAGCAGGATCGCGCCCATGATGAGGGCCACGAAGACCAGTCGGGCAACGGAGGGCAGCAGTTGCTCGCCGTAGCCGGAGTTGAAGGGCCAGGCGCGCCACTGGGGGGTGTCCATGAAGTCGAAGAAACCGGCCAGCAGGGTCGGCAGTTCGGGTAAGGTCATTGATGCTCCCGTGTTGAGTTTCGTTTATCTACGTCTCAACCCGGTCGGAGGCAAGCCTTTGGAGGGGAGGGAATTATAATCGGAATCAAACCGTTGCCGGGGCGGCATCGAGCGGTTATCGTTCGCGTTGAGTTTCCCTTGGCGATGGTGTAGGAGGGAGCCTTGTTTTCCCCTGGAGGTGTCATGCGCATCCTGATCGTTGAAGATGAATTCACCAGTCGAAAGCTGTTGACCGCGCTGCTGCGCGACTTCGGCCGTTGCGACACCGCAAGCGACGGCGCCGAGTGCGTGGAGACCTTCCGCGCCGCGCTGGCCGCCGACGAGCCCTATGAGCTCGTGTGCATGGACATCATGATGCCCAACAAGGACGGGCACCAGGCCCTCAAGGAGATTCGCGCCATCGAGCAGGAGCTCGGCGTGCATCCCGCCAGGGAGGCCAAGGTGATAATGGTCACGGCCCTCAACGACCCCAAGACCGTGGTCAAGGCCTACTACAAGGGCGGGGCGGCCGCGTACCTGCCCAAGCCCATCGAGGTGGAGAGTCTCCATGCCATCCTGCGCGACCTGGCGCTTATCGACTAAACAGGACGTGCGCTTTTCCGGCCCGGCCGGGGCGCGTCGTGAAAGACCTATGACCGTCAATTCTATCTTCCGTTCCCTGGCGGCGGTCGGGCCGCACCTGTCGCGGGCCCTGGCGCTGCTGCTCCTGGCCGGTCCCGCGTGGGCCGAGGGGGAGCAGGCGTCCGGCGCGGGCTCCATCCTCAATATCCTGCTCCTGGCCCTGGTTGCCTATTTCCTGGTGCGCATGTTCCGCCGGCGCTCCGGCGGCGACCGGCCCGATGATCGGCCCGGCGACCGGCCCGGTCCGCGCCCCGGCGACGGGGCGAACGGCGACGGTCCCGACTCCGGCGACTCTGGCGACGCGGGCGACGTCCGCCGTCCGCCCGCCCGGCCCGTTGACCGCTACGAAGCGGCCCGCCAGATGTGGACCATGCTCGGCGGCGACGGGGAGGAAGGCGGAGAGCGGGGCGGCGACGCGCCCTCCCGCGCCATTCCGCCCGCAGCCGTCGAGGCCGGGTTCGACGAGCGCGAGTTCCTGGAGGGGGCCAAGCTTTTCTACACCCGCCTTCGCCAGACGGACGGCGTCGAGGACCTGGACGAACTGAAGCCGTTCCTCTCCGGGGACGTCTACGACCATGCCCGGGCCGCCATCGAGTCCGGCGCGTACCGGCGGGAGGAGGTCATGCTCCTCGACGCACGCGTGGCGGACATGCGGACCGAGGGCGGACGGACAATGATTTCGGTCTCCTATGACGCCACCTTGGGCGGCGAGGGAAACCAGACCCATCAGCGGCGTTCGGTATGGGCGTTCTCGCGCGACGACGGCGTGGAGAACGGCCTCTGGACCCTGGACGCCATCGACAACATGAATTAGGAACCCCGCCCGCGGGGTGTCCATATCGGAGGAAGACGTGGCTGTGAAAGAGTACGATCTCGCGCAGCCCATGGACCGGCTCCTCTCCCTTGCCGCGAACAAGTTCGGCGAGGTGGAGTTCCAGCCCGTGACCGTGGGCGGCCAGACCCTCGAACTGCTGCAGATCAAAGAGATGCAGCGCTACATCGACAAGCTCATGGACCAGACCCGGTCCGGCAAGACCGTGATCCTGCCCCTGTGGGCCAAGATCTGGCAGTCCGGCCTGGTGCTCGGCTCCTTCGTGGCCAGGTTCCCCCTGGCCGAGGGCGGCCGGGTGCTCCAGATCGGCGGCGGCGCGGCCCTGGGCGGCCTGCTCCTGGCCCGCCGGGGCTTCGAGGTCACCGTGGTGGACAAGGACCCGGACGCGCTCCTGTTCGCCCGCATCAACGCCCTCAGGAACGGGCTGGACGGCGTGCGCTGCGTGCGCACGGACTTCCGCGACGACCTGGGCGCGGCCTTCGACTGCGCCGTGGCGGGCGAGCTGCTCTTCGACGAGACCGTGTTCGACAACCTGGCCGGGTTCCTGGACCGCCACATTGCCGACACGCCCGCGGCCGAGGCCTTCCTGGCCCTGGACCTGAAGCGCGCGGCCCGCAATTTCTTCACCGCCGCCGGGGAGCGCTTCGCCATCATGCGCTCCGAGGCCGCTTACACGGACAACGCCACGGGCGAGAAGAAGGCCGTCAGCCTCTTCCGGCTCAGGCGGAGGGGGGCGTAGTGCGGCTCAACGACTGCTTCAAGACCTACACCCGCGACCAGGACAAGGCGTGCGATCCCGTGGAGACCGTCCGCCGGGTCAAGGCGCTGCTCGATGAGCGCTGCGCCGGGGTCCTGGCCGAGACCGACCGCGTGGACACCGGGCGGCTCGGCATCCCGGTCTTCGTCTCCGTCTGCGGTCCCGAGGCCGCGCGCTTCATGCCCACGCGCAAGCAGATGGGCAAGGGAGCCTCTCCGGAGCAGGCCGAGGCGTCGGCCCTGATGGAGCTGGTGGAGCGCTATTCCTTTTTCACCTTCTGGGCCGACGAGGACAACTTCGAGCGGTTGACCTGGTCCGAGGCCGAGGCCCGCTGGCCGGGCAAGGTCATGGACGTCGGGCTCATCGCCCGTTCCGTCGACGAGGACATGGACCCGGCCGACGCCGTGCGGCTCATGGACCTTGTCCGCTGGCGATTCCACCCCGCCCTGAACGTGCTCACAGGCGAGGAGGAGCGCGTTCCTCTGGATTGGTTCAAGAAGCTCAACGAATTCAATGGTTCCTCCGCCGGAAATACCTACGAGGAGTCCATCTCGCAGGGCGCCAACGAGCTCATCGAGCGCCACGTCTGCGCCCTGATCGACCGCGCCCGGCCCGAAGTGCCGACCATCGACCCGGCCAGTTCGGGCGACCCGGTCCTGGCCCGGCTGGTCAAGTGTTTTGCCGACAACGGGGTGGAGCTGCTCCTCAAGGATTTCTCCCTGGGCTACCCCGCGCCCACCGTGGCCGCCGTTGCCTGGGACCCGAAGACCTTCCCGGCCCTGAGCGAGATCGTGTTCACGGCGGGCACCGCGGCCTCGCCGGTCAAGGCGGCCATCCGGGCCGTGACCGAGGTGGCGCAACTGGCGGGCGACTTCGAGACCAGCCGCGTCTACGAGGCGTCCGGCCTGCCCAAGTTCACCGATCTTTCCCAACTGGACTGGCTGAAGGCCGGGGAGCGGGTCGCCCTTGATGCGCTGCCCAGCGTGGAGGACGACAACATCCTGGTGGAGCTGAGGCGCATGGCCGGCGGGCTCGCGGACAAGGGTACGCCGCTCTACGCCGTGAGCACCGCCCATCCCGAGCTCGGGGTGCCCGCCAACTACAGCTTCGTGCCCGGCTTCGACTTTCGCGAGCGTACGCAAAACCGCAGCATCGGGCTGTTCGTGGGCCGCATCCTGGCCGAGGACGAGGAGTTCGGCGACGCCCTGGAGGGCCTGGAAGTGCTGGAGGGAATCTATCCCGACGCCTATTTCCTGCCGTTTTTCAAGGGGCTGCTCGCCCTGCGCATGGGCGACGCGGAGTATGCGGCCGACCAGTTCGCCGAGGCCGAGCCGCTCCAGCCCGCCGACGCCGAGCGCGGCCTGGCCGCCTTCTACGCGGGCTACGCCCTGTCCCAGGCCGAGCGGTGGGAAGAGGCCGTGGCCCCGCTGACCCGGGCCGTCGGCTACGACGACGAGTGCCGGGAATACTTCAACCTGCGCGGCGTGGCCCACTTCAAGGCCGGGCGCTACGCCGAGGGCGCGGCGGATTTCCAGGCCTCGCTCAACATCGACAGCGGGTCGCCCCACGATCTGGCCAACCTGGGGCTTTGCCACAAATTCATGGGCAATCGCTCCGAGGCGATGGATTTCCTCGGCGCGGCTCTGGACATGGACCCGAGCCTGGATTATGCCCGTAAGCATCTCGAGGAACTCAAGCGATCCTAGATCGTTCCGGTAGGGTATTCCGATGGAGTTTTTTCAGGTGAAAATGGTTGGGCGCTTGACAAAACTTGTGTGGTGGAAGTAATCTCCCTCCACGGTTTCAGACCGCGCCAGACAATGGTATCAAACAGCGGATCGCTGTTTACATGGATAGGGTGTTCCGGACTGTCCGGACTATACAGGATGACAACCATCCCACTTAGGAGGATAAAATGGCTGTTGTTGAATTCCAGGGTAATACCTTTGAAGTTGATGAAGACGGCTTCCTGCAGAAATTCGAAGACTGGACCCCTGCTTGGGTCGAGTACGTGAAGGAATCCGAAGGCATCAAGGAGATGAGCGAAGATCACCAGAAGGTCATCGACTTCCTGCAGGACTACTACAAGAAGAACGGCATCGCTCCGATGGTCCGCATCCTCTCCAAGGTCACCGGCTTCAAGCTGAAGCAGATCTACGAGCTGTTCCCGTCCGGACCCGGCAAGGGAGCCTGTAAGATGGCTGGCCTGCCCAAGCCCACCGGCTGCGTTTAGTCCGCAACCAGTGACGACGTTCAAGGCAGGCGCTCCGGCGCCTGCCTTTTCTTTTGGAAGGCGGAGAAAGCGGGACGGGGTGCTGAAAAAGGGTGATATTTTCCCTTGCCAAGGTGGGGCGCACCGAGTATAAGACCGAGTTCCGAACGAAATTAATGACAGGAGTACGTCATGAAAGCCGATATCCATCCCAAGACTTACAAGGCCAAGGTCCGTTGCCACTGCGGTTACGAGACCGAGCTGATGACCACCAAGGGCGCCGAGCTTGAGGTCGAAATCTGCTCCAACTGCCACCCGTTCTACACCGGCAAGCAGCGCTTCGTCGACACCGCCGGTCGTATCGACCGCTTCCGCAAGAAGTACGCGCAGTTCGAGAAAGCCAAAGCCGACAAGTAACGCATCTCCCGGCGCAAGCCGCGAACATATGCCTTCGCCGGATTCGCGTCCGCGAAGGCATATTGTTTTGGGCGACGGCCTTTACAAGCCGTCCGGAATTCTTAATTCTGCCCCGTGGAGATCGTGCGGCGCGCCGCGCCGCGTGACGAGTGTCTTCGTCCTTTTCCCCGGAGGGTGACTTTTTGAAATTGCCAGGAATTCTCGCACTTGCCGCACCCCAGTCCGTCGGCGGACAGGCCGTCATCGAAGGCGTGATGATGCGCGCGAGGGACACCCTCGCCATCGCCGTCCGCAAGGCCGACGGCACCATCGTCACCGAGGTGCGCCCCTGGTTCTCCCTGGCCCGTCATCCCTGGCTGAAAAAGCCCTTCGTACGCGGGTTCCCCGTGCTTCTGGAGACCCTGGTCAACGGCATCAAGGCCCTCAACTTCTCGGCCATGCAGGCCGCCGAAGGGGACGAGGAGGGGGGCGAACTGACCACCTGGCATCTGGTCCTGACCATGGTCCTGGCCTTGGGCGCGGCCCTCGGTCTGTTCGTGGTCCTGCCCCATTTCCTCTCCGTGGGCCTGGAGCTGCTCGGCCTCGCCGGGGACGTGGACTCCCTGAGCTTCCACCTCTGGGACGGCTGCATCAAGATGGCCGTGTTCGTGGGCTACATCCTCGCCATTTCGCTCATTCCCGACATCCGCCGCGTGTTCGAGTACCACGGGGCCGAGCACAAGGTCATCTGGACCTGGGAGTCGGGCAAGGACCTCTCGCCGGACGCCACCCGCTTCTTCAGCCGGTTGCATCCCCGCTGCGGCACCGCCTTCCTGCTGTTCGTGCTGGTGGTATCCATCCTGCTCTACGCCGTGCTGGTGCCGTACCTGCTGACATGGTATTCGCCGGAACACTTTCTGGCGAAGCACCTCTACATCGTCGGCATGAAGTTGTTTCTCATGATCCCGGTAAGTTGCATCGCCTACGAGATGATCAAGTTTGCGGGCAAGTACAGCAGGAACGTCCTGTGCAAGGCGCTGTGCTGGCCCGGACTGATGATGCAGGTGCTGACCACCAAGGAACCGGATGATTCCCAGATAGAAGTGGCCATTGCCGCCTTGCAGTGCGCCGTCAACGCCGAGGAGTGCTGACCGATGTTCGGCAAGCTTGAGGAAATCGAGGCCAAGTACGACAAGCTGGAGCAGGAACTCGCCCAGCCCGACATTTTCAACGACCAGGAGCGGTACAAGAAGGTCTCCAAGGCCCATGCCGACCTGGCCGATGTGGTGCGCGTCTTCCGCGAGCACAAGCAGCTCGCCCAGGAACTGGACGACAACCGAGAGATGCTGGCCGACGGCGATCCCGACATCCGGGAGATGGCCAAGGCCGAGATAGAGACCATCGAGGAGCGGCTGCCCGAGCTGGAGGAGGAACTCAAGATTCTCCTGCTGCCCAAGGACCCCATGGATGACAAGAACATCATCCTGGAAATCCGCGCCGGCACGGGCGGCGACGAGGCGGCCCTGTTCGCGGCCGACCTCTACCGCATGTACAGCCGTTACGCCGAGGCCAACCGCTGGAAGGTCGAGGAGATGAGCTCCAACCCCACCGGTTCCGGCGGCTACAAGGAAATCATCGCCTCCATTTCCGGCGACAAGGTCTACAGCAAGCTCAAGTACGAGTCCGGCACCCACCGCGTGCAGCGCGTCCCGGCCACCGAGTCCCAGGGGCGCATCCACACCTCCGCCGTCACCGTGGCCATCATGCCCGAGGCCGAGGAAGTGGACGTGGATATCCGACCCGAGGACCTGCGCGTGGACGTCTACCGCTCCTCCGGGCCCGGCGGCCAGTCGGTCAACACCACGGACTCGGCCATTCGCATTACGCACATTCCCACGGGCATGGTCGTCATCTGCCAGGACGAGAAGTCCCAGCACAAGAACAAGGCCAAGGCCCTCAAGGTCCTGCGTTCCCGCCTGCTCCAGATCGAGCAGGACAAGGCCAAGGCCGAGGAGGACGCCAACCGCCGCAGCCAGATCGGCTCCGGTGACCGCTCCGAGCGCATCCGGACCTACAACTTCCCCCAGGGCCGTGTTTCGGACCACCGCATCAACCTGACCTTGCACCAGCTTCCGCAGATCATGGAAGGGGAGCTGGAGGACCTGACCGACGCCCTCATCAGCCACTTCCAGGCCGAGGCGCTCAAGCGGCAGGGCGACTAGCACCCGCCGGGACGGCCGTGCCCACCCGCCTGGACATCCTCCGGGAGAGCGAAGCGCGCCTTGCGGGCGTGGATTCGCCGCGCCTGAGCGCCCAGTTGCTCATGGCCGAAGTCCTGGGCTGCTCCACGGCCGCCGTCTACCTGGACCGCGACCGCGAGGTTGCGCCCGACCAGGCTGCGCGCATCGCCGAACTGGTGGCGCGCCGCGCCGGGGGCGAACCCGTGGCCTACATCCTTGGCCGCCGCGAGTTTTACGGCCTGGAGTTCGAGGTCGCCCCGGCCGTGCTCATTCCCCGGCCCGAGACCGAGCACATCGTCGAGCGGGTGGAAACCCTTTTCGCCCGAGAAAGCGCCTTTCATTTCGCCGACCTGGGCACCGGTTCCGGCATTCTTGCCGTGACCATCGCCACCCTGTTTCCCCATGCCAAGGCCGTGGCCATGGACCTGAGCGAGCCCGCCCTGGAGGTGGCCCGGCGCAATGCCGCCCGCCATGGCGTGGCCGACCGCATCCGGTTCGTGCGCGGCGACTTCACCAGGCCGCTTCCGCACGGCCCCTACGACCTCATCGTGACCAATCCGCCCTACGTCACCGAGCGGGAGATGGCCGAGGCGAGCCCGGAGGTCACGGCCTTCGAGCCCGCGTCCGCCCTGGTCAGCGGCGAGGACGGCCTGGACCACGTCCGGGCCATGCTCGGCCCGGTCCTTGACGCCCTGCGGCCGGGGGGGGCGCTGCTCATGGAGGTTGGGTGGCGGCATGGCGAGCCCATCAAAAAAATAATGTCCCGCGACTTCCCGGAAATCGGGCCGGTTAGCATCATCCGTGATCTGGCCGGTTACGATCGCGTGGTTTTTTTGCGAAAATGACATTTGCAAAAAAGCCACACATTCCCCGAATTCTTGTTGTAAAAATACAATCAGTTGCGGGGATGCTACACATCTCTAGAAAGTGTCGAGATAGAAAAAATAAGTAATTTTAACAAGTTATACCGACTGAAAGCCGTGGCACCATTCTTGCTTTTGTGATTTCGGTTTTCAATCGGAGGATTAATGTTGCAGACCACCATTCAGAAATCAGTGCGTTGCACGGGAACCGGACTCCACAGCGGGAAACAGGTGGAGCTGGTGCTCCGCCCGGCCGCCGAGGATACCGGAATCCTCTTTTCCCTGCGCAACGGTTCCGGCTCCACCTTCCTGACCCCCGCTCCCTCCCTGGTCGTCGAAACCGGCCTCGCCACCGTCTTGGGTGACGGCCGCGAGACCGTCGCCACCGTGGAACATCTGCTCGCCACCGTCAGCGGCATGGGCATCGACAATATCCATATCGAGGTCTCCGGCCGCGAGCTGCCCATCATGGACGGCAGCGCCGCTTCCTTCGTCTATTTGCTCAAGCAGGCGGGCGTCCGCAAGCTATCCAAGCCCCGGCAGGTCCTGGCCATCAAGAAGCGCGTTGAGTTCGAGAAGGACGGCAAATTCATCAAGGCCACGCCCCACAACGGTTTTCACATCGACTACACCATCGAATTCGCCCATCCCCTCATCGGCGTCCAGCGCATGGAGCTGGAAATAACCCCGGACAACTTCGTCAAGGAGCTGGCCAAGGCGCGCACCTTCGGTTTCCTCAAGGAAGTCGACTACCTCCATGCCAACGGCCTGGCCCTGGGCGGTTCGCTGGACAATGCCGTGGTCCTGGACGACTACGGTGTCCTCAATGCCGAGGGGCTGCGCTACAAGGACGAGTTCGTCCGTCACAAGATGCTCGACTTCGTGGGCGACATGGCCGTGCTCGGCGCGCCTCTGCGGGGCCATTTCGAGGTCTTTGCCTCGGGCCATGCCATGAACAACGCCTTCCTGCGTCATCTGGACGAGAATCGGGACATGTATCTGGAACCCCGCATCCTGCCGGTGCCCGGCAAGGTCGCGAAGGACGTCCGCGTCAAGGGCCTGGAGCCCGTGGCCGTTCCCGCCTAGGCCCGCATCCGCTGCAAAACGTGTTGAAAACCCGCCGAAAGGCGGGTTTTTTGTCGCCGTCGGCTATGGCGCGGGGTGTTGGTGGAGCGGAGACGGGATTGCCGCCGCTGCGGCCGGATTGTCGAGGAGCGGCTAAAGGGGGAGCGGCGTCCTAGCGGGCGAAGAGCAGTTCGGCCACGATGCCGCCGTGTTCGCGCTGGGCCAGCTTGGCGACGCCCAGGCAGCGGACCGTGCCGGTCGCTGGCCGGACCTCGGCCTCCAAATGTGCCTGGAGCGCCTCGCGCCGGTCCGGGTGCTGCAACTTCAGCCTGTAGCCCGTCTCCCCGTCCTTGTTGAGGAATTCCGCCCGGACCAAGCCAAAGGCGGGCAGCTCGAACTCGACCATGGCCGCCTGCATCCGGCTCTCGTCCTCTTCGGCCGGGGCGCGTACCACGGTGGCCTGGCGGCGCGCCTCTGGCAGGAGCCAAGGCTGGTAGAGCAGCCGGTGGGACGGGGGAAAGAGAGCCGTGATCTCGCCCGCGCAGCCCAGGGCGTCCAGGTAGGCGGCGCGCAGCTTGGGCGCGGATTCCAGCAGGGTGAGGAAGGCGCCGGAGCGTTCGGCGGCGGGGAGGGCGGCGACTTGCGCCGCCTCTGGGCGAAAGCGGTTTTCGAATAGGGCGCGGGCGGCCTCGAAGGACGCGGCGGTCTCCAGCCGGGGCGTGGCGGCCGTGCCGGATTCGTAGAGCTCCTTGAGCACGATCTCGGGCACGAGTTGCCGAATGACGAAGACCAGCCAGGTCCCTTCTCGGGGGGAGGAGCGGAGCTGGGCCAGGAGGCGGTGCCCTTCGATCTCGACCCAGGCCATGTCGTCGGCGACGCGCTTGAGGACACGGCCGCGTACCTTTTGGCCCGGGCGGCGTCCCCGGCGAAAGGCCGTGGAGCGGTCATCGCCGCCGCCGAAGCCGGAGTTGCCGGAGCCGGAGCCGAAGATGCGCATGGTCAGGACTGGTCGAGGATCAGCTCGATTTCTTCGAGGCCGAGCCCGGTGGCTTTGGCAAGCTGGACCGGCGATTTCCCGGCCCGGTGGCCCTTGAGGATGAGCTCGCGCATGAACTGCGGGGACTGGCTGTACTCCCCGGCCAGGTCCACCAGCTTCTGGAGCTCGGCGGTGCGCTTTTCGATTTCGTTGTTGATGGTCACGAGTTCCTGCTGGCGGCGCTCGAAGGTGGCCACCAGCTCGTTTTCCAACCGGGTGTTGAACTGGAGCCGTTTGAGGAATTCCTCCTGCCGGGCCTGGAGGCCGGAGAGCATGGTTTCGGATTTGCGCAGGCGCAGGAAGAAGAGGATGACCACGCCCAGGAGGACGATTTCGCTGACGGTGAAGAGGATGAGAAGCAGGTCGGACATGGCGTTGGGGCTCAGATTTTGACGTTGACGATGTTGCCGGACCAGGGGGACGCGGAGGAGGGGTTGGTCTCGGGCTGCGCCTCCTCTTCCTTTTCATGCCGCTGCCGTTCGTGTTGGGCCTGTTGCTCTTGGTGCGGTCCGTCGCGGTCGACCGGGTCGGTCTTTTCCTTCTTTTCCACCTCCTGGACCTTGGTCTCGTTTTGGCGGATGTGCTCATTGATGAGCGGGCCGAACAACTGCTTCTGGATTTCCGGCTTGGCGTTTTCCACGTGCGCCACCCGCGCGACGTAGGGCGTTTGCGAAAGGAGGACCGGAAGGTCAAGGGGAGTCGGGCTCATGGCTCACCTCACTAGGTATTGCTCGAACAGCAGAGTGTCAAACTCTCCAAACCCCATGTATTGGTTGATGATGGCCAGCAGTTCCTTTTTCAGCTTGTCGCTGTTGTCCTTATCGGACAGAAATTCCAAATCCTTATTCTTGAGATAGTAATAGAGCGCGTTGCGGATGGTGTACGTCTCCTGCTTGAACTGCCGGGCCAGGCCGTCGTCCTGGGTGGAGACCACCACGCGGACTTCCAGGAACCGGATCTTGTCTTCCTTGTCGCGCTGCTCGATGAGGAACGGGTCCAGGCGGATGAGGATTTCCGGCTTTTCCTCGGCCTGGGGCGTTTCCTGCGTGGTCTGCGCGGGCGGTGGCGGCGGTGGCGGGGGAGCTTCCGGCTCCCGCAGGAGCAGGATGACGATGACGACCAGCAGCAGGAGAATGATGCCAGCGGCGATCAGGAACAGTTTGTTGCGCAGCAGCGCCTTGAAATCGAAACCCGGCTTCTTGGCCTCTTCGTCCAGAAGAGGCGTCTCCTCTTCGCGGGCCGGGCGTAATTCCTCTTCCTCCTCCTCGTCTTCGAGGAAGGGAGCGTCGTCCAGGTCGAGATCGACCTTTTGGGTGGCCTTGCTCGCCTCGCTGTCGTCGAGCTGGGCCTTGGACTGCCCGTTCCCCGCACCGTCCGATGCGGTTCCGTCGACGACATCTTCCGGATCATCCGGGACGAGCAGAACCATTGCGTGCGCCTAAAAAGGCCGGGCTAGCCGAAGATTTTCGCGATCTTCTGACCCAGCGTTTCGGGGGTGAACGGCTTGACGATGTAATTCGACACCTTGGCCTGGACCGCTTCGATGATGTTCTCCTGCTGGGCCTCGGCCGTGACCATCAGGAACGGGATGTCCGAGTATTCCTCGCTGGCGCGGACCTTGCGGAGCAGTTCGATGCCGGACATGTTGGGCATGTTCCAGTCGGAGACGATGAAGTCTATGTTGTCCTTGTTCAGGGTTTCCCACGCCGTGGAGCCGTCGTCGGCCTCGACGATGTTGGTGAAACCGAGCTGGCGCAGGATGTTCTTGATGATTTTGCGCATGGTGGAAAAGTCGTCGACCACGAGGACGCGCATGTTGGTATCGTAGGCCATTAGTGTCTCCTTTGCTCCCGTCTATTCGTTTTCGTATCTTGCTCTGAAGGTTTTTCTCAGTTTGCCGAGGGCTTGCGAGTGCAATTGGGAAACCCGTCCCTCGGTTATATCCATAACCTCGGCCGTTTCCTTCATGTTCAATTCCTCGCCATAATAGAGAGATATGACCAATTTTTCACGTGGCGTCAATTCCTCAATGAGATTGGCTACTTTGTCAACTATTTCCTGAAAAGCCGTGGATTGGAACGGCTCGTCGTCCGCCATGCTCTTGCGGCCGACCAGGTTGTCCTGGAAACTGTCCAGGCTGAGGCAGACCTGGTTGTTGAGCGCCTCCAGCCCCTGCTGGATTTCCCGCTCGGTCATGCCGGTATGGTGCTGCAACTGTTCCGTGGTGGCGGGGCTGCCGGTCTCGTGCTCGATCTGGCGCTGGGCGTCCTCCAGCACCTTGACCTTTTGCCGGAGCCCGCGCGAAAACCAGTCCATGCGCCGCAGTTCATCAAGCATGGCGCCCTTGATGCGGTTCTCGGAGTAGGTGTCGAACTTGATGCCCAGCTCGGGGTTGTACTTCCCGAGGGCGTCGAGCAGCCCCAGGCTTCCCGCGCTGATCAGCTCGCCGAGCTCCACGCTCTGCGGCAGCTTGGCCTTGAGCCTGAGGGCGAGAATCCGGATTTTGGGCGCGTAGAAGCGGACGATATCCTCCCGGTCGCGGGGAGAGAAATCGTCCCAGCATTTGCCGCCGCTCTCCAGGTCACGCCACGGACCGTTCCTGGAAGAGGAGCTTTTTCCAGAAGAATTTAATATTGCCATCGGTGTTCGGGGTTACTTTCCAACCGTTGATTTTCTGGGCGGCCTGGCGGACGGCCACGCTGGCCGGCGCCTTGGGAAACTTGTGGCAGAACGGCGTCTGGGCGATGACCGAGTGGCGCACGTTGGGATCGTAGGGCACGAAGCCCACCAGGTCCAGCGAGATGCCGTCGAGGAAATGGTCGCAGGCGTTGAGCAGCTTGAGGTAGACCTCGCGCGCGCTTTTCTGGTCCTTGACCATGTTGACCAGGACCCGGAACTTCTCCACGCCGTGCTGCAGCTTGAGCACCTTTATCAGGGCGTAGGCGTCGGTCAGTGAGGTGGGCTCGGGGGTGATGACCAGGAGCCGCTCCTGCACAGCGAGGTTGAAGTAGAGCACGTTGTCGTTGATGCCCGCGCCGGTGTCCACGATCAGGAAGTCCACGTTGTCCTCCAGCGAGTCCATGGCGTCGAGCAGGTCGAGCTTCTGCCCCCTGTCCAGGGCGACCATGTCGCTCACGCCGGACGAGGCCGGAAGGATCCGGAAGCCGTAGGGCGTGTCGAAGAGGATCTTGTCCAGGGTCATGTCCTCGTGAAAGAGGTGAAACAGGTTCTTCTCGGGGGCCAGGCCGAGGATGACGTCCACGTTGGCCAGCCCCAGGTCGGCGTCGAGCAGGACCACGTTCTTGCCCGCCTGGCTCAGGCTGTAGGCCAGGTTGACGGACATGTTGGTCTTGCCCACGCCGCCCTTGCCGGACGTGACGGAAAAAACCAGGGGCAGATGCGAAGTCATGGCGTGGTTTCGTCTCCTTACGGTTGAATGGTGCCGCCGGGCAGCTTGCGCATGAACAGAAGCCTCCAGAGCATCTCGCTTTTGGCCGGAGCGAGGCTGTTTTTCAGGCCGGAACCGTATGACAGGGCGGAAACCGGCAGGCCGGTGGCGAACGCCATGTTCAGTATTGCTCCGAATGTACAGGCTTCATCGAGTTTCGTCCAGATAACGCTTGCAAGTTGCTCACTTTTATATTTTTCGGTGAATCGCTCGAATTGGGCCGGGCTGAAATAGGGATTGAGCACCAGGTGGATGGACAGATCGGAGGTCCCGGAGAGGCCGTAGAGATCGGTCCAGTCCCTCAGGGTGGTGGTCCCGGCCAGGCCCGGCAGGTCGATGAGGATCAGGTCGAAATGGCCGGCCTCCTTCTTCAGGAGCGCGAAGTCGTCCCGGGTGATGATCTCGCGGAAGGCGAGGCCGGAAAGCTCGGCGTAGTGCTTGAGCACCAGGCGGCCCTTGCCCCCGGCGTCGGCCGTGGCCAGGCAGATGCGCAGCCGGGGGTTGGCTTTCTTCTCGCGCAGGGCCAGGCGGATGAGCGTGGACGTCTTGCCCGCGCCGCCGGGGCCGGCGAAGGCGTGCAGCGGCGTCTTCCACTCGGCCATGGTCAGGGGCCGGACCGACGCCGTGCGCTCCAGCAGGGGGACGATGGACTTGCGGCCGTCCTCGCGCAGTTCGCAGAAGAGCCGGGCCAGGACCCGCTCGTCGACCTCTTCGCGCTCCAGGTACTCCATGGCCAGCTTCTGCTTGGGCGAGAGGATGTTCATGTCCATCTGCGATTTCATCAGGGCCATGATCTGGCCCTTGATCTGGGTCCATTCCCGCTGCCAGCCCACGCCGTTGTCCAGGGCGTCCTCGATGACCGCCTCGCGGGTGGCGTCCCTTTGCGTTCCCCTGGCCTTTCTGGCCGAGGCGGGCGGGGCGTCGATGGCCGCCACGATCTCGCAGCACTTGGTCCCGTTTTCGGTGACGGTCTTGTTGGAGAGGATCACGGCGTCGGTGCCGAGTTCCGCCTTGATCTTTTCGAATGCCGCGGTGGAGGTGGCGGCCCGGAAGGTCTTCATCTGCATGGGTCGGTCCTAGATGGTCACGGTTGCTGCCGATTGAATCTTCACATCAGCCGGAATTTCCGCCTGGGAAAGCACAGGCAGGGTCGGGAGGAAACGGTTGAGGAGCTGGGCGAACTGGCTTCTGATCTGCGGGGTGACGAGCAGCACTGGCTGGCCGTCGGCGACCATGGCGTCCTCCGAGGCCTTGTTGATGGCCTGGATGATCCGCTGGGCCTGGCCCGGCTCCAGGGCGAGATAGCCGCCCTGTTCGGCCGGGCGCATGGCGCTGTTCAGAATCTCGTCGATGGCCGGGTGCAGGGTGATGATCGGCAGGACGCCGTCGTCGCCCAGGTAGGGCTTGACGATGGTCCGGGACATCTTGGCGCGGACGAATTCGGTGAGCTGCGTCGGGTCCTGGGTGGCCGTGGCGTAGTCGGCCAGGGTCTCTACGATGGTCAGCAGGTCGCGGATGGAGACGTTCTCCTGGACCAGGGACTGGAGCACCTTCTGGACGCCGCCCAGGGAAAGCAGGTTGGGCACCAGGCTCTCCACGGCCTTGGGGGCGCGCTTGGAGAGGTTGTCCAGCAGCTCCTGGGTCTCCTGGCGGCCGAGGAATTCGTGCAGGTTGCGGCGGAAGACCTCGGTGAGGTGCGTGGCGATGACCGTGGAGGGATCGACCACGGTGTAACCCGCGAGCATGGCCTCTTCCTTCTGGGCCTGGGGAATCCAGACCGCCGGGAGGTTGAAGGCGGGCTCCACGGTCTCCACGCCCTGGATGCGGTGCTTGGCGTCGCCCGGGTCCATGGCCAGGTAGTGGTCGATGAGCAGTTCGGCCTGGGCCACGGGGTTGCCCTTGATGACCACCCGGTACTCGCCCGGCTTGAGCTGGAGGTTGTCGCGCAGGTGGAGGGAGGGGATGACCACGCCCATGTCCAGAGCGAACTGGCGGCGGATGGAGCGGATGCGCGAGAGCAGGTTGCCGTTCTGTTCCTCGTCCACCAGGGGGATGAGGCCGTAGCCGACCTCCAGCTCCAGTTGGTCGAGGGGGAGCAGGGCCTGCACCTCTTCCGGGGTGTCCAGGGTCTGGGCCTCGGGCTTGGCCTTGTCGTCCTCGTTGCCTGCGAACTGCTTCTGCTGGTTGGCGGAGAGCCGGGAAATGGTGAAGACGATGATGGCCAGGGTGAGGAAGGGCAGGGTGGGCATGCCGGGCACGAGGGCGAAGATGACCAGGATGCCGGAGACCAGCTTGAGCGCGCGGTGGTGGAAGGAGAGCTGGCCGATGAATTCCTCGCCCATCTTGGCCTCGGCCGCGGCGCGGGAGACGATGATGCCCGCCGAGGTCGAGATGATAAGCGAAGGGATGGTGGCCACCAGGCCGTCGCCGATGGTCAGCAGGGTGTAGGTCTGGGCCGCGTCCATCCAGTTCATGTCCTTCTGGATGACGCCGATGAGGAAGCCGCCGATGATGTTGATGGCGGTGATCATCAGGCCGGCCTTGACGTCGCCCGAAACGAACTTGCCCGCACCGTCCATGGCGCCGTAGAAGTCCGCCTCGCGGCGCATGTGGTCGCGCCGCTTGGTGGCTTCGGCTTCGTCGATGAGGCCGGCGTTGAGGTCGGCCTCGACGGCCATCTGCTTGCCGGGCATGGCGTCCAGGGTGAAGCGCGCCGCCACTTCGGCGATGCGCGTGGTGCCGTTGACGATGACGGTCTTGTTCAGGATGAACAGGATCATGAAAATGACGATGCCGATGACGTAGTTGCCGCCCACGACGAACTCGCCGAAGCTCTGGATGACCGAACCGGCGGCGCCGGTGCCCTCGTCGCCGTGCAGGAGGATGGCTCGGGTGGTGGCCACGTTGAGCGCCAGGCGGAGCAGGGTGGTGACCAGGAGCAGCGAGGGGAAGATCGAAAATTCGAGCGGCGAGGTCATGAACATGGAGGTGATCAGGATGACCATGCCGAGGGAGATGGAAACCGTGAGCATGAAGTCGAGAAAGGGCGTGGGCAGCGGAACGAGCATGACGAAGAGGATCGTCACCACGCCCGCGGCCAGCAGGATGTCGCCCTGCTTGGCGAACTTCTCGTAATTGATCTCGGGAATGGCGGCTTCGTTCTTGGTTCGAGCCATGTTTTTGACACCTCTTGGACGATTTTTTTGGGGTCGTCCCGAGGAGCCATGACTTTGCGTAACTAGCGGCGATTCCTGAATTTATCCAGCTTGGCCAGAACCGCTGCAACCGCTTGGAAGAGCTCCTCGGGGATGGACTCTCCGATTTCCACCTGTTTATACAAAGCGCGTGCCAAGGGAGGGTTGGATTCGATGGGGATATGGTTCTCCCTGGCCAGCTCCTTGATGCGCTCCGCCACGCGGTTCATGCCCTTGGCCAGGACGCGGGGCGCGGGGGCGATCATGGCGTCGTATTGCAGGGCCACGGCGTAGTGCGTCGGGTTGGTGATGACGACGTCCGCCTTGGGCACGTCCTGGAACATCCGCTTGCTCATCATCTCCAGCATCTTGCGTTTCTGCCGCTGCTTGATGGCCGGGTCGCCTTCCGCCTGCCGCCGCTCGTCCTTGACTTCATCCTTGGTCATCTTGATGTTTTCCTCGTAGTCCCAGCGGGAATACCAGAGGTCCGCGATGGCGATGATCATCATGGGCACCAGGGCGTAGCAGGTCATCTTGTAGCCAATGGACAGGAGGTAGCCGATAATGCCCTCGGTGGTGGCGTTGAAGAGCGGCAGGAGGTTGTTCATCTCCTGCTTGATGACGATATAGGGGGCGATGCCCACGGCCAGGGCCTGGAGGATGCTTTTGGCCAGCTTGACGAAGGCCTGGGGGCTGATCATGAGCTTTTTCAGGCCGCCCATGATGTTGAAGAGCTTGCCGAACTTGGGGCGCATGGGCTTGGTCGTCCACAGCTTGCCCACCTGGAGCCGCAGGGTGATGTAGGCCGTGGCCACCAGGACGAGCATGAAGGGCAGGACCAGGAGCGCCATCTTCTTGAGGCCCCAGGTGAAGAGCCAGTAGGCGCTCGACTTGTTCACGTCCAGCTTGATGGCCTCGGTGAAGGTCCAGCGGTATATCTCTGCGAACTGGTCGTGGTAGAATCCGATTAAAAAGCGCAGGGCCAGGACGCCCGCCAGGAGCACCATGACCTTGGTGATCTCGTCGCCCTTTGCGACGTTGCCGTCTTTGCGGAGCTTGTCGCGCCGTTTCCCTGTGGCTTTTTCTGTTTTGCTCGGATCGGACTGAGGCATGGCGGCTTCCTAGAGCGCGGGGGGCGCTGGGGGCGCGAGGGCCTTGAGGATGTTGGTCGAGATGGGACCGAACTGCTGGATGAAGTCGCCGACGTAGTTGTTCATGATGGTGAAGATGAACCCGATGAAGAAGAAGCCCACGGCGATCTTGAGGGGAAAGCCGAGGGTGAGCACGTGCATCTGCGGCGCGGCGCGCGAGATGAGGGCCAGGGCCAGGTCCACCAGGAACAGGGCGGCCATGACCGGGGCCGCGATCTTGATGGCCAGGGTGAAGACGATGTTGGAATATTGCAGCATGTTGGTGGCCATGCGCGGGGTGAGCAGCAGGCCGCCCGGCGGGACGTACTGGAAGCTCTGGCCCAGGGCGCTCAGGAGCTGGAGGTGGCCGTTGAGAACCAGGAAGGTGAGCATGGTGCACATGTACATGAAGTGCGCCGTGGCCGTGTTGCTGGTTCCGGTGATGGGGTCAACGACGTTGACCATGGCGAAACCCATCTGGAAGCCGATGATCTGGCCGCCGAACTGGACGGCCGCGAACAGGAACCGGACCAGCAGCCCGAGGATCAGCCCGAGGATCAACTCGCCGATGATCATCAGGGCGATGCCGATCCCGTTTGCGGGCATCAGCGAGCCGGGGAAAGAGAGCTGGGGCCACACCGCCATGGCCAGCACCAGAGTGAGGGCGGCCTTGATCGGGTTCGGGATGGAGTTGCCTCCGAAAAAGGGCAGCAGGAAGAGGATGACGCTGATCCGAAACAGCGTCAGCAGAAAGCTCAGCACGTCGCCGGGGTTGAAGCCGAACAGTTCCATTCCCTAATCCGTTGCAAGACCCGAACCAGTCGGCCTGCGCCTTGGCTCGCGGCGTTTTCGGCCTTGGACGCGCGTTGATGGCGTCCAAAAAAAGACACCCCTCTTGGAAGGTGCGATTCCAAGAGGGGTGGTATCTGGCATGGATGAATCGCGCTAGTTCAGGATGTAGCGTTTGGGGTTGACGGGCACGCCGTTGAGCCGGACCTCGTAGTGGAGGTGCGGGCCGGTGCTGCGGCCGGTGTTGCCCACGTAGCCGATGAGCTCGCCACGGGTGACGACCTGGTCGGGCTTGACCGCGATGCGGTTCAGGTGGGCGAACCGGGTGGAAAGGCTGGCGTTGTGCTTCAGGCGGATGGACAGGCCGTAGGAGCCGTCGCGGCCGGTGAAGGTGATGAGGCCGCGCGCCGGGGCGTAGACCGGGGTGCCGCGCGGGGCGGAGATGTCGATGCCCTTGTGGAACTCTCGTTTGCCCGTGAACGGGGAGGTCCGCCAGGCGAAGCCCGAGGTGACCCAGCCCGAGGTGGGCCAGATGGAGGGGGTGGCCTCCAGCATGTTCTGGTTGCTGCGCAGGGTGTGCAGGATTTCCTGCTGGCGGACTTCCTCAAGCCGGGCCTCGACGTTGAGCTGGCGGAGAAAGTCGTGCATCTTGCGGGCGAGGAGCTCCTGCCGGTAGAGCGGGAGGTAGCCCTTGGAGAAATTCTCGTTGGCCGGGCCGCCCTTGGGAGCGGTGGCCTGGCTGGCGTCCTGGTCGAGGTTGATCATGACGCGGAGCTTGGAGTCGAAATCACGGATTCTGTCGAGGTTCTTCTGGAGGGCGACGATCTTCTGCGTAAGGCTGAGAAGTTGGGATTTTTGTTCCTGGACGGTCTTTTCCGCCAGGTTGAGGCCTTGTTCGATGCGGAAGTTGTGAACGTATTTTTTCCAGAGGACGACGTTGCCCGCGGCCAGGCCGACCACGAGGAAAAAAAGGGAGGCAAGCACCCATCCCCGCAACTGGAATTTGCGGCAGGAACCCTGCTTGTCCTTGAAGACGACGATATGATATTTTCTGAAAAGCATACTCTTTCCAGTCGGTTGCATGTTCAACTTGCCGACTAGGAGGGCGGCAAAATCCTTATTAGTCTAGACTTTTTTACTTGTCAAGTCAACCTGTTGGCGGATAATGGCGTTGAAGACATTATTCTTGATCCGGCGGTCGTTTTTCCAGGTTTGCCGCAGCCATTCGTGCACTTCAGTCCGCTTGGTGGCGCCGTTGGAAGGGCAGGTGTTTTCCCATATGGGCAGCGCCCACTGGCGGGCCGCCTTGATGACGACGCTTTTTTCGAGCAACATGGTCGGCCGGATGACGCGCAGGTTGCCGCCGAAGAAGGGCTCATTGGCGGAAAGCCCCTCGGCCCGGCCGTTCTGGAAGATGTTCATGAAGAAGGTGACCACGTTGTCGTCCGCGTTGTGGCCGAAGGCGAGGTGGGAGAGGTTGTAGTCGCGGCAGAGTTCGAAGAGTCGCTTGCGCCGGAGCATGCTGCAATAGAAGCAGGGCGAGTTGCGTCGGTTCTCCTCGCTGTGCGCGCGGGGGCCGTAGTCCGTCAGTTCGGCGTGGAGCGCGACCCCGTGCGCGGCGCACCAATCGCCGAGCGCGGCGTGGGCCTTCGGGTCGAAGCCGGGGTTGACGTGCAGGGCCATGAGCTCCACCGGGAAGGGCATGATGGCCTGGCGGATGGTCAGCACCTTGAGCATCAGGAAGCTGTCCACCCCGCCGGACACGGCCACGCCGACGCGCGCGCCGGACTCCACCATGCCGGTGCGCTGCATGAGCTTGCCGGTGGCGGAAACGCACTGTTTCTGCGCAAAGGTCAGTTTGCCCCAGGAGGCCATGGTCGTTCTCCGATGATCGTTGGCGGCGCGGGTTCGGTTCGTGGCAGATAGACGATTCTTCCTTGACTTGCAAGTGCGGCTTTGGCAAATTTATTCGCTTCCGCGACGGGCTGAAAATCTGTCGGGGCGAACGAAATCCAGTCCATCGGGTACCCCCTGGAGGGTCGCTTTTTGAAACGTTGCATATACCTATTGACGACCATCCTGCTGATAGGCGCCGCCGTTGCGGTCTACTGGCACGCCAAGCCGGAGGAGACCGTGGTCGATGAGCCGCGCTGGCTGTCCCGCCCGTTCGGCAACGTGGTCTCGATCCACATCCAGGGCGAGCAGGGAACCTACATGCTGGCGGTGAAGGACGGCCAGTGGGAGGCCCAGGTGCCCGGCGTGTCCTGGAACGTCCAGGCCCGGGCGGTGGCCGACAAGGTCAAGGATTTTCTCTCCCGGCTCGAAGCCCTGGCTCCCCAGCGGGCCATCGGCGGGTTCGACCGGGGCGGTTTCGAGCAGTACGGCCTGGACAACCCGACGCTGAAGATCATCGTCACCTTCGGCGACAAGGACAAGAGCACGCTGGTGGTCAAGCTGACCTCCAACGCGTCCGGCGACGTGTACGGCTGGAATTCCGACAGCCAGGCCCTGGTCTACGAGTTCGACCGGGACATCCTGAAGCAGTTCGGCCTGCCCGCCCGCCATTTTCTGGATACCCGCGTCTTCCAGTTCGACGAGAAGACGGTCGGCAAGGTGCAACTGGTCCAGCCCTTCGGGTCAAGCTGGCTTGTGGAGCGGCGCAAGCAGGGCTTCTTTTTCACCCTGCCGGGCTACCTCAAGGACAAGCCCGCGTCGGATTCGGAGCTCAAGCTCTACATTCACTCCCTGGCCTTGCTGCGCGCCAACCGGCTGCTCCTGGAGCCCGTGGCCGCCGAGAACCGGATTCCGGCCCTGACCATCAAGATATGGGCCGAAAAGTCGGAGGAGCCCGCGAGCGTGGAGTTCTTTCCGGTCAAGGAGGACCCCGCCATCTATTTCGGCCGTTCCTCCTGGCTGACGGTGCCCTTCGTGCTGGACGCCCAGAGCGTGGCCCAGTTGGTCAAGAGCGCTTTCGACGTCCAGGGCCGCACGGTCATCAAGCTGGACATCGGCACGGTGGCGCGGTTCGTGGTCCGCAACGGGAGCACGGAATACCGCCTGGAGCGCAGCGCCACGGGCTGGCGGATCAAGGGCGAGAAAAAAGACATCCCCGGCATTGACATGTCGCTGTGGCGATTTACAGAATTACAGTTTGAGGCGCTGCCGCTCAACAACCTGCCGGAGACGGCCATCCCGCTCCTGTATTGCCGGTTGGAGAACGGCGACGGCGAGAAATTGACGGAATTGACGTTCTACGCCGATCCCCGCCTGCCCCAGGGGCAGTGCTGGATGAAGAACGGCGGCGGCATGTACTATCCCGTTTCGAGCCGACTCGTTAAGGACCTGCAAGGAATGTTTCCGGTGCAGGCGACCGGGCCCGCGCCCGACGCCGCCGGACAATAAGGCATAAGCCGCTTTTAAGGAGAATACCCATGGCTCGCATCACCGTTGAGGATTGCCTGGAAAAGGTCAGCAACCGCTTCCTCATCACCCAGATGGGCATCAAGCGCGTCAAGCAGTACCGCGAGGGGTACCCGCCCCTGGTGGAGACCAAGAACAAGGAAGTGGTGAACGCCCTGCGCGAGATCGCCGCCGGCAAAATCCTGCCCGACCAGCATGTCCCGGACGTCGACATCGACCTCGCCGAGTCTGGAGAAGCAGAAAACTAGTCCGCCATGGCCAAACGCGATTACTACGAAGTCCTGGGCGTCGAAAAGACGGCCGTCCAGGATGAGATCAAGTCCGCCTATCGGAAGCTGGCGTTCAAGTTCCATCCCGACCGGAACCAGGACGATCCCGAGGCGGAGGCCAAGTTCAAGGAGGCCGCCGAGGCCTATGAGATCCTGGGCAACGCGGAGAAGCGGCAGACCTACGACCGGTTCGGCCACGAAGGCCTGAACGGCCAGGGGTTCTCCGGCTTCACCAACAGCGAGGACATCTTCGGCGCCTTCAGCGACATCTTCGGCGAAGTGTTCGGCTTTTCCTCGGCCGGGCGGGGCGGCGGCAACCGTCCCCGGCCCGGCGCGGACCTGCGCTACAACCTCGACATCTCCTTCCGCGAGGCGGCCAAGGGGACCGAGGTCAGCATCACCATCCCGGTGGAGCAGCCCTGCGAGGCGTGCCACGGCACCGGCGCGGCCCCCGGGTCGTCGCCGCAGGTCTGCCCCCAGTGCGGCGGCCACGGCACCATGCAGCAGTCCCAGGGGTTCTTCCGGATCTCCGTCACCTGCCCCCAGTGCCACGGCTCGGGCCGGATCATCTCCGAGCCCTGCCCGGAGTGCATGGGCCGGACCTCCGTCATCCGCGACAAGGACCTCAAGGTCCGCATCCCGGCCGGGGTGGACAACAACTCACGGCTCCGGCTGCGCGGCGAGGGGGAGGCGGGCGTCAACGGCGGGCCTCCGGGCGATCTCTACGTGGTCATCCACGTGGCCCCGGACGACGTCTTCGAGCGCCAGGGACAGAACCTGATCATCGGGCGTGACATTTCCTTTGTCCAGGCCGCCCTGGGCCACCGGCTGGAAGTGCCGACTTTGGATCAGCCCGTGAATCTCGACATTCCCAAGGGCGCCCAGAGCGGCGAGGTCTTCCGCCTGCGCGGGCTCGGGCTGCCGCATCTCGGCTCCACCCACAGCGGCGACCTGCTGGTGGAGGTCACGGTCAAGACCCCGACCCACCTGAACAAGCGCCAGGAGGCGCTGCTCAAGGAGTTCGCGGAGATCGAGGCCAAGAAACTGACCACCAAGGCCAAGGACTTCTTCAAGAAGGCCAAGGACAAGGTGATGGGAGAGTAGCATGACCGGCTTTTCGCACATGGATCAGGACGGCAACGCCCGCATGGTGGACGTTTCGGCCAAGGGCGACACCGCCCGCACGGCCATCGTCCGGGGCGTGGTCCGGCTGGCCCCGGCGACCATGGATCTGCTCCGGCGCGACGCCCTGCCCAAGGGCGACGTCCTGACCACGGCCAAGATCGCGGGCATCCAGGCGGCCAAGCGCACGGCCGACCTGATTCCCATGTGCCACCCCCTGCCCGTCAGCTACGTGGACATCCGCTTCACCGTGGACGCGGAGACGAGCACCATCGAGCTGGAATGCGAGGTGCGCACCACCTACAAGACCGGCGTGGAGATGGAGGCCCTGATCGGCGTCCAGGTCGCGGCGGCCACCATCTACGATATGTGCAAGGCCGTGCAGAAGGACATCGTCATCGATCGCTGCCGCCTGGTCTACAAGTGCGGCGGCAAGAGCGGGACCTTCCAAGCCGAATAGCCGCGCGAATCAATGCGAAAAAAAGCCACCGTCCTTCCGGGCGGTGGCTTTTCTTTCGTCTTCCAGGGAAACGCTACCAGACGGTGCGCATGTGGACCCCGGCGTCCTGCATGTACCGCTTGAGCTGGGGGATGGTGTATTCGCCGTAGTGGACGATGGAGGCGATGAGGGCGGCGGTGGCCCGGCCCTTGGTCACGGCGTCGACCATGTGCTGCGGCGCGCCTGCGCCGCCGGAGGCGATGACCGGGATGGTCACGGATTCCGCCACCAGCCGGGTCAGCTCCAGGTCGTAGCCGTCCTTGGTGCCGTCGGCGTCGATGGAGTTCAGGCAGATCTCGCCCGCGCCCAGCGCCTCGCCGGTCTTGGCCCACTCGATGGCGTCCATGCCCATGTACTTGCGGCCGCCGTGGATGACGATCTCGAAGCCGGAGGGGATGGTCTCGGACTTCTCGACCCGCTTCACGTCCATACCCAGGACAACGCACTGGGAGCCGAAACGGACCGCGCCCTCGCTGATGATGTCCGGATTCTTGACCGCGCCGGAGTTGACCGAGACCTTTTCGGCCCCGGCCAGGAGCACGTCGCGCATGTCGGCGACGGAGTTGATGCCGCCGCCCACGGAGAAGGGGATGAATATCTGCGAGGCGACCTTTTCCACCACGTCCAGGAAGATGCCGCGCCCCTCGCTGGAGGCGGTGATGTCGTAGAAGACGATCTCGTCCGCGCCTTCCTCGTAGTAGCGGCGGGCGGTCTCCACGGGGTCGCCGATGTTCACGTTGCCCTTGAACTTGATGCCCTTGGTCAACTGGCCGTTGCGGACGTCCAGGCAGGGGATGACGCGTTTACTGAGCATCGGCGGCCTCCAGGCAGTAGTCGTGGAAGTTGCGGAGCAGCTTGAGGCCGGGGCGGCCGCTCTTTTCCGGGTGGAACTGGACGGCCCAGAGCCCCTCGCGGCCGTGCAGGGAGCAGAAGTCTATGCCGTACCGGGTGGTGCCGATGACGAACTCCTCCTTGGGCGCGGGATAGTAGCTGTGCACGAAGTAGAAGCAGGCGTCGGGCTCGATGTCCTTGAACAGCCGACATTCGCGCTTCAGCTCCACCTGGTTCCAGCCCATGTGGGGGACGCGGATGGGAATGCCCTCGTAGTCCAGCCAGGAGGGGTTGAAGAGGCGGCACTCGCCGGGGATGACCTTGAGGGCCTTGGTGTCGTTCTCCTCGCTGTAGTCCAGGAGGATCTGGCAGCCGACGCAGATGCCGAGCACGGGCTTGTTGCGGGCGATGAGCCCCTTGATGACGTCGTCGAGTCCGGCCGAATGGAGTTCGTCCATGGCCTGTCCGGCCGCGCCCACGCCGGGAAAGATGATTCCGGCGGCCTTGTCCAGCTTGGCCGGGTCGTTGGTGATCTCGTTTGGAATTCCGAGGTGCTCCAGCGCCCTGTGGACACTGGTCTGGTTCCCCGCCTTGTAGTCGAAAATGGCGAGCATGCGTGCCTCCGCTCAGCTTTTGAGTTTATACAGCGACTAGTAAAATTCCATGGGGAAAACAAGGGGTTTTTTGGTATTGGCAAAATTGTTGAATCAACGAAAAAAATTACAAGAATGTGATAATTTTTATACGAAAATGAAGGGTTGAAAAGGGAAAACGGGCGAGATGGCGAGCCATTCTGCCATTGGCATGACAATTGATTGTTCAGTCAAAAGAATGGGAGGTCACATGATGTACGAACTGCTTGCGATGACGCTGTGGATGCTGGCCGGGGCGCTGGTGGCGGTGCTGTTTTTCTGCAACGTGGAGTGGGCCCCCATCGTGGCCCGGCGGATGGCGCGGGAGAATCGGTTCGTGCTGTCCGGGGAGCGCAGGGCGCCGAGGCTGCGCTGACGGGTCAGCGGGCGTAGACCCGCAGGATGAGGTCGCCCGCGAGGGGACCGAGCTTGCGGCCCAGTCCCTTGAGGCGGATGGGACGGCCCACCACGAAGTCCCTGGGCAGGGTCACCTCCACGGTCCTGGGCCCCTTGCTGAAGGACTGCTCAACGGAGATGCGGATCTTGCGGCCGGGCATGAGTTGGATGGCCGGGAAGTAGACGGTCTGCTCGTGGTCCATCTGGCCCTTGAACCAGGCCTTGACCGAGCCGAACAGTCCCTTGCGGAAGTCGAGGTTCAGGGTGCGTTCGCCCCAGTGCAGCTTGACCCTCCGGCGTTTCACCTCCAGCGGCCCCTTGTAGCCGGGCTGCTCCTTCCTGATCTTGCTGTAGATGTCCTCGAACACCTGGCGGGCGAAGGGGTCGTTCAGGATGTCCTTCAGGACCTCCTCTTCCTTGTAGTACATGCCCTGGTGGCGGGAGCGGGCGGACTGCTGGTGCGTGAAATGCGGTTTGCCCTGTCTTTTCTGCTGGCGGGCGTAGGCTTCTGCCCCGTCCCGGCGGCTGGCCGAAGGCTTTTCCCGTCCTTCCGCATCGGCAGCGGCGGTTCCGGCCGGGCCGTCGCCGTTGCCGAGCAGGTCCTTGGCCGTGACATAGGCCTCGTTGACCTCGCGGAATTTGGCCGAGGCGGCCGGGTCGGCGTTGAGGTCGGGGTGATACTGGAAGGCCAGGCGGCGGAACGCGTGCTTGACCTGGGCCGGGGTCGCTCCATCGGGCAACTGGAGTATGCGGAGACATTCCTGAATGGTCATGGAGCACCTGGCTTTGCGCGGGCCGTCCCGGATCAGTCGTCGGCGAGCAGCGCGTTGGGCGACGTGTCGGGATCATAGCGCAAAAGGCCTTCCTCCCGCAAATAGCGCTTGCCCTGGCGCACGAATTCGGCGTGGTCCACCTCGGGATTCACGCCGGGACAGTATTCCTGGATCATCTCCCAGCTCGTCTGGTCCACCAGGTTGCCCCGGAAGAAGGGCCAGGCGCGGCAAATGTCCGGCCGGCCGGGATGCACGGAACAGCCCTCGGCGTAGAACACGCAATAGCCGTCGTCGCCGCAGGTCAGGTGGAGCTTGCCCCCGCGTTCGCGGGTGAACCTCTCCACCAGCTCGGGCACGGAAATGTTCAGGTGGGCCGCCAGCCGCTCCTGGTCCTTGACGGTCATGACGATGCCGCCCTCGCCCTGGCAGCAGTGGCCGCACATCTTGCAGGAGAACGCCTCGGCGGTCATCGGGCCACCTCCAGGCGGCGCGCCTCGACCATCAGGCAGCGGTCCTCGACCACGGTCACGCCCGCCTTTTCGAGCGGGGTCCGCGCCTCCGTGCTGAAGATGCCGGACTGCATCCAGAAACAGCGGGGCAGGGTCGGCAGGGCCAGGACCTCCTCGGCGTGGCCGGGGCAGAACTGGGCGTTGCGAAACACGTCCACCAGGTCGACCGGGACCGGGATGTCGGCGACGGTCCGGTAGGTTTCGAGCCCCCATACGCCGGTGCGCGCGGGGTGGACCGGGATGACGGTGAAGCCCATGTCGATGAGGGCGCGGCCCACGCCGTCCACAGGACGGCCGGGCTTGTCCACCGCTCCGATTACGGCAATGGTCTTGACCTTGCGGAGCAGGGCGGCTAGCTCTTTGTCATTGTACAGCATGCATGTGTTCCTTTCACGTTGAAGAACGTCCTTTTACAGCAATCCATTTCCGTTGCCTAGTCGTAAGTCGCCATGGAGTATTCGATGTTCGAACCGAACCAGCCCGTCCCCGTCGAGGAATTGCGGCGCCGCCAGGACGCGGTGCGCACCCATCTTCAGACCGTCGCCCCCGGAGCTGGCGGCATCCTGGTCTTCTCACGCCTCAACATCTACTACCTGACCGGCACCTTCGGCCAGGGCGTGCTCTGGCTGCCCCTGTCCGGCGAGCCGGTGTTGATGATCCGCAAAGGGGTCAACCGCGCCCGGCTGGAGGCGGGGGTGCGCCACATCGCGCCCTACAAGTCCTATTCCGAGCTCTCCGGCCTTTGCGCCGACGCCGGGTCGCCCCTGACGCCGACCCTGGCCGCCGTCATGTCCGGCCTGACCTGGCAGCTCGGCCTCATGCTGGCGGGCAAGCTCAGGAACCACGTCATCCTGCCCGGCGACCACGCCCTGGCCCTGGCCCGCATGGTCAAGTCCGAGTTCGAGCTTTCGATCATGCGCCGCTGCGGAGCCGCGCACCACAAGTGCCTGTATGACGTCATTCCCACCCTGATCCGTCCCGGCATGACCGAGCGCGAGATCGCCCACAAGGCGTGGGAGAGCTTCTTCGCCGAGGGGCACATGGGCATCCTGCGCATGCAGGCCCATGGCGAGGAGGCCTTCCTGGGCCACGTCTCGGCCGGGGATTCCGGCAACTATCCCAGCGGGTTCAACGGCCCCCTCGGGCTGCGGGGCGAGCACCCGGCCTCGGCGGTCATGGGCAGCGCCCACAAGGTCTGGCGGACGGGCGAGCCGCTCATGCTCGACATCGGCTTCCAGCTCGAAGGGTATCAGACCGACAAGACCCAGGCCTATTTCGCGGGGCCGGACTCGGCCATTCCCGACGAGGTGCGCCGGGCCCACGACTTCTGCATCGAGATGCAGGCCTGGATCTGCGAGCACGGCAAGCCGGGCGCGATCCCGGCCGAGCTCTACGGGCACTGCCTGGCCGAGGCGGAGAGGCGCGGTTTCGCCGAGGGGTTCATGGGTCTGGACGAAAACAAGGTCCCCTTCGTGGGCCACGGCATCGGCCTGACCGTGGACGAATATCCGCCCCTGGCCTCGGGGTTCGAACAGCCGCTCGAAAAGGGCATGGTCCTGGCCCTGGAGCCCAAGCAGTCCCTGCGTGGCGTGGCCATGGTCGGGGTGGAGAACACCTTCGAGGTCACCGACGGCGGCCTGCGCTCCATCTCGGGCGATGCGTTCGAGATGATTCCGGTGGAGTAAAAAAAACTCCCGGACGGCGACCATCCGGGAGTTCTCGTTTTTCGGCGGGAAAGGAGTTATTCCTTTTCGTCCTCGTCCTTGGCGGCGGGTTCTTCCTTCATCCGGCCCAGGTATTCCGGGAGTTCGAGCCCGGCCATCTTGGTGATTTCCTGGAGGGGCGGCAGACTCTTGACGATGTTCGAGAAAAAGTTGGCCGTGGAGGACGATCCGTCGCCGCTGCCGCCGTCCCAGACCGTGATCTTGTCGATCTTCAGGTTCTTGACGGCTTCGACCTGCGTCTCCACGATGCTTTCGATCTTTTCGAGGAGGAGCATGGTCGCGGCCGCCTTGGCGTCGCCGCCGGTGCTCTCCACCAGCAGGCGGTAGCCCTCGGCCTTGCCTTCGAGGACCTGCCGGATGCCCTTGGCCTCGGCCTCGTACTGCATGAGCGTGGCGTCGGCCCGGCCCTTGGCCTCGCGCCGGGTCTTTTCGGCCTCGGCCTCGGCGGCGATCTCGATCTTCCGCTTTTCGATTTCCTGGACGGCGACCTGCTCGGCGTTCAGCCGTTCGCGCTCGGCCAGATACTGGGCTTTCTGAATTTCAGCCTCGGCCTTGCGCTTGGCCACCTCGCCCTGCTGCATGGCCTCGGCCTGCTTGACGTGCAGGTCGGCGTCGGCCTGGGCGATGTCGGCCTTGGACGTGTTCTCGCCCTTGATGGCCTCGGCCTCCTGGGCCTGGACGTAGATGCGCTGGTCCGCCTCGGCCTTTTTCTTGCCCTTGACGGCCTGGGCCAGGTTTTCGGCGACCCGGATCTCCATCTCCCGGTTGGCGTCTGCCTCGCCGATGGACGCGGTGGCCTCCTGCTGCTGCACGAAGACGCGCCGGTCCGCCTCGGCCTGCTTCTGGCCCTTTTCGGACTGGGCCACGTTCTCGGCGACCCGGATGTCCTTTTCCTTGTTGGCGCTGG
The DNA here is from genome assembly GCF_028692895.1 of Pseudodesulfovibrio sp. GTDB lineage: Bacteria > Desulfobacterota > Desulfovibrionia > Desulfovibrionales > Desulfovibrionaceae > Pseudodesulfovibrio. Next base: position 71,528 of record NZ_JAQUWN010000002.1, read on the forward strand.
CTTCGCCGATGGCGCCCAGCTTGTTCTGCTCGGCGACGTCCACCTTGGCCTGGTTGATTGCCTCGGCGGCCGCCTTCTTGCCGATGGAGTCGATGTAGCCGGACTCGTCGGTGATGTCCGTGATGTTCACGTTGATCAGGTAGAGGCCGATCTTGTTCAGCTCGGGGGAGACGTTCTCCCGCACGGATTCCAGGAAGCTCTCGCGGTCCTGGTTGATCTGCTCGATGGTCAGGGAGGCCACGGTCAGGCGGAGCTGGCCGAAGATGATCTCCATGGCCATGTCCTCGATCTCCTGCTGGGTCTGGTTGAGCAGGCGCTCGGCGGCGTTCTGCATGATGCCCGCCTCGGTGCTGATGCCCACCGTGAACGTGCTGGGCACGTTGATGCGGATGTTCTGGAGCGACAGCGCCTTTTGCAGCGGGATGGCGATGGTCATGGGCGTCAGGCTCATGTAGCTGAAGTCCTGGATCAGCGGCCAGATGATGGCGCCGCCGCCGTGGATGCACTTGGCGGACTGTCCCTCGCCGACCTTGCCGAAGACCACCAGGATCATGTCCGACGGGCAGCGTTTGTAGCGCGAGGCCAGGAAGGTGAGCGTGGCGACGATCAGGACGATGAACGCGATGATGGGCAGGGCCCAGAGGCCGAGGGAGGATATCTCGTAGTACATGGACTGCTCCTGGGATTATTGGATGGGAACCACGATGAGCGTGTTGCCGTTGACTTCGGTCACCCGGATCAGGGTTCCCGTCTTGAGTTCGCCGCCGTCCGCCGACGAGGCGTCGTATTCGCGCAGGCGGCCGAGGCAGGTGACCATCACGCTGCCGGTCTTGCCCGGGCGGATGGTGGTGTAGACCTTGCCCTTGCAGCCGACCGCCTGGCCGATGTGCAGTGTGCCGCTGCTCTGCATCGAGGAGAGCAGCCGGAAGAGCCGGGAGATGACCCAGAACGAGGCCAGGCCGGCGGCCGTGGCCCCCAGCAGGGAATAGGCGGCCCCGGCCTCGCTCTGCCGGTAGAGCGCGAAGCCGACCAGGCCGAACATCATCAGGAAGGAGGTCAGCCCGTGCAGGGACAGGAACTTCAGGCTGGCGTCTGCGTCGAAGGAAGTCCCGCCGTCCGGGGATTCGAAGTCCGCGCTCATGGAGGCGTGGTCGCCGAAATCGGCCCCCGTGAACTGGAGGACGAAGCGGATGGCGAGGGGAATGCCTCCGACAAGAGCGCAGACGATGAAGAAGATGTCGAGTCCGTTCAGGGTTTCGAGAAAGGGCATCAATACGACTCCTTGATATAGGTATCGATGTTTTTCTACAGAAATATGGGCGGTTGCGCAACCTGAACCGTCAAGGTTGCATAAAGACGCCGCAGGCGACGGAATGACTAAGCCTTCGCTCCCTTGCGCATCATGGACTCGACCACCAAGTGGTGGAAGGGGAGGATGATGCTGAAATAGATCGGGCCCAGTCGGTTGTTGTAATGGACGATGGTGGCCACGTGGAAGCGGTTGCCGCCGAGCGGCAAGGGGACCGCCGCAACGATCACCTGGGCCTTGAGGTGCGGATCGTCGATGTGCATGGCCAGGTGCTCGCCCTCGCGGCCGCAGGTCACGGTGAAGCCCCGGCACTTTTCGCCGGGGGCGAAGGGGACGTCCTCGGGCCGGAGTCCGTCCCCCTCCACGCGCTCCTGGCGGATGCCGAAGGGGCGGACCAGGATCTTCCGGAGCGTGAACAGCGCGCCAAGCCAAGTGGGACGGCGCATCATGCCTGCAATGAACCGGCGCAGGTCCGCGCTCCCCTCGATGGTTTTCTCCTCCACGTAGTCCGCCCCGGCGTAAAGCGGGGCCAGTTCGGGGACGGTCTCCAGGTAGCCCATCTCGCCTCCACTATGCGTAGGCCGCCTCGAAGATGGCGATGACGTCCTCGCGGTTCATCTTGATCGGCGTGACGGCGAAGAGCTTGCCCATGGTGGTGAGCGCGTTGTCGGCCAGGGCCGGAATCTCCTCGCGGGCGACGCCGTAGTCCGAGAGTTTCTCCTCGCCCAGGCCTACGCTTTCGATGAGCTGGTCCAGGGCGTCCAGGAAGGCCACGCCCTCCACTTCCTCCTCGATGTCCTCGGCCAGGGTGTCGCCCATGGCCAGGGCCAGGTCGGCCAGCCGGTCCTCGCCGCAGGCGGCCAGGAAGCCGAAGTACGCCTTGGAGATCAGCACCAGCCCGGCCCCGTGGGGCAGGTCCGGGTGGAAGGCGGACAGGGCGTGCTCCAGGGAGTGTTGGGAGATGCAGGAGGAATAGGTCTCGCACAGCCCGGCGGCGGTGGAGGCCCAGGCCATGACCGTGCGCGCCTCCAGGTTGTCGCCCTCGGCCACGGCCTGGGGCAGGGTGTGGGCGATGAGGTGCACGGCCTCCAAGGCCAGGGCGTCGCTGGCTGGCTGGCGGCGGGTGGACAGGTAGGCCTCGGCCGCGTGGAAGAAGGCGTCCATGCCGGTATAGGCGGTCTGCCGGGGCGGCACGGAGAGCATCAGCTTCGGGTCCACGATGGACAGGGCCGGGAAAGTGGAGTCGTCGCCCCAGCCGATCTTTTCGGACGAGCCGGACTTTGTGACCACGGTCCAGGGATCGGCCTCGGTGCCGGTGCCCGCCGTGGTCGGGATGGCCACCACGGGCAGGGCTTCCTTTTCCGGGGTCTGGCCGCCGCCGCTGCCGGAGAGCATGTAGTCCCAGTACTTGCCCGTGTTGGCCGCCATCAGGGCGATGGCCTTGGCCGAGTCGATGGTGGAGCCGCCGCCCAGGCCGACCACGAAGTCCACGCCGTGCTCGCGGCACAGGGCCGCCGCCTCGTCCACGGTGTCCGACTCCGGGTTGGGCCGGATCTTGTCGAAGACGATGGTCTGCACGTCCTGTTTCGCCAGGAGGCCCTGGACGCGGGAGAGGTAGCCGTGTCTGACCATGGTCCCGGACTCGCCGATGACGATCATGGCCTTTTTGCCCCTGGGCAGGTGCGGGGTTTCGCCGAGTTTGGCCAGCGAGTCGGGGCCGAAGAGGATGCGGGTGGGCATGTAATATTGGAAATCGAGCATGGAGCCTCCTGGTTGATGTCGGCGATTAATCCCACGATTTCAAGATGGTTTCAAGCTGTGATGCGGTGAACAGGTCGCGCAGCACCAGCGGGGACGAACTTTCGGGCCCGGGGGAAAACAGGGCGGCCGTGGGGATGGACGCGCTGCCGAGGGCGCGGAGCAGGGCCTCGCCCTCCACGTCGCGCTCGGTCAGGTCCACCTTCACGAAGGTCACGCCGTACTGGTCGCGCCAGCGGGCCACGTTCACCGGGGTCAGGACCGTGGCCTCCAGGGCCTTGCAGGTCGGGCACCAGTCGGCCGTGAAGTCGAGGAAGAGCTTCTCCTTGCCCAGTCGTTCGCTGAACGTGGCGGGGTCGAAACGCTCCCAGTCCGTGGGGGCGACCGTGGTGGGCGCGGTCCAGGCCAGCAGGGCGGCGAACAGGACCACGGCGGCCAGGCGGAAGGTCCAGGCCGCCACGGGCCTGGCCATGCGCGTGCGCAGCCAGATCCAGCCGCCGAAGAGCAGCCCCCAGAGCGGGGCCAGGTATCGCAGGGCGTCGCCGCCCAGGGCGATGGCCGCCAGGTAGAAGGCCGTGCCCACCAGGAAGAAGGCCACGCCTTTTTCCACGTATTCGATCCAAGGGCCCGAGCGGGGCAGAAAGCGCGACAGGCCGGGCCGGGCGATGAGCAGCAGGTAGGGCAGGGACATGCCCAGGCCGATGGCCACGAAGACGGCGGCGATGATCACCGGCCCCTGGATGAGCGCCCAACTGAGCACGCCGCCGAGGAACGGGCCGGAACAGGGCGTGGCCAGGAGCGTGGTCAGGCAGCCGGTGAAGAAGGCCTGGGTGCGCGGGCTCGCCGACCTGGTCCCGAACTTGAGGTCGATGACCGGCAGGTGAAAGAGGCCGAAGAGGCTGAGCGCCAGGGCGAGGACGACCCCGGCCACGGCCAGGACCAGCCATTGCTTCTGGAAGAGCGCGCCCCAGGCCTGGCCCGTGCCGCCCAGGACCAGGGCCAGGAACAGGAAGAAGGCGAGCACGCCGAGGACGAAGAAGGCGTTGTGCTCCCGGAAGCGGCGGACCCGCTCGGCCTCGTCCTCGGCCGCCGCGTTGAGCAGGGCGGAGAGCTTCAGGCTGACCACGGGCAGCACGCAGGGCATGACGTTGAGAATGAGCCCGGCGACCAGCCCCATGAGCACGGCCGAGAGCAGTCCGGCCACCTCCAGGCCGGGACGCAGGTAGCGCGGGGTGAAGTCCCAGACTTCGGGCGCCTTATCCTCCGGCGAGGTGACGGCCGGGGGCGCGACCGGCTCCTTGGCCACGGGCCGCTTCAGGGCGGCGTACTCGGTCCACCAGGGCTGGGCCGTGGCGTCGGGCAGCCCGGCGATGCCGGAGGCCGGGGCGGGCAGGGAGAGCGTCCGCCGGGCGGGCACGCACTTGGTGGGGTGGCACAGGAGCAGGTCCAGCTCCATGCGCACCGGGAAGGACGCGGCCGTGGCCGCCGGGATGAGGGCGAAGAGCCGGGTGCCGCTCTTGTAGGTGTTGACCGTGACCTTGGGGTCGAAGCTGTCCTGCTTGGAGATGCCGACCGGATAGAACTCGGCCAGGGGGCTTTCGTCGGCGGTGAATCCGGTCAGCCTGGTGGGCTTGCCCAGGCCTCCGGGCTTGTCGGCATAGGTGTACCACTCCTCCTGGATGTCCAGGGTGACGGTCAGGAGGACGTCGGCCCCGGCCCGGAAGGCCTCGACCCGCGTTGAGAGCACGGAATCGGCCAGGGAAGCGCCCTGGGCGAGCGCGGCGAGGGCCAGGACAATTAGCGTGAAAACCAGGGTGGTTGCTATGTTTCTGCGGCGCATGGAATCCTGTCTGGAAAAAAGTGAGACAAAATTATTTTTCATGTTGACAAATGGAGGCGGTCCCTATAGTTATCTCTCCGTCGCTGCGGGAACGCACGACACCCCGAGTGGGTCACTAGCTCAATTGGCAGAGCAGCGGACTCTTAATCCGGAGGTTCAAGGTTCGATTCCTTGGTGACCCACCACTCAGAAAGCCCGAAGGCCCGGAAAGCGATTTCCGGGTCTTCTTGTTTTTTGCGGTGCGCATCGTCTTTCCCTTCATCTCTCCCCACAATGCCGCCTGCGGGCGGCGACGGTTTTGGCCAGCAAGACAAATTAGCCGAGCGGGGCGGACAGGTCAACGCCGTGCCGCGAATTGCATGGACATGAAAAAGGCGCCCGCAGCGAACTGCGGGCGCCTCGTCGTTTCGTTGGCGGCCTCGGTTACTTCTTCTCTTCGCAGCCGCCGCCCGCCATGTGGTTCAGGGTCTCGTAGCGGCGGTTGAAGTCCTTCTCGATCTGGGCCCGGTACTCCTTGGAGAACTCGGGGTAGAGCCGCTCCAGCATGGCGTAGCGGTTCTCGCCGGAGAGGAACTCCTGGAGGGTGCCGTCAGGAGCCTTGGACTCCAGGATGAACGGGTTCTTGCCCTCGTCGACCAGTTGCGGGTTATAGCGGTAGAGCGGCCAGTAGCCGGAATCCACCGCCAGCTTCTCCTCGAACTGGGTCTTGCCCATGCCCTTCTTGATGCCCTGGTTGATGCAGGGGGCGTAGGCGATGACCAGGGACGGGCCGGGGTAGGCCTCGGCCTCCTTGATGGCCTTGAGGAACTGGTTCTTGTTCGCGCCCATGGCCACCGAGGCCACGTAGACGTAGCCGTAGGTCATGGCCATGCGGCCCAGGTCCTTCTTCTCGGTGGACTTGCCCGAGGCCGCGAACTTGGCGATGGAGCCGAGCGGCGTGGCCTTGGAGGACTGGCCGCCGGTGTTGGAGTAGACCTCGGTGTCGAGGACCAGAACGTTGATGTCCTTGCCTGCGGCCAGGACGTGGTCCAGTCCGCCGTAGCCGATGTCGTAGGCCCAGCCGTCGCCGCCGAAGACCCAGACGGACGGCTTGGTGAACAGGTCGGCCATGTCCAGAATCTCCTTGAGCGCCTTCTTGCGCGTGCCCTTGAGGGCGGCCTTGAGCTTCTCGCCCGCAGCCTTGGACTCGACCGGGTCGTTCATGCCCTTGGCCCAGGCGTTGAGCTTGGTCTTGAGCGCGCCGGATTCCTCCTTGGCGGCCGCCTTGACCAGCTCGGCCAGGTGCTTGCGGCGCTGGTCCACGGCCATCTCGATGCCGAAGCCGAACTCGGCCGCGTCCTCGAACAGGGAGTTGCCCCAGGCCGGGCCGTGGCCGTCGGCGTTGACGCAGTACGGCGCGGTCGGCGCGGAAGCGCCCCAGATGGAGGAGCAGCCCGTGGCGTTGGCAACGATCATGCGCTCGCCGAAGAGCTGGGTGATGACCTTGACGTACGGGGTTTCGCCGCAGCCCGCGCACGCGCCGGAGTATTCCATGAGCGACTTGCGGAACTGGGAGCCTTTGACCGTCTCGCGGGCGAAGGCGTCCTTGTAGGAGACCTTGTCGGAGAAGTCGAAGTTGGCCACCTCGGGGTCGGTCTGTGTGGCGATGGGCTTCATGACCAGGGCCTTCTCCTTGGCCGGGCAGATGTCGGCGCAGTTGCCGCAGCCCTGGCAGTCCAAGGTGTTGACCTGGAGCCGGAACTGCATGCCCTGGACCTCCTTGCCGATGGCGGGCACGGTCTCGAAGGACGCGGGCGCTTCCTTGAGTTCGGCGTCGGCGGCCAGCACCGGGCGCAGGGCGGAGTGGGGGCAGACGAAGGCGCACTGGTTGCACTGGATGCAGTTTTCCTTGATCCACTCGGGCACCAGGATGGCCACGCCGCGCTTCTCAAACTGGGTGGTGGCCGACGGCATGGTGCCGTCGTGGGAGAGGGCGGAGACCGGGACCGTGTCGCCCTTCTGGGCCAGGACCGGACGCATGACGTTCTTGACGTAGGCAGAGCCCGCGCCCGCCTTGGCGGCCGGGACCTTGAGGGTCTTCCACGCCTCGGGCACGGCGATCTCGACGATGGCGTCGGCGGCCTTGTCCACGGCGGCGTTGTTCATGTTGACGATCTTGTCGCCCTTCTTGCCGTAGGCCTTCTTGATGCCGTCCTTGAGCAGCTCCACGGCCTTCTTGAACGGAATGACGTTGGCCAGCTTGAAGAAGGCGGTCTGCATGACCATGTTGATGCGGCCGCCCAGGCCGACCTCGCCCGCGATCTTCACGCCGTCGACGGTGTAGAACTTGAGGTTCTTCTCGGCGATGGTCTTGCGCATGGCGGCGGGCAGTTTCTTGTCCATGTCCTCGGCCGACCAGGGACAGTTGAGCACGAAGGTGCCGCCGTCCTTGATGCCGTCCAGCACGTCGTAGAGGTTGACGTAGCTCGGGTTGTGGCAGGCGATGTAGTCAGCGTCGCGGATGAGGTAGGTGGACTGGATGGGCTTCTTGCCGAAGCGCAGGTGGGAGATGGTGATGCCGCCCGACTTCTTGGAGTCGTAGGCGAAGTAGCCCTGGGCGTACATGTTGGTGTTGTCGCCGATGATCTTGATGGCCTGCTTGTTCGCGCCGACCGTGCCGTCGGAGCCGAGGCCCCAGAACTTGCACTGGACGGTGCCTTCGGGGGTGGTGTCCACGCAGTCGCAGTCGAAGAGCGAGGTGCCGGTCACATCGTCGTTGATGCCCACGGTGAAGCCGTGCCTGGGCTTGGCGAGGGACTCGTAGACCGCCTTGGCCTGGGCCGGGGTGAAGTCCTTGGAGCCGAGGCCGTAGCGGCCGCCGACGATGACCGGGGCGTTGGCCTTGCCCGCGTATGCGGCGCAGATGTCGAGGTAGAGAGGTTCGCCCTGGGCGCCCGCTTCCTTGGTCCGGTCGAGGACGGCAATCTTCTTGACGGTCTTGGGGATGGCCCGGAGCAGGTGCTTGACCGAGAACGGGCGGTACAGGCGGACCTTGACCAGGCCGACCTTCTTGCCGTTGGCGTTCAGGTGGTTGACCGTCTCCTCGATGGTCTCGCAGCCGCTGCCCATGGCGATGATGATGCGGTCCGCCTTGGGGTGGCCGATGTAGTCGAAGAGCTTGTAGCGGCGGCCGGTGATCTTGCCGACCTGTTTCATGGCCTCGGTGACGATGTCCGGAAGGGCGTCGTAGTAGGCGTTGGCCGCCTCGCGTCCCTGGAAGTAGATGTCCGGGTTCTGGGCGGTGCCGCGAATGTTCGGGTGCTCGAAGTTCATGGCCTTCTGGCGGAATTCGGCGACCTTCTTCATGTTCAGCAGCGGTTTCATGTCCTCGTAGTCGATGACGGCGATCTTCTGGATCTCGTGGGAGGTGCGGAAGCCGTCGAAGATGGAGATGAACGGGACCGAGGACTCGACGGCGGCCAGGTGGGCCACCAGGGAGAGGTCCATGACCTCCTGGACGGAGTTGGAAAAGAGCTGGGCGAAGCCGGTCTGGCGGCAGGCCATGACGTCCTGGTGGTCGCCGAAGATGGACAGGGCGTGTCCGGCCACGGCCCGGGCCGAGACGTGGAACACGCCGGGCAGGAGCTCGCCCGCGATCTTGTACATGTTCGGGATCATGAGCAGGAGGCCCTGTGAGGCGGTGAAGGTGGTGGTCAGCGCGCCGCCAGCCAGGGAGCCGTGGACCGCGCCGGCCGCGCCTGCTTCGGACTGGAGCTGCCGGATCTGGACGGTCTGCCCGAAGATGTTCTTGCGTCCCTGGGCCGCCCACTCTTCGGCGATCTCGCCCATGGGGCTGGAGGGGGTGATGGGATAGATGGCGGCCGTCTCCGACATGGCGTAAGCCACGTGAGCGGCGGCGGTGTTCCCGTCCATAGTCTTCATTTTCTTGGCCATTTCTCTTACTCCGAGGTTTTGTATTGGACCTGCTTCTATTGAAGAATTCCTGCCTGCGGCGGCCGGTGCGGGCGTCTTGGCGTCCCCGCGCCCGGCGCGTGGAAAAGCGTCCGGCAACGGAAGGCGGCTGCCGGAACATTCCTATCCTGTATGAGTAGTGGCCCGTTCCGCCTTGGAGGTCAACCCCTATGCGGACCGTTGCCCGACAAATCCGCGCCGCTTACCGAATCGTTCGCCTGAACGGAGGGGAAGTGGCCCTGCCGGGCCGCCTGCCGAAAAAAGAAAAGCGGCCCGGACCGGTCGTCGGTCCGGGCCGCGTTCAGCCCTTATTTTTCGACGGGATAGCCCGCCCGCGTCCAGGCGAGGAAACCGCCCGCCAGGGCCCGGACGTTCCAGTAGCCGTGCTGTTGCAGGTAGGACGCCGCGATGTTGGAACGGTAGCCCGAGGCGCAGTAGATGAGGTGCTTGCCGTCCTCGGGGAGGTCGAAGTCCCCGGCCAGGATTTTGGTCAGGGGAATCCGCACCGCACCGGGGATGACGCCGCCCGCGGTCTCGGCCGGGGTGCGCACGTCGACGATGGACAGTTGCTTGCCGTTGTCCAGGCAGTTCTTGACGTCCTGGTTCGAGTCGATGGTCAGCCTGTTCACAGGTCGGCCGCTGTAGACCCAGGACTGGATGCCGCCCATGAGGTAGCCGAAGATGTTGTCGTAGCCGATGCGGTGGAGCTCCGTGCGCATGCGCTCGTAGTCCTCCTTGTTCTCGACCACCAGGAGCAGGTGCGCGTCCGGGGCCACGACCATGCCCACCCAGTTGGCCAGGCCGGGGTCGAAGCCGATGTTGATGGAGCCGGGGATGTGGTATCCGGCATAGGAGGCGGCGTTGCGCACGTCGATGACCACGCCGCCGTCCTGCATGCGCTCCTCGAAGCGGTCGGGCTCCATGGCCAGGTCGACGGGGCAGCGCTCCAGCAGCGGCGCGCCATTGGCGTTGGTGCCGATGATGTGGGTGAAGCTCTTGGGCCGCTCCGGGAAGTTGCCGGTCATGGCCTCGTGGAATTTTTCGAAGGTGTCGAAGCCGAGCATGGGGTTGTGCCGCCGTTCGAACCCGAGGGTGGAGCTCGGCTTGGAGCTCATGCCGCGCCCGCACAGCGACCCCGCGCCGTGGGCCGGGAAGACCTCCAGGTCGTCGGGATACTTGGCCAGCTTGACGTACAGGGAATTGTACAGGTTGGCCACCTGCTCCTCCAGGCGCGCGCCGCCCACCAGGTCCGGGCGGCCGATGTCGCCCACGAAGAGCACGTCGCCGGTGAGGATCATCCAGGGCTCCTGCCCGCGAGTGAAGTCGGTGACCAGCAGGGAGAGGGAGTCCGGGGTGTGTCCGGGGGTGTGCAGGACCTCCAGGCCCGCGTTGCCGACCACCAGCTTCCGCCCTTCCTTGAGGGGTGTGAAGGCGTAGGTGGCGGGCGTGGTCTCGTAGACCATGACGTCGCAGCCGGTGCGCGACTTCAACTCCTGCGCTCCGGAAACGTGGTCCGCATGAACGTGGGTGTCGATGACGTGGGTGATCCGCATCCCCTCGTTGCGGGAGATGTCCAGGTAGTCCTGCACGTCGCGCTTGGGATCGACGACGACCATCTCACGGGCGGCGGGGCAACCGATGACGTAGGAGAAACAGCCCAGGCCGGGCGTGGTGATTTGTTTGAAATACATGACCTTCCTCCAAGGATGGTTGTGGATGGAATGTATTTGAGAATAGTTCCTATCTTTGGGAAAGGCAAGCCCATATGAGCAATTATTCCGATTTCAGGGCAACGCTCTTTTGCAGGAACCGGGCGGAAAGGGCGTCCAGGGCGTCGGCCGCGGCGGCGAAGACGGGCAGCCGAGCCGTGTCGCCCAGGGTGCGGCGGTAGGCCCACTGCGCGAGGTAGAAGGCGTCGCCCTGCGCGCAGGTCGGGCAGGACTTGCGCATGCGCGAGACGATGGCCGTCTTGATGCTCTCCCGTTGGAGGATGGCCTGTTTGTATCGCTGGCCCGCCTCGTGGGGGTCGCGCTGTTCGGAGAGGTCCTTCTGAAGCTGGGCGTTGGCCCGCTTCACGGCCTTGGCGGCCTGGAGGTACTTCCCGGCCAGGTCGGTCACTTCCTTGTCGGTGGCCACGGTGCGCAGGGCGGTGGCCGTCCGCTCCAGCACCCCCGCGTCGAGGCGGAGCATGTCGGCAGTCTCGGCCGGGGTCAGGGTCCGGGTCGACGCGCTTCCGGCCACGCGATACTCCCTCGGTTCGTTCTGGGCGGCGTCGGCCAGCTCCTGGACGAAGAACTGGCCGTACATGTCGCCCAGGGTCTTGATGGTGTCCGGGGTGAAGACGTAGTCGAGCACGGCCGTGCGCATGGCCAGGATGTCGTCGCCGGAAACGGTCAGGCCTTCCAGGTCCCGTCCGTAGCGCATGTTCAGGCCCATGGCCGAGGCGGTGGTGGCGGGCTTGCCGTTGCCCGCGTCGGGCGTGAACCGTTCGAGGAAATAGTCCACCATGTTGTCGAGGAAGGTGAAGGTGACCATCCTGTCTTCGCGGATTTCGACGACCTGCGGCTTGGGCTCGGGCGCTGGCCCGGGCTTGGGGACCGGAGTGGCGTTGTGCGCTTCGGCGTCTGCCGTGGAATAGTCGGGCAGCGGGTTCTGGCCGTTGTTGACCCAGTCCGGGGCCTTGGCCGGAGGCTCGGCGGGCGGGGCCACGGTCTGGCGCAGCTCCGGGCCTTCCTTGGCGGTGTGGGAGATGAGGAGATAGGCCCCGCCGCAAAGCAGGGCGGCGCAGGCGATCAGGGTGACGGCGAGATATTTTCTGTTCATTGGGAGTCGCTCCATGCGGCGGAGCCTAACAGGTTCCGTTCCGGGTTTCCAGGTGAACCCTCAGTTTGCACCAATGCCGTCGGTCCGCTCCGTTTCGCCCGTCGGGCCGCAGGCGGCCTCGCGCTCGCGCAACATGGCCCAGTGCACGGTGCCCTTGGCCGCCTGTTCGCACATGACCCGCATGCGCGAGTAGTAGTTCAGCAGCGCGACCATGCGGTCGAGCTCGATTCGCTCCTGGCTGCCCAGGCGGAGCAGGGACTCCTTCAGTTCGTCGTAGTCGTCGTGGAGTTGGCGCAGCAGCTTTTCGAGGTCCTCGAATTCCTCGGCGCAGGGAGTGTGCGCGGTCTCCAGGATGTCGCGCACCTCGCGCCGGAAGTGGCGGGCCGACTCCGCGGCCATGCCGGGCAGCGCGTGGTCGAGCAGGACATGCTCGCGCGAGACCTCGTCGATGATGTCCACGACCTTGACGAAATACTGGACCACGCGCAGGGCCTGGGGGAGCCTGTCGGCGATGGCGGCGGGCAGGCGTTGGCGCTGCATCTTGATGCAGTAGTTCCTGATGGCCGCCACCAGGGCCCCGATGGCCGCCCGGTCTCGGATGAAATCCTTGTGCCGGAATTTGGAGGTCAGGGCGTTGCGGGCCAGGAGCCGGGTGGTTTCGCCCAGCCGTCCGAGTTCCATGTAGAGGGCCTCCATGGCCATGGTCGGCTCCTTGAGAACGTTGTCGTCCAGGTAGCGCGGGCGGCCCAGCTCGGCCTCGCCCACGCCGATGTGCCGGTCCAGGAAGCCGACCAGTTGGTGGGTGAAGGGCAGGAAGAGGGCGATGCCGAGCAGGTTGAAGGCGGTGTGGAAGGCGGCCAGGATGGTGGCGATGTGGGCCGGGTCGTCCTGGGTGACGACTTGCCCGGCCACGCGCAGGAAGAACGGGATGAGGAAGATTGCCGCCGCGCCTGTGCCGAGGTTGAAGAGGATGTGGGCGGCCGCGACCTTCTTGGCGTTGGACGTGGCCCCGATGACCGAGAACAGGGCGGTCGTGGTGGTGCCGATGTTGGTGCCGATGACCGCCGCTGCCGCGCTGCCCAGGTCCACGACGCCGGTCATGGCCGCCGTGAGGACCAGGGCCATGGCCGCGCTGGAGCTCTGCATGAGCAGGGTCAGCCCGAAGCCCACGCCCAGGAAGGTGAGCACGTCGAGGAAGCTGCCCTGGTAGAGGGTGGCGAGGTCGAGGGAATATTCGACCTCGTGGAAGGCGGATTGCAGAGTCTCGATGCCCAGGAAGAAGAGGCCGAAGCCCAACAGGGCGTCGCCCAGATGCTTGCGGCGGCTGTTTTCGCCCGTGAGGGCGAGGAGCGCGCCCAGGCCGATGAGGGGCAGGGCCAGGGCCTTGACCTCAACGCTCACGCCCACGGCGGCCACGATCCAGCCCGTGACCGTGGTGCCGATGTTGCTGCCGAAGATGACGCCGACGGACTGGGCCATGGTCATCAGGCCCGCGTTGACGAAGCCGATGGCGGCCACGGTGACCGCGCTGGATGATTGGACCAGGGCCGTTATCAGGAAACCGCTCGCCAGGCCGCGCAGCGGGGTGCTGGTCCAGGTGCCGAGGATGGAGCGCAGGGCCGGCCCGGCCGCCTGGCGCAGCCCTTCGGTCATCAGGCGCATGCCGATCAGGAAAAGGCCGAGGCCGCCGAGCAGCCCTGCCGGGGCGGAGAGGTTCATGGCCGGTACGATCCTTTGTTGCGCGGAAGGTATTGCATTCAAGTTATGCGGACGGGGCCCGCTAGTCCAGGGTGCGGCGGAATTGCTTGAGCCCGGCGGCCACCACGGCGGCCCAGAAGACCAGGATGGGCCAGAGGTGGGGCAGGGAGTCCATGAAGCCGTTGCCCTTGAGCAGGATGCCCCGGATGAGCAGCAGGTAGTGGGTCAGGGGCAGGATGGAGCCGATGGCCTGGGCCCAGTCCGGCATCCCCTTGAACGGGAACATGAATCCGGACAGGAGCAGGGAGGGCATGAAGAAGAAAATGGAAATCTGCACGGCCTGCAACTGGTTGCGGGCCACGGTGGAAATGGTCACGCCCACGGAGAGGTTGGCTCCGATGAAGACCAGGGAGAGGGCGAAGGTCAGGATGACGCTGCCCTGCATGGGCACGTTGAACAGAAAGCGGGCGGCTGCGGCGATGAGGGTCATCTGGATGTAGCCCGCCAGGATGTATGGGACAATCTTGCCGAGCATGACCTCCAGGGGCCGGATGGGCGTGGAGAGCAGGTGCTCCATGGTTCCCCGCTCGGACTCGCGGGTGATGGCCAGGGAGGTGATCATGACCAGGGTCAGGGTCAGGATGACGCCCATGAGGCCGGGCACGATGTTGTACTGGGTCTCGCCCTCGGGGTTGTAAAGATTGTGGATGCGCACGTCCACGGGCGGCTCGGTCTGGTTCAGGTCGGCGTCCGGCCCGGTCAGCTCGCGGGCCAGGGCGAGGCGGACGATCTCCGGAAAGGCCATGGCCGCACGGCCCGATGCCAGGGGGTCGGTGGCGTCGGCCGTGAGCAGGAGCACGGGCCGGTCGCCCCGCAGCAGGTCTCGGCCGAAGTTCTCGGGAATGGTCAGGACGAAGAGGACGTCGCCGTCCCGCAGGAGCCTGTCGGCCTCGGCCCGCGTGGACGGGTGGCGGGTGATGTCGAAGAAGGTGCTGGTCTGCATTCCGGCCACGATGGACCGGGCGAAGCGGGAGTTGTCGGCCGAGAGCACCCCGGCGGGCAGGTGGCGCGGGTCGGAGTTGATGGCGTAGCCGAAGAGGATGAGCTGGATGAGCGGGATGCCGATGAGCATGGCGAAGGTCAGCCGGTCGCGCCGCATCTGCACAAACTCCTTGCCGACCATGGCCGCGAACCGCTTGCAGTCGAACATCCTCATTTCAGGCCGTCCCGGCTCTGGCGCATGAGGTCGATGAAGACCTCCTCCAGGCTCGTGTCGATGATGGTCCAGGCGAGCCCGTCCGTGCGGAAGGGGGCGATGGCCCGCTCCAGCGGGGCTGCGTCGCGGCCGCTGACGTGCAGGGTGTTGCCGAAGGCCACCACCTGGTCCACTCCAGGCAGGGGACGAAGTCTTTCGGTCAGGCCGTGCAGTCCTGCTCCCGGGTTGCGTGAAGCCACGCTCCAGGTGGTCAGCCCTGCGCCCTCCACGATCTCCTCCACGGTGCCCGAGGCCAGCAGGCGGCCGTAGGCCAGGTAGGCCAGCCGGTGGCAGCGCTCGGCCTCGTCCATGTAGTGGGTGGAGATGAGGGCCGTGATCCCCTCGGCGGCCAGGGCGTGGACGTGGTCCCAAAAGTCGCGCCGCGCGCCGGGGTCCACGCCGGCCGTGGGCTCGTCCAGGAGCAGCAGGTCCGGCGAGTGCAGGGTGCAGGCGCCCAGCGAGAGGCGCTGCTTCCATCCGCCCGAGAGGTTGCCCGCCAGCCGGTGCTCGAAGGGGCCGAGGCCCATGCGCTCGATGCAGCCGTCCACCAGCCGGTTCGGATCGGCGAGGCCGAAGATGCGCGCGGTGAAGAGCAGGTTCTCGCGCACGGTCAGGTCCTCGTAGAGGCTGAATTTCTGGGTCATGTAGCCCACGTGGGGCTTGATCTTGTCCGACTCGCGGATGACGTCGAACCCCAGGCAGACGCCGGACCCGGCGTCCGGGGTGAGCAGGCCGCAGAGCATGCGGATGGAGGTGGTCTTGCCCGAGCCGTTGGGGCCCAGGAAGCCGTAGATTTCGCCCCGGCGGATGGTCATGTCCAGTCCGTCCACCACGGTCTTTCCGTCGAAGGCCTTGGTCAGGCCGTGGACGTCGATGACGGTCCCGCCGTTCATGGCGCGGCTTGTCCGGCGGCGGCCAGTTCGGGCACGGTCACGTCCACGGGCTGTCCGGGGTGGAGCCGGGGCGCGTCGGCCGCCGTGGGCTTGGCCCGGACCATGAATACGAGCTTGGCCCGGCTTTCGGTGGAGTAGATGACGGGCGGCGTGTACTCGGCCGAGGGGGAAATGTAGGTGATCTCGGCCGGGACCGGGGTCGTTTCGCCGTCCACGGCGATCAGGACCCGCCAGCCCTTTGCGAGACGGCCGACCACGGTCTCGGGCACGAAAAAGCGGACCTCCACGTTGGCCGGCGGAAGCAGGCTGACCACGGGCCGGCCCGCCGCCACCCATTCGCCCACGCGGTACAGGGTGTCGAAGACCAGCCCGGCGGCCGGGGCGGCCTTGGACTTCTGGTCCAGGTTCCACTGCGCCTGGTCCAGCTTGGCCCGGGCCTGCTGCACCTCGGCCTGGGCCGCGCGGACTTCGTCGCTGCGGCCGCCCAGCCGGGCTGTGGTCAGCTCCGACTCGATCTCGCGGACGGCGTGGTATTTCTGGTTGTAGTCGCTGCGGGCGCGGTCCAGCTCCTCCTGGGAGATGGTCTGCTCGGCGATGAGCTTTTGCCGCCGCTCGTATTCGATCTTGGCCAGACCCGCCAGGGTGGTGGCCTGCTTCAGCCGGGCCTCGATGGTGGCGATCTCCGAGGGACGGCGGCCCTTTTCGAGGTTGGCCAGGTTGTCCTTGGCCCGCTGGAGCCCGTGGGCGGCCTCGTGCGCCGCCGCCCGCTCAAAGGTGTCGTCCAGGACGAAGAGCGGAGCGTCCGCCGCCACCTGCTGGCCGCGCGAGACCTCGAGACCTGTCAGCGTGCCGCCGATGGGCGAGGCGACCTCGACGTATTCCCCCTCCACATATCCCTGGAAGCGGTTCGAGGGCGCGTCCGAGCAGGCGGAGAGGGCGAGAAGGACGGAAAATGCGGTGAACAGGACGAGTTTTTTCATGGCATCTTACTATGGTTGTTGATTAACCAGATATGCCATGTAACCGGGAAAAACAATCGCAAATGGAAAAAGCCGTGTGGACACGGCTTTTCTGTTTCGTTCGGGACGGGCGCGGGATCAGCTGAAGTAGCGGTTCTTGTCCTCGCGTTCCTTGGCGGTGTCGAAGTCGATATTGATGTTGGGCCGCTCGCGGGTTTGGGTCTTGAAGACCCGATTGTAGATGACGAAGGCGAGCAGGGCGCCGCAGCCGACGAGAAGAACGGTGATGGTCAATGTGGTCATAACGGGTGGCTCTTAATCCAATCGTCTGCGGGCGGCAAGCGCTTTCTGTGGCCAGCCAAGGGTAACAGGCCGTAATCAAAGGGAATAAAAAAAGAGAAAAAACCCCTTGGCCTATGGACCAAGGGGTTGTATTTACTCTGGCTCCCCAGCACGGACTTGAACCGCGAACCTAGTGATTAACAGTCACCCGCTCTGCCTATTGAGCTACTGGGGAACACTTTGACTTGAAGCGAAAGAGGGTTTAAACGAATCACCCCTGCCGGGTCAAGGGGAAATTTGAGATTTTTTTTAAATTCCGGTTCGGCTTTTGTGAATGTTAAAGGGTTCATTTTCTTGACGGGAAGCGTTATTTGGCTTACGCATTCAACGTCTCTTGGTTTTTTCTAGACTTTTCGGGAGACAGGGAAAAAATTGGCACAGAATAAAAAAAGCAATAATACGGTGAAGCTTGCGACCAAGTCCGAGCATGCGCAGCGTTTCATGCCCATGCTGGAGGCCCTGCAGGCCAAGGATGAACTCAACTCCGTCATCAAGACCCGGGTTGAGAAGGCGTGCACGCTTCTCGATGAAGGTATCCCGCTTTATCCCAACGATTTCCATCGCGATACCGAGATACAGGACCTTTGGGGCCGGTTCGGAGAAACGAGCGAAGAGGATCTGGAGGCGTCCGGGCAGGAATTCACCGTGGCCGGGCGCGTGGTCTCCTACCGTTCCTTCGGCAAGGTCACCTTCTTCCACCTCCAGGACCGCACTGGCCGCATCCAGGTCTACGCCGCCAGGGACGATCTCGGTACCGAGGACTACCAGCTCTTCAAGAAGACCGACCTCGGCGACATCGTGGGCGTGGCGGGCACCCTGTTCCGCACCAAGACGGGCGAGCTGACCCTCAAGACCAAGGGATTCAAGCTCGTCACCAAGTCCATGCGCCCGCTGCCCGAGAAGTACCACGGCCTCAAGGACGTGGAGACGCGGTACCGCCAGCGCTACCTGGACCTCATCGTCACCCCGCGCACCACCGAGATATTCAAGATCCGCTCGGCCGTGGTCCGGGAGCTGCGCTGCTTCCTGGACGAGAAGGGCTTCATGGAAGTCGAGACGCCCATGATGCAGTCCATTCCCGGCGGCGCCACGGCCAAGCCCTTCGAGACCTACCACAACGCCCTGGACATGAAGCTCTACATGCGCATCGCGCCCGAGCTCTACCTCAAGCGGCTTCTGGTGGGCGGCATGGAGAAGGTCTACGAAATCAACCGGAACTTCCGCAACGAGGGCATATCGACCCGGCACAATCCCGAGTTCACCATGCTCGAGTTCTACTGGGCCTACGCCAATTTCCGGAACCTCATGGACCTGACCGAGGAGATGTTCTCCCGCGTGGCCATGAAGGCTCTCGGGACCACCGTGGTGCCCTACCAGGGCGAGATGATCGACCTGACCGTGGGCAAGTGGACGCGCCTGCCCTTCCACGAGTCCCTGGAAAAGGTCGGCGGCGTGCCGCCCGAGGTCTACACGGATTACGACAAGTGCAAGGCGTTGGTGAAGGAGAAGGGGGAGAAGGTCGTCGAGGGCGAGAAGCTGGGCAAGCTCCAGGCCAAGCTCTTCGACATCCTGGTGGAGCCGAAGCTCATCCAGCCCCATTTCATTTATCATTACCCGACCGATATTTCGCCCCTTTCCAGGAGAAACGAGGACAATCCGGACATCACGGACCGCTTCGAGCTGTTCATGACCGGCCGGGAGATGGCCAACGCCTTCTCCGAACTGAACGACCCCGTCGACCAGCGCGGCCGTTTCGAGGAGCAGGTGAAGGAAAAGGAGGCGGGAGACGAAGAGGCCCATTTCATGGATGAGGACTACGTCCGCGCCCTGGAGTACGGCATGCCCCCGGCTGCCGGACAGGGCGTCGGCATCGACCGCCTGGTCATGCTGCTCACGGACAGCGCCTCCATCCGCGAAGTGATCTTGTTCCCGCTGCTGAGGCCGGAAGTCGCCTAGAATCCGGCAGAGAGCCCGCAACAACGGACCAGTATGCGCTTTGAAACGTTCGTCGCCCTGAGATACCTGTTCGCCCTGCGCAAACAGTCGTTCATCTCCGTCATTTCGCTCTTCGCCGTGTGCGGGGTGGCCATCGGCGTGGGCGCGCTCATCGTGGTCATCGGCGTGATGAACGGGTTCTCGACCGACCTGCGGGACAAGATCCTCGGCGTCAACGCCCACATCCTGGTCACCTCGGTCCGGGGCGGCATCAAGGATTACCGGGAAATGGCCGAAGAGGCGAAGGCGGTCCCCGGCGTCACCGGCGTGACCCCGTTCGTCTATTCGGAGGTGATGCTGTCCACGCGCGGCGGCGTCAAGGGCGTGGTCCTCAGGGGCATCGATCCCGGCACCTCCGACACCGTGCTGAGCCTGTCCAAGGACATGGTCGGCGGCAGCGTGGCGAACCTGGACGCCAACGGGGAGACCCCCGGCATCATCATCGGATCGGAGCTTGCCAAGCGGCTGGGGCTGACCGAGGGGTCCGAGGTCAACCTGCTTTCGCCGTCCGGACGGTCCACCTCGGCTGGCTTCACCCCCAAGGTGAGCCGGTTCGTTGTGGCGGGCGTGTTCCGCACCGGCATGTTCGAGTACGACTCTTCGCTCGGCTACGTGACCATCCCGGCGGCCCGGGCCCTGCTCGGCTTCAAGGGCGACGTTGTCTCCGGGCTGGAGATCAGCGTGGACGACGTCTACAACGTCGACCACATCTCCAAGCTGCTCCGGGAGAAGATCGGTTCGTTCACGGTGTACGTGCGCAACTGGCAGGAGATGAACGCCAACCTTTTCGCGGCGTTGCAGCTCGAAAAGTCGGCCATGTTCATCATTTTGGCCATGATAGTGCTGGTGGGCTCGTTCAGCATTGTCACGACCCTGGTCATGCTGGTAATACAGAAGACAAAGGACATCGCGGTGCTCATGTCCATCGGTGCGGACGGGGCCAGCGTAAGGCGGATTTTCATGATGCAGGGGACGTTCATCGGCCTGGCCGGGACGGTCATCGGCTACCTGATCGGGGTCCCGGTGAGCCTGCTGCTCAAGAAGTACCAGTTCATCAAGCTGCCGAGCAACGTCTACCCGGTGGATTACCTGCCGGTGCGGCTGGAGGCGCTCGATCTGGCGCTCATCGGCGCCGCGGCGTTCATGTTGTGTTTTTTGGCGACCATTTATCCGGCCCGTCGGGCGGCGGCACTGAACCCGAGCGACGCCTTGCGTTATGAGTAGCGACGCATTATACCGACTGGTTGCAGTGAGCAAGGAATTCGCGGGCCCCACGGAGCCGGTCCGGGTGCTGCGAAAGGTTGACCTGACCATCGAGTCGGGCGAATCACTGGCCGTGCTGGGCGCGTCGGGCTCGGGCAAGACGACGCTTTTGCACATACTTGGAACCCTGGACGACGCGACATCCGGGCAGATTTACATGAACGGCGTCAACCTGAACGGGTTGGGGGACAGGGAGCGCGCGGAGCTCCGGAACCGGTCCATCGGATTCGTGTTCCAGTTTCACCACCTGTTGCCGGAGTTCTCCACCCTGGAGAACGTGGCCATGCCCGCCATCATCGCGGGCAAGGGCCGGACGGAAAGCATCAGGATGGCGCGGGAAGCGCTCGACATGGTCGGCCTCGGGCATCGGCTCGAACACAAGGTGACGACGCTGTCGGGAGGAGAGCGGCAACGGGCCGCCATCGCCAGGGCCGTCCTGCTTCGGCCCCGGGTGCTGCTGGCGGACGAGCCCACGGGAAACCTCGACGAGGAGAACGGCGCGATGATCGGCAACCTCCTGGTTTCCCTCAATAGAGAGTTGGGAATGACGTTTATTGTGGTGACGCATAATCCGGATCTGGCCGCCCTCATGCATCGGCGGGTGGAATTGCGCCTAGGAGAACTCTATGCCTTGTAGTCGCTTTCGCGGTTTGGTGATGATGATCGTCCTGCTTCTCGGCCTGACCGGGGTCGGGCGGGCGGCGGACAACGTCACGCAGGATGTGAAGGTGGCCGTGCTGCCGTTCGTCATCAACGCCGGTGACGATCTCTCCTATCTCAAGGACAGCCTGCCCGAACTCATCTCCGACCGGCTGCGCGAGGCCGGTTTCCAGACCGTCGACCCCGCCGAGGTCTCCCGGCTCCTTGAGGAGAAGGGCATCACCGACGTCACCGTGAAGAACGCCCGCGAGCTGGCCCTGCTCGCCGGCGCCAACGTCTCGGTCTACGGCTCGCTGAACCAGATCGGCGACGACCTGACTCTGGACGCCCGCCTGGTGGGCGCCTACGACGCCGACGAGGGACGCAAGATTTCCGTGAAGAAGGAGGGGCTCATCAACCTCCTGCCCGCCGTCGACGGACTGGTCGACCGGATGAAGATGAACCTGCTCAAGAGCGACGTCATCGCCGAGGTGGACGTGGAAGGGACCCAGGTCCTGGACAAGGACGTCGTCCTGATGCGCCTCACTCTCCAGAAAGGGGACATGCTGACCGCCAAGGCCGTCAACACCGCTCTCAAGAATATTTACGATCTCGGTTATTTCGATGACGTCGAAGTCAAGGTCGACACCGTCCCGGACGGCAAGAAGGTCGTCTTCGTGGTCAAGGAGAAGCCGCGCATCCAGGCCCTGGGCGTCAAGGGCGCGAGCGCCATCGATGCCGACGACATCATCGAGGCCCTGTCCACCAAGAAGGGCGGCGTCATCAACCCGAAGGTCCTGGCGGACGACATCCGCGTCATCCGCGAGATGTACCGCAAGGAAGGCTACTACAAGGCCAAGGTGACCCACGAGGTCGAGGACGAGGGCGCGGGCGTGGCCCGCCTGACCTTCGTCATCGACGAGGGGCCGAAGCTTTACATCCAGCACGTCATCATCGACGGCGCCAAGCAGGTCGATCCCGACGACATCAAGAATGTGCTCGCCCTCAAGGAGCGGGGCTGGCTTTCCTGGATCACCAACACGGGCGTCTTGAAAGAGGAGATGCTCGACCGCGACGCGGCGGCCATCCAGGCCTTCTACAACAGCAAGGGCTTCATCGACGTCAAGGTCGGCAAGCCCGAGGTCGAGATCAAGGACGACGGCATCGACGTCATCTACCAGGTCTGGGAAGGCGATCGCTACAAGATGGGCGAGACCGCCTTCAAGGGCGACCTCATCGAGGACCCGAGCACCCTCAAGTCGCTCACGGCCGTGAGCAAGCTGAAGGACGAGGACGACTATTTCAACCGCACCCTGCTCAAGCAGGATGTTGAGACCCTGACCAATTATTACAACAATTACGGTTACGCCTATGCGGACGTTCAGGTGAATCTCAAGGACGACGCCGTGAACAAGACCGTGGACGTGATCTACACCATCTCCAAGCACCAGCGGGTGCATATCCGCCGCGTGCTTATCGAGGGCAACACCGCCACCCGCGACAACGTCATCATGCGCGAGATGCGCCTGGCCGATGGCGACATGTTCAGTGGCGACAAGCTGAAACGCTCGCACCAGCGTCTCAACAACCTGGGCTTCTTCGAGAAAGTCGACATTTCGCCCACCCCGACCGGCGACCCCGAGGAAATGGACCTCATGGTCAAGGTCAAGGACAAGGCAACCGGCCGCATCGGCGGCGGCGTCGGCTATTCCACCTATGACAGCTTCTACATCGCGGCGGGCATCTCCGAGAGCAACCTGTTCGGCCGGGGCTACAACCTGGGCTTCAACAGCGCGTTCAGCGGCCGCAAATCGGTCTTTTCGCTCCAGTTCAACAACCCACACGTCAACGATTCCGAAGTGGGATTCGGTGCCGAGGCGCACCATCGGGAAGAAGACTTCAACGATTACAACAAGGATTCCACCGGTTCGGTCCTTTCCCTGTCCTATCCCGTCGGCGAGTACTCCACTCTCACCGGTTCGTATACCGCCGAGTATTACGTGCTGAGCAACATCGATGAAGATGCCTCCTCCACCGTTTGGGAAGACAAGGGATCGCACTTCCTGAGTCAGTTGGCCGGTACGATCACCCGTGACACCCGCGACAACTTCATGAACACGACCGAGGGTACGGTCACGTCGTTCTCGCTTATCTTCGGCGGCGGACCGCTTCAGGGTACGGATGATTTCGTCAAGTACCTCGGTTCGTTCGAGTGGTACAAGCCCGCCTTCGAGGAAGTCGTGTTCCACTCCAAGTTCTGGGCGGGATTCCTGCACCGCAACTTCGGGAAGACCGACGTCCCGACCACGGAGCGGTTCGAGCTCGGCGGTGTGGGATCGGTGCGCGGCTATTCGCAGTACGCCATCACGCCGCTCGACTCCGCCGATTCGTCCGAGGGCGGAACCAAGGCGTTCTACATGAATCTTGAACTCAAGCGTCAGTTGAGCAAGGAATACGGCGTCCAGGGCATGGTCTTCTTCGATGCCGGCAACTCCTGGAAGGAGGACGAGATGATGTTCTCCGCCCCGACCCGAAAGGGAACCAAGCCTTCGCTCGGCCTGTACAAGGGCACCGGCGCAGGTATCAGCTGGTACTCTCCCATGGGTCCCATCGGCTTCGTGTACGGTTACGGTCTCGACAGGATCGGCACCAGCGGCCGTCACAAGTTCGAAATGATGATGGGCCAGCAGTTCTAGTCCGTCGCAACCCTTTAACCGATTGTTACGAGATCACTTTTAAGGAGATATATGATGAAACGGATTCTTTTGTTCGCCATTGCGTTTGTGTTCCTGCTTCAGGCCAGCGCCTTCGCCGAGAACAAGATCGGTGTTTTCAGCATGCGCGGCGTCATGACCGAGTGCGATTACGGCAAGGCCGTGGCCGCCCAGCTCAAGGCCAAGTTCGAGCCCATGGAGCAGGAGCTGCAGCGTGAGGCCGAATCCATCAAGAAGCTGGAAGACGAGCTGAAGAATCAGGACCTGGCTCTCAAGCTGGACGCCAAGCAGGACAAGCAGCGGGAGTATCGCCGCAAGGCTCGCGACTATCAGGACAGCGTTGTCGCCTACCGCCAGAAGCGCCAGGCCGAAGAGCAGCGTCTGGGCCAGCCGGTCGTGGAGAAGGTGGTCAAGGTCATGACCGAGTACAGCAAGAAGAACAACTTCACCCTGGTTTTTGAAATGGGTACCGGCGGCGTGTCCTACGTGGGCGACGGCGTGGACATCACCCAGAATCTGATCAATGAACTCAACGCGATGAAGAAAGCCGGTAAGTAGGGCACATGCGCATCAAGTTGTCGGCTCTTGCCGAAAAACTTGGGCTGGAGCATACCGGGGACGACATCGAGATCGCCGGGGTCAACACCCTGGACAAGGCCGGGCCTGACGAAATCTCGTTTCTGGTCAACCCCAGGTATGCCGCCGAGCTCTCGACCACCAAGGCCGGATGTGTGCTCACCTCCGGCCCTTACGTCGACAAGGTCGGCCGGGCGCTCGTCAGTTCAAACGTGTACATGGACCTGGCCAAGGTGGTGAACCTCTTCGCCGAGCCGCAGGGTTGCCTGACCGGCGTCAGCGAGCTGGCCTTCGTCCATCCCACCGCCCGCCTGGAGGACGGCGTCACCGTGTATCCCTTCGCCTTCATCGGGGCGGAGGCGGTCATCGGGGCCGGCACCAAGGTCTTCGCCGGTTGTTACGTCGGCGAGAAGACCGCCGTGGGTCGGGACTGCATCCTCTATCCCAACGCGGTGGTCATGGGCGGCCTGTCCCTTGGCGACAACGTCATCCTCCAGCCCGGCGTCGTCCTGGGCGGGGATGGATACGGCTATGCCCAGACCGCTGCGGGACACATGAAGATTCCGCAGATCGGCACGTTGATCGTCGAGGACAACGTCGAGATCGGGTCCAATTCCGCCATCGACCGCGCCGCGCTGGACAACACGCGCATCGGCCGGGGCACCAAGATCGACAACCTGGTCCAGATCGGCCACAACGTCCAGGTGGGCGAGCACTGCCTGCTCATCGGCCAGGTGGGCATCGGCGGCAGTTCCCGCTTGGGCAACGGGGTGATCCTGGCCGGACAGGTGGGCGTGGCCGACAACGTCAAGATCGGCGACGGCGCCATGATCGGGGCCCAGAGCGGCATTGCCGGCGAAGTCCCGGCCGGGAGCCGGATGGCAGGTTCGCCCGTCATGCCGGCGGGGACCTTCATGAAGGCCGCCGGGGTCTGCCTGCCCAAGCTGCCGGAGCTCTTCAAGCGAGTGAAAAAGTTGGAAAAAGAGCTTGAAGCTCTGCAACGCGAGGGACAAGAGGACAAAGATTGATGCCCAACGAATGCAACATAGACATCCAGAAGATAATGGAAATGCTGCCGCACCGGTATCCGTTCCTCCTGGTGGACCGGGTGGTGGAGTTCGAGTCGGGCGTCCGGCTGAAGGCGTACAAGAACGTCACCTTCAACGAGCCCTTTTTCCAGGGGCACTTTCCCGGCCTGCCCGTCATGCCGGGCGTGCTTATCATGGAAGCCCTGGCCCAGGCGGGCGGGGTCTTCGTCATGAGCACCCTGCGGGAGGAGCTTGGCGACAAGGTCTTTCTTTTTACGGGCATCAACAAGGTCAAGTTCCGCAAGCCCGTTGTTCCGGGGGATAAGCTCGTGCTCAATGTGCGGTACGAGCGGCGCAAGATGAATATCTGGCGCATGCAGGGGAGCGCCGAGGTGGACGGCAATGTCGTCGCCGAAGGCGAGTTTTCGGCCGCGGTGGCCAAAAAAGGAGATTTGTAGTGGCCAGTGAAATTCATTCCAGCGCCATCATCGACCCGTCCGCCAAGCTTGGCGAGAACGTCAAGATCGGTCCCTATGCCGTCATCGGCGCGGAGTGCGTCATCGGCGACGGGACTCGCCTGGAGTCCCATGTGGTCATCCGGGACTTCACGGAGATGGGCAAGAACAACCACGTGCATCCCCACGCCGTCATCGGCGGCGAGCCGCAGCATACGGCCTACAAGGGGGAGAAGACCTATACCCGCATCGGCGACAACAACATCATCCGCGAGTGCGTGACCATCCACCGTGGCACCATCCAGGGCGCCGAGGAGACGGTCATCGGATCGGGCTGCATGTTCATGGCCTATTCCCACATCGCCCACGACTGCGTGGTCGGCGACAAGGTCATCCTGGCCAACGCCGTCAACCTGGCAGGGCACGTGGAGGTGGGCCGCAACGTGACCATCAGCGGCATGTCCGCCGTGCAGCAGTTCATCCGCATCGGCGAATATTCCTTCCTGGGGGGCGCGAGCGGCTACAAGCTGGACGTCCCGCCCTTCATGCTGGCCCACGGGGTGCGCGGCATGCTCTTCGGCCCCAACCTGATCGGGCTCAAGCGCAACGGGTTCGACTCCGCCACCTGCAAGGGGCTGAAGAAGGCATACAAGATCATCTTCCGCTCCGGCCTGACCCGCGAGAAGGGCCTCGAACAGGTGGAAAGCGAGATCCAGGGCATTCAGCAGGTGGACCGCCTGGTCTCCTTCATCCGCGAGAGCAAGAACGGCGTCACCCCGGACCACAAGCACCGCAACGGCCACGCCGACTAGCCGGAGGCTGCCATGGGCGACTCTGTGACCACCATCGGACTGATCGCCGGAGGGCGGCAGTTCCCGGTCATGGTCGCCCGTGGCGTCAAGGCCCACGGGCATCGCCTGGTGGTGGCCGGATTCACCGGCCACACCAACATGGACGTGGCCCCGCTGGCCGACGTCTGGCGGGAGCTGAAGCTCGGCAAGCTCGGCCAGCTCATCGACTACTTCAAGCAGAACGGCGTGCAGAAGGTCATCATGGCCGGGACCATCAACAAGCCCAAGGTCATGGACGTCCGTTATCTGGACATGCGCGCGGTCAAGCTCCTCTTCCGCCAGAAGAACAAGGGCGACTCCGCCATTCTCGGCACCCTGGCCGGGGAGTTCGAGCGGGAGGGCATGCCCGTGGTCCCGCCCCAGGCCTTCGTGCCGGAGCTGCTGACGCCCGACGGGGTGCTGACCCGGCGGGGGCCGGACGAGCGGGAGCGGGAAGACCTGCGCTTCGCCTGGAACATCGCCAAGGACCTCGGCCGGCTGGACATTGGCCAGTGCCTGGTGGTCCGCGAGGGCATCGTGGCCGCCGTGGAGGCCCTGGAGGGAACCGACGCCACCATCCGGCGCGGCTGCGAACTGGGCGGCCCGGCCTGCGTGGTGGTCAAGGTCTTCAAGCCCGGCCAGCAGGAGCAGGTGGACCTCCCCAGTCTTGGCACGGACACCATCCGGGCCATGGCCGAGGGCGGGGCGACCTGCCTGGGCGTGGAGGCGGGCAAAAGCCTTTTCTTCGACCGGGACGAAGCCGTTGCCGTGGCCGACCGGGCGGGCATCGCCATCGTGGGCCTGACCGACGACGATTCCGCCGGGACCTGATTCCCCTCCCCCTCGACCCTTGGGGGCCCATCCGAATAGCGTGCCGGAACCGTTTGGATTTCAAATGGAATGGTGGTAGTGGTTGAAGCGTCCGGAAAACGACTGTTCAACCTGTCCGGGGAGTTGGGATGAATACCGCGCTCGACTGCATGCCTTGTTTCATGAAGATGGCCCTCAACGATGCCCGGCTGGCCTGTCCGGGCGATGAGGCCATGCACCGCGCCATCGTCGCCGCCTGGGGGCGGCGGCTGGCCGACCTCGACCTGACCGAGCCTCCGCCCGCCATTGCCCGGCATCTCGCCGACCTCATCGCCGCCATGACCGGCTGCGGCGACCTTTACCTTGAGGACAAGCGCGCCTCCAACGCCCGGGTCCAGGAGCTCCTGCCCGGGTTGAAGGGCGTTGTCGAACGCCGCCGCGCCGAGGGGGGCGACCCGCTGGCCCTGGCCTTGGAGCTGGCCGTGGTCGGCAACTACATCGACCGGGGCGTGCGGGTGGATGCGGATTGGGAGGCGGAGCTGGCCAACGTCACGGCCTCGTTTCCGCCCGAGGTGGTGGCCGATTTTTCCGCGCGGGCCGTGGACGGGGCCGACGTGCTTGTCCTGGGCGACAACGCGGGCGAGATCGTGCTGGATACCTTGGTGGTGGAAGAATTGCTGCGTCGGGGGTGCCGGGTCACCTACGCCGTCCGTTCCCGGCCGGTCATCAACGACGCGACCATGGCCGACGCCGAGGCCGTGGGCATGACCCGGCTCTGCACGGTGGTGGAGAGCGGGGTGGACACGCCCGGCACGGTCATCGAGCGGTGCACGCCCGCGTTTCTTGACCACATGCGCGCGGCCGACCTGATCCTGTCCAAGGGGCAGGGGAATTTCGAGGCGCTCCAGGGCCGCTGGCCCGGCGTCTTTTGCGCCTTCAAAGCCAAGTGCGCGCGCGTGGCCGCCGAATCGGGCGAGCCAAAGGGGGCCTCAGTGCTTCTGCGATCCCGCGGCCCCGAGGACGCGGGCGAACCGGCCGCGCCCGACCCCGGAGAGCACGCATGATGCGGCGTTTGCTGCGGCGTCTGGCCATCCTTTTCTTCGAATTCATGGCCGTGGCGATCGTGCTCTGCGCCGTCTTCCTGTTCTGGGCATCGCGCTACGTAGACACCGAATCCTTCCGGGGCCGGTTCGCCACGGTGGTGGAGGAGCTGACCGGCCAGCCCGTCAGGCTGCGGGGCGAGCTCAACATCGCGTTGTATCCGACGCTTTCCCTGGAAGTCCATGACCTCTCCCTCATGGAGCGGCCCGAGGCGGGCGAGGCCCCCCTGGTCAATTTCAACCACCTGTTCGTCAGCGTCCGGCTGCTGCCCCTGGCCTACAACCGGCTGGAGATACGCTCCGTGGTGGTCAACGGCATGCGCCTCAACCTGGCCCGGCTGAGCGAGACGGAGTACAACTGGCATCCGCTGCCCGCGCCCGTCCCGGAATCGGAAGGCGCGGCCACGGACTACTTCGATTCCGTGGCCCTGGACGGCCTGGAAGTGTCCAACGCCACCATCGCCTATTCGGACCTTGTGAGCGGGCAGAAGCTCCGCCTTGACGGCATCACCCTGCACACGGGAAACATCGTGCCGAGGAAGCCGGTTCCCTTTTCCGCCGAGAGCGTATTCCGTTGGAAAAACGGCGGGGTGCGATCCAGGCTGACTCTCAAGGGGCTGGTGGAGGAGGGCGAGGCCGGCAACATTCTGCTCAAGGACGCGTCCGTCTATGCCACTTTCGAGGGCCCGTTCCTGCCCAAGGGAGCCTCCCCGGCCGAGGTGGCGGCGCGCATTCAGTACGACTGGGACAAACGGATCGTCTCCCTTGAGAATTTCCATGTCCAGTTCTTGGGCCTCAGCGGCGAAGGTTCGGTGCGCAGCGGCGATCTCGGCCAGGGCTTCAGCGGGGGCGGGCATCTGACCCTGCATCCGTTCCGGCCCTCGACTCTCATCCGGCGGTATTTCCCCGACGCGCCCATGGACAAGGTGGACGGGCTCCGGGAGGGGGCCTTCACCTCCTTTGTCGAGTTCGACGAAAAGGGCGTCCGGCTGCGCGACATGGCCGTGGCCCTTGATGACCTGACCGTCCGCGGTTCGATGTCCATGGCCGATTATTCCAGGCCCGCCTTCACCTTCGACCTTCGGGCCGACACGCTTGACCTGGACCGCTACCTGCCGCTTTTCATGACCGACACCCCATTTGTATGGGGCGACTTCCACCTGGACGCGTTTCGCGATTTCCGGGGGAAAGGGCGCGTCCGGGCCAACGCCTTCCGTGTGCTCGGCACGACTTTTTCCGGCGTCCGGGCGGACGCCCAGGCGGACGGCAGCACCTTCTTCGCCGACGCCGTGGCGGCCCAGGACGCGTTGGGCGCCCTGGCGGGCAAGGTCAGGTTTCAGCTCGGCCGGGAGGGCGAGACGCCCACTCTCGGCCTGTCGGCGGACTTGAGCGTTGATTCCGGAAAGCGCGGCTTCGGTTTCCCCAGGTTCGGCGACGGCCGGCTGAGCGGCCCCGGCAAGGCGCGGCTGACCGTCCGGGTCCCGCCCATGCGCTGCCCGGAACGGGAGCGGTCCATCGGCATTCTGCGCCACGCCACGCTGGACGCGGCCTTGGACCTAGGCCCCGGGAAGGCCGAATACGAGCCCCGGGAGGGCCGGCGGCGCGGCCAGACGTTCACCTCGGCCGCCCTGGACTTCAAGGCCTCGCCCGCAGCCTCCGGCCGGGCCGGATATTTCGCCTTTGCCGTGGACGGCTCCCTGCGCGGCAAGGGGGGCGCGCCCTTCGACTCTTTCCAGCTCTCCGCCGTGGGGCCCGTGCGCGTGAATGCGGACACCGGCGAGATGGACGGCGACAGCCTGGACGTGCGCGCCCAGCTCGCCGGGGCGGTCTACACCGAGTCCAGCGACCAGGTGACGGCCAGCGGCCGGGTCTCCTTCGATACGGCCGCCAAGACCGCCGGACTGGTCAACGGCGCGGTCCGCCTGCTGGATACCTCGGCCAAGGGAGACGTCCGGCTTGACGCGTCCGGCAAGTCCTTCAAGGCGGCCGGGAAGATTGAGATTCCGCCTGCCAACGTTCACCGGATCATCTACCTGCTGACCCGCAAGCGGCTGGAGTTGAACGATTCGGCCGCCCTCAAGGCGGCGGGCGTTTCCGTCTCCTTCGCCGCCTCGGACACCGGCTTCACCCTGAGCGACGTGCGCGGCGTGCTGGACGGTATGCCGTTCTCGGGCCTTGCGGTCGGCCAGGGGTGGCGGGACCCGGCCCTGACGGTCTCGCTGACGGCCGGGAAGCTCGACGTGGACCGCTACCTGCCCGTGACCAAGGCGCCGACCCTGGCGGAGCAGCGCGCCGGGAAGAAGAAGGCCTCCGAGCCGGTGGACCTGCCCCTCGGCTTCCTGCGAGCCCTGCGGGTCAGCGGCAAGGCCACGTTGGAGGAGTTCAAGCTGGCCCGCCTGCGCACCCTCGGTCTCAGCGGCGTGGTCCGGGCCGAGAAGGGGGACATCCTCGTCTCTTCGCTCAAGGGAAAGATGTACGGAGGCCTTTTGACCGGCGAGGTCTTCGGCAAGGTGGAGGCGAAGCGCCTGGCCACCGGGACCAAGCTGCATGTGGAGAAGGCCCAGGCCGGGCCGATGATGCTGGACCTGGCCAAGCGGGAGTATGTGGTCGGCGCGGCCGATCTGGACCTGGACCTGACCAGCGCCGGGGCCACGGACGACGACATTGTGGCCAACTTGGAGGGCGAGTGCCGGGCCGTGGTGCGCAACGGCTCCTTCAAGTTCTCCGGGTTCGAGGATCAGGGAGTGGAGACGGGAAAGCTTTCCGCCGACACCAAGGAGAACAGCATGGTCGCCACGGACCCCAAGCGGCGGCGGACCTCGTTCGACAAGGCCTCGGCCTCGTTCATCGTGCACAAGGGGGTATTCACGGTGGACCCGTTCCTCCTGGAGTCGCCCCTGCTCAATTCCAGTGGCAAGGGCTGGTTCAGCCTGCCCGCCAATGAGATCGATTTTTCTGTGAAGAACGACTTCGTGGCCGTGCCTGGCGTGACCATCGACGTGGTGGGCAAGCTCACCGACCCCGAGGTGCGAGTGCCCAAGGGCAAGATACTGGACAACACGGTGCGCAACATCCTGAGCCTGCCGCAGCGATCCTTCAAGTTCCTGCGCGACCTCTTCATGTAACCGCGCATTTGCCCCGGCGGCCGGATTTTATTATGCAAAGGGCAATCAACAACGCGGACAGGGAGCGACGCCCATGAATTCGGCCAGGATGAAACAGACTTCCCTCAGCCTCCGGCGCATTTTATCCGAGGAAATATGGGTGCGGAACACGCCGGAGACGCCCTGGCCGGTCAGGCTCGCGCGCGGGGCCTGCCGCCTCGTCTATCTGGTGCTGTTCGGCTTCTTCCGGGATCAGAACATCATCCGGGCGGCGGCCCTGACCTTCACCACCATCCTGTCCATCGTCCCGTTCCTGGCCGTGGCCTTCTCCATTTCCAAGGGGTTCGGGCTTCAGAATACGGAATTCATCCGCGCGCTCGTCCTCAAGATGACCACCGGCCGGGTGGAAGTGGCGGACAAGATCATCGAGTACATCGACCGGACCAACGTCCAGGCACTGGGCTGGGTGGGCGTTGCCACGCTGCTTTTCACCGTCTTTTCCCTGGTGGGCACCATCGAGAAGGCGTTCAACACCATCTGGCACGTCACCAAGGGGCGCTCCGCCTGGCGCAAGGTGGCGGACTTCTTCCCGGTCATCCTCATCTGTCCGGTGGTCCTGCTGGTGGCGTCCAGCTTCAACGTCAGCCTGCAGCAGCAGGACGTGGTCAAGACCCTGCTCAGCGTGGAGGCCATCGGGTTGCTTGAGGCAGCCTTCCTCAAGGCCACGCCGTACCTGCTCATCACCCTGGCCTTCGCCTTCATGTACGCCTTCATTCCCTACACCAAGGTCAAGTTCGGGGGGGCGATCCTCGGCGGTTTCGTGGGCGGCGCGCTCTGGCAAATGGCCCAGTGGGTGTACATCAACTGGCAGATCGGCGCGGCAAAGTACAACGCTATCTATGGCAGCTTCGCCCAGTTGCCGCTGCTCCTGGTCTGGATCTACATTAGCTGGCTGGTGGTCCTGCTCGGTTCGGAGGTCAGCTACGCCTGGCAGAACGTCAATTCTTTCGTCAAGCAGCGCTATTTCGGCGAGGCCACGCCCTACGAACGACAGAAGCTCGGCGTGCTCATGATGATCGTCCTGGCCCGGCGGTTCCACGAAGGCAAGCCGCTGCCCTCGGTGGAGGAGCTCTCCGACGCCTTCATGGCCCCGATCAGCCTTGTCTCCGACCTGTTCCAGCTATTGGGCAAGGCGGGCTACACCGTGCTCACCGACACGCCGGGCCGCGAGGTCTATGCCCCGGCCCGAGCCCTGGACAGCGTCCGGGTCATCGACATCGTCGCGGTGGTGAACATGGAAGGGGTGGACCGGGTATTCAAGCAATTCGCCGAGAAGTTCGGCTTCCTGGACGGGCTGTTCGCCCAGTTGGGCAAGAGCGCGGGCGCGAGCCCGGCCAACCTGACCCTGCTGGAGTGCGCCCAGAGCTATCCGACCTACGCGCTGGACCTGCCGCTGCCCGGTGACGCTCAGTCGCCCGATGGCGTCGCCTGAGCCGGGGACACGACGTCCGTCGACCGGTAGACCCCGCCCAACAGGTAGTAGACGGTTTTGGCGAACTCCATGACCAGGAGCTGCGCCGAGTCCTGGTCCTTCCACCAGGCATCCCAGAACGAGCCTTCCTTCGTGGAGACCATGGTGATCCGGCAGTCGGGCAGCACGTCCCGGAAGATCATCCTGGCCCGCCGCGCGTGGTAGGGCGAGGTGACGATGAGCAGGCTGACCGTACGGCCGCGCAGGTGGTCGCGCAGGGCCTCCGCCTCCTCCCGGGTGCTGATGTGGCCGTTGCCGAACGGCTCCAGCCGGGCGTTGGGCACGCCCTCGGCGTTGAGGATCATGGCGAGGCGCTGCTCGAACGTGTAGTTCGGCCTGCCCTGGGATATATACAGCTTCTCCAGGCGGCTGGGTGGGGTCCGGCGGGCCATGCTTTCCAGTATGACCGGCGCGTATCCTCGGCTGTACAGGTCGGCCGCCGTGATCCAGCGGTGAGGGTCTCCTGCCAGGGGGAGGATGTAGTCGGACTTGACCGGCTGGTCGTTGACCCGCATCCAACGATCGGCATAGGCGAGCAGCCCCCAGACGACCAGCAGGCTCAGGATGGTCAGAGTCCCCACGCATTGCAGAAACAGGCGAACAAGCCGCAGCATCAAGTTATTCTCCGCAGTACGCCGCTTCATATTTCGCCTTGAGGGCGGAGAAGGTTCCGGCCTCGATGGCGTCACGGATCTGCTGCATCAGTTGCAGGTAGAAGTGCAGGTTGTGGTAGGTGTTCAGGCGATAGGAGAGCAGCTCCTTGGCCTGGTAGAGGTGCCGCAGGTACGCCTTGGTGAAGTTGCGGCAGGTGTAGCAGTTGCACTCCGGGTCCAGGGGGGAGTCGTCCTCGGCGAATTCGGCGCGCTTGATGTTGATCTTGCCGCGCGAGGTGAAGAGGGTGCCGTTGCGCGCGTTGCGCGAGGGCAGGACGCAGTCGAACATGTCCACCCCGGCCGAGACGCCCTCCAGGATGTCGAGCGGCGTGCCCACGCCCATGAGGTAGCGAGGCTTTTCCGAGGGCAGCAGGGGGGCGATGTGGTGCAGGATGTCGTACATCACCTCCGTGGATTCGCCCACGGACAGGCCGCCGATGGCGAAGCCCTCGAAGTCGATCTCCCGGAGCTGCTCCAGGCTGCGCTCGCGCAGGTCCTTGTGGAATCCGCCCTGGACGATGCCGAACATGAGCTGGTCGCCCGAGCCCTTGGGGTAGTGGTCGCGGCAGCGCCGGGCCCAGCGGGTGGTCATCTCCAGGGAGCGCTCGGTGTAGGTCCGGTCCTGGCCGAAGCCCACGCATTCGTCGAGCACCATCATGATGTCCGAGCCCAGGTTTTTCTGGATGTCGATGACCTTCTCGGGCGAGAAGAAATGTTTGGACCCGTCGATGTAGGAGCGGAATTCCACGCCCAGCTCGGTGATCTTGCGGATGCTCTCCAGGCTGAAGACCTGGAACCCGCCGCTGTCGGTCAGGATGGGCCGCTTCCAGTTGGCGAACTTGTGCAGGCCGCCGCGCCGCGCCACCAGGTCGTCGCCGGGGCGCAGATAGAGGTGGTAGGTGTTGCCGAGGATGATCTGGGCGTTCATCTCCACCAGGTCGTCCGGGGTCAGGCTCTTGACCGTGCCCTGGGTGCCCACGGGCATGAAGATGGGCGTCTGGATTTCGCCATGGGCCGTGACCAGGGTGGCCCGGCGGGCCTGGCCGTCGGTGGCGTGGATGGTGAACTGTCCGGGTTGGCTCATGAAATTAGTTTACTCCCTTTTTGGGGCAGATGTCGGCCAGGGCGCACTCGCCGCACCGGGGCTTGCGCGCGGGGCATACCTCGCGGCCGTAGAAGACGAGGTAGTGGTTGATGTCGCCCCAGCTTTCGCGGGGGATGAGCGGCATGAGGTCCTTTTCGATCTGCACGGGGTCGGTCTTGGTGGTCAGGCCGAGGCGGAAGGCGAGGCGCTTGACGTGGGTGTCCACGGCGATGC
This sequence comes from Pseudodesulfovibrio sp., assembly GCF_028692895.1. Taxonomy (GTDB): domain Bacteria; phylum Desulfobacterota; class Desulfovibrionia; order Desulfovibrionales; family Desulfovibrionaceae; genus Pseudodesulfovibrio. Next base: position 106,372 of record NZ_JAQUWN010000002.1, read on the forward strand.
CCTCGTTGACGCCGAAGGCGTTGGAAAGGACGATGCTGGCCGTCTTGCGGGCCACGCCGCCCAGGGTGACGAGCTCGGCCATGGTCCGGGGCACCTCGCCGCCGTAGACCTCCATGATCCGGGTGGCGGCGGCCTTGATGTTCTTGGCCTTGTTGCGGAAGAACCCGGTGGAGCGGACCACGTCCTCGATCTCGCTCACCTCGGCCCCGGCCGCGTCGGCGATAGTCGGCCAGCGCTGGAAGAAGACGGGCGTGACCATGTTGACGCGCTCGTCCGTGCACTGGGCGGACAGGGCGGTGGCCACCAGCAGCTCCCACGGGTCGGTCCAGTCCAGGGCGGGCTCCGGCGAGGGATAGCGTTTGGCCAACCGGTTCAGTATTTCCAGGGCGCGTTCTTTCTTGTTCATGCGGACTCCATTGGTGTGGCTGTCCTCGTTAGCACCTGCGCCCACGGGCCTCAAGTTGAAAAGCGGGCAGATGGGGCAGGGCAATGAACTCTTAATCCGGAGGTCGCCTTTGCTCGGAGTCCAGGGGTGAAGAAGGCCGCCGAAGGAAGTTGGCGGATTTCTTCGAGTATGTTGTTTATGGCGCACGTACTTGTTGATGAGGTCGAAGGCCGCGTCGTCGTGGGCCTGGACGGTCTTTTCGTCCCTCGCCCCGAGCGCTCCTTTGGCGATGCGCCTGAGGCCCTTGTCGAGTACGGTGCGGGAGCGCTCGTTGAGCTTGTCCAGGGCGAACTGGTGGCCCTGTTTGAGGAATGCGTCCTTGATTCGGGGCAGGGACTCGGAGAGGGCGGTATGCCGCCTGCCGCCTTTGGGGACCGTGGAGAGCATGGACTGCTCGTAGTCGTCGAATTGTTTCTTGAGGTTGGTGGCGTCCCCGGACGGGCCCTTGCCGGTCACACCCTTTCGCCAGTCGGCCAGTCCCCTGGTGAAGAAGTCGTGGGCGTCGTTCTCAGCCTCCACGACATGGAGTGCTTGGGGCCGATATCCTGCCAAATCGATGCGTTGGTCGCAAATTGGCCAGTAAATCCCACATACAGTATCCAGTGTTACAACATGTCGTCTCGAATTCAGCACTCTCCCTTGATGTCTCGAAGATTCGTGTGGGTGGGATCGGAGCACTCGGCGAAAACCTCCTGCCGCGTCGTGCCTGTTTCAACGTTGAACCAGTTCAACGGCGTGATTGCGGCAAGGAGAAGGAATGCGGCGGCGAGAAGCGCTGTCGCTAATTTTGCCCAGAACAACATTGCTCCCAGATATGCGGCAACAGGTTTTCCGGCGACAATTCCTTGCCGAGATGATATTGCGCCGGGTCAATGCCTTGCGTTCTGCGATAGGCGCCCTCTTCAAACGCGACGAGCGAATTCCATGCTGCAATATCATGAAATCCGTTGGTTTTGGTTTGCAGGATGCGAGGGGAATAGTGGGTGATCACAGAGTAAGGGACGTGTATCCAGTCGCCGTTCGCCGTAGGGGAATAGACATCTATCCAGGAGCCTTCGGCACCGCTCATGAGGGGAATGCCTGTCGTAATGAACAGTTCATCCAGTCCATCATCATTAATGTCCATTGCCGCGACGTAATAAACTTTTTCCGGGTCCCATCCGAATTTAGTTGTTGAGTCGAAGTCGGCTTTATAGAGACGTTTCAAAACGGGTTTATGAGGACTCTCTTCCAATAGGTGCCATTGAAGAACTTTCGGAGTTGTCTCCGTACCTGAACACGATACGCCCCCAATGACTGCAACCAGCGCGATAACGGCAAGGCGCAGCAGACAAAAGGCTGCGCCTTGCCCATTTATTCTATTTTTCTCCTTCACGCGTATTGTCCTTGGCTGGGAATCGGATTTCAAATCCACCCATTTTTTTCACATATTCTGAAACATGTGTACCGTAAGCGTCCGTAGGATCATCCTTTCCGCCAGTCTCAAAAAAAGGCTTGGCTCCTCCTGCTCCCTTAAGATGGACTGCGGCAATTATTCCGGATTTAGTGATTTCAATACCGTTTATCGTTTCCCCTACATACTTATCAAGTCCTTTCTCCTTCGCGTAACTCCACTGTTTTTCTGTCAAATCCCGGATCGCTTTTTCCTGAACTTCCGGCGAGTTCAGAAAGTCCTTTTCGCTATGGATGCCATCCTTTCCGGTCCACTTGCCGCCCTTCATATACCCGGTGTCTGTTAAGGTCGCCGGTCCCATTTGATATTTGCCCAAGTAGCCTAGGCTGTTCTTGGTGTTGTATTTCCCGGAGGCCTCACGTTGCCCGAGAGAGCCGAGGTAACCCTCAAGCTGGTCTTCTTCAGGGGGTTCAGCTCCGGTTTTGCCACCTTCGCTTTTTCCCAATTGGTCTGGCTGTTGCGTTTCTGTTTCCATGTTGTTCACCTTCCCACGATACCGGCTGTCATCATAGACCTCATCCTGTCCTTCCGGGATTTGAAGATCGGCGTCTTCTCTTTTGGGCCCCGCCCCGCCGCCGACGTCACTCGCCGTTCCGGTATCGTTCTCGGCCAACAGGACGGCCTCTTTCATGTCGAAGCCCGGTTTTGCGCCGGGAATCCCTTTCGCCCCGTCGGACCCCGCTTTCTTCCCGTC
>NZ_JAQUWN010000043.1 GCF_028692895.1 Pseudodesulfovibrio sp.
ATGGGCGCGGGAGTTCTACAATCGGATTTTGAGCCGACACGGCGTGCCGCAAAAGGCGATCACCGCGCTGGCTCGAAAGCTGGCCGCTTTGCTGTGGAAGCTCAGCTTGCCTCCGGCAACGGCCTGAACGGATCGCGGGGGGCCTTAGGTAGCATCGACTACGAACAAAAATGGCGATCCAAAACAACTACCGTACCGAATCGGTACTTGGTGCCGCAGAGCACGAATAAGGAAAGGAATACACTCTATTAGCCGCAATGGTGAGGGTAGAGTCTGGCCTGTGGACAGTCGAAGACAGGGCAAATGGGAGGGATTGACATGGGGCCGCATAAGGAAAGGCCCCCACCTCTTACGAGGCGGGGGCCTTCTCCCTGCCTGCCCTACCGGCGGCTGGAGTCCAGCAGCACGCGGCTGATGCGGAGCAGGCAGCCCGGGTCCCCGACCCCGGTGGGGTCCACGGCCACGGTATTGATGAACCGGGCGTAGACGTTGCCGCGGGGGTCCACGCCTTCGAGGAAGAAGGCCCCGAGCTGATGGACGATAATGGAATTGCGGCCGGAAACCGGCGGCTGGCGCGGATCGTAGAAGGCGATGATGACCACGCGCGGGCTGTCCATGGGGTCGCCGTGCGAGCTGCCCTCCACCGCCTCGGTGGCGTCCGACCAATACGCGCCCGGGTCGCTGTCGATGAGGTCCCCGCAGCCGGAGCTGACCGGGCCCTTGCTGTTGCCGGGCTCCAACTGGAGCTCGTCGCCGGGGGCCACCTCGGCATAGCTGTTGGACCCGGCGCAACCGATGATGTTCTCGTTGACGGCGCTGGCCCCGGTGACGGGCGTGCCCTTGTTCACCGGCGGCAGGTCCACCAGGTTGTACTGGCCGGGCACGATGGCCAGGACCGGATCGCCCGGCTTGATGATGAACTGCGTGCCCACGTCGTTCTGGTCGTAGCCGATGACGTTGACGGACGCGACCTCTCCGGGACTGTCCACGTCCATTTCGCCGTTCATGTAGAATTTGGTGCCGGGGGCCGCCTGGTCGTCCCAGGTAAAGCGGGTGGGCACCACGAAGGGCTTGACGCACTTGCTCGTGCACACCCCGACAAGGCCCGCGCGGGCGGTCACGGTCAGGTCGAAGCTCGGGATGCCGAGAATCGGGGCGAAGCCGAGCTTGAGCGGGTTGCCCCGCTCCTCCAGCAGGGAAATCTTCACTTCCACCTGGTTGGGATGCACGTCGTCGGGCGCGCCGTCACGGAGGAACAGGATGTCCCCGTCCGTGAGCGCGCTGGCCGGACGGTCGTCGTCCACCATGTTCCTCCAGGCGTAGTTCTTGACGATGGTCCGCAGGGCGTCCAGGTCCCGGCCTTCGGCCAGCAGGGAATTGGCCCCGGCCAGGGCCCCGGCGTCGGCGGCGGTCTGCAGGGCACCGCGCTTCAGATAGATGCGGCCCATGTCCAGGGCCAGGGCGCCCATGGCCAGGATGGCGACCATGGACAGGGCCGCCACCACGCTGATGACGCCGGATTCGCTCCGGACGAGACGCTTGATGCATTGCATGGTCCGCTCTACTCCATCTTTGCGCACGCCTGGACGCGCATGACGTCGCCGATCAGCCAGTTCCATGAAAACAGGGTCATGCCGGTCAGATCATAGGCCAGCGCCACCGTGACCTCCTGGCCCAGGCCGGGCTGGTCGGCCCCGGTTGAGACCGTGATGGTCAGCTTTTCGTCCGACAACCCGGCGGCGGCCACGGAGGCCTCCACGGCCGGATTCACCTCGGCCCCGCGCGAGGCCAGCACCACCCCGTCGCGCGCCGAATGGGTCAGGGCGTCCCGGACCTCCATCAGCCGCGAAAAATCCACAACCCCGGCGAGGAGCGGGAGCAGGATCAACGCCATGACCAGGGCGAATTCGGCGACGGCCATTCCCTGCCTGCTCTGCGTGTCGCGCATGGCGTCAGCCCTCATAGGTCAGCATCGCCGTGACCGTGACCTGCCGGTTCTCGTCGAGCTCGGGGATGAGCCGGCCCAGGATGATGAAGGAGAACGGCACGCTGACGGTGACGGAGACCGGCTGCCTGGACACGCGCGGCCCCACGGTGGTGACCGGGGACTGCGAGAGCCCGCCCGAGGCCAGCTCGTCGATCACCACGGCCTGGACCTGCGAGTCCGTGGCCTCCTCCAGAATGGCCATCCTGACTCCTTCGTACGCCGCGCCGCCGACCACGTTGCGCGTCCAGTACAGCCGGGACACGTCCATGATGGCGAGCACGACCAGCAGGAACAGCGGCAACAGGAGGCCGACTTCGACCACTGCGGTTCCCCGCCGGCTTCGCTGTTTTTCGGATAGATGATTGCACATGGCACTCCCTCGCTCACGGTTGACGTCAGGAGTGGGTTAGCAAGGAGCGTACCAGGCCTCACATCCGGCTCCATTTTGCAACACACTGGATTACAGTGTTATTTATCGAAGGAATCCCCCCGCAACGGCAAAATTCCTTTCATCGATACATTAAAAATAGACAACAACGACCGAAACACTCCACAAACCATAGACGTTCGCCAGGGCGCCGGACAAAAAAAGAAGCCGGACGGCAATGCCGTCCGGCTTCGGATCTTCTATCGGTCCGCCCTACTGGTGGGCGGGTTCCTGCATGTCGCCGCCCTTGAGCAGAGCCTTGTACAGGGGCGGTTCGCAGTGCTGAACGCACCAGACGGTCTCGCCGCCATTCTCCAGGGCCCTGTCGATGACCTCGTCCATGGTCTTGACCGGGATGACCTCCAGGTCCTTGAGGATGGCCTTGGGCACTTCCTTGAGGTCCTTTTCGTTCTCCACCGGGATGAGCACGGTCTTGATAAGCCCGCGATGGGCGGCCAGCAGCTTCTCGCGCAGTCCGCCGATGGGCAGGACGCGGCCGCGCAGGGTGATCTCGCCGGTCATGGCCAGGTCGTTGCGGATCGGGATGTTCAGCAGCGCGGAGATCAGGGCCGTGGTCAGGGTGATGCCCGCGCTGGGGCCGTCCTTGGGCGTGGCGCCGTCCGGGACGTGAACGTGGATGTCCACTTCCTTGTGAAAGTCCGGCTTGAGGCCCAGCAGGTCGGAACGGGCGCGGATGTACGACAGGGCCGCACGCGCGCTCTCCTGCATGACCTCGCCGAGCTTGCCGGTGATCTCCACCTTGCCCGAGCCGGGCATGAGCGCCACTTCGACCAGCAGCATCTCGCCGCCGAGCCGGGTCCAGGCCAGGCCGTTGCAGACGCCCACCTGGGCCTTTTCCTCGCGCTCGCCATAGGTGAACTTGGTCACGCCGAGCATCTTCTCAAGGGACTGGGTGGAGACCTGGATGACCTTTTCGCGGTCGTGGTCCTCCACGATCTTCATGGCGGACTTGCGGCAGATGGCCGCAATCTCGCGCTCCAGGTTGCGGACGCCCGCCTCGCGCGTGTAGAAACGCACCACGTCGAGAATGGCGTTGTCGGACATCTTGAGGTTGTCCTCGGTCAGGCCGTGCTGCTTGATCTGCTTGGGCAGCAGGAAGCCCTTGGCGATCTGGACCTTTTCGGTCTCCAGATAGCCGGGCAGCCGGATGATCTCCATGCGGTCCTGCAGCGGGAGCGGGATGCCCTCAAGCTGGTTGGCCGTGGTGATGAAGAAGACCTTGGACAGGTCGTAGTCCAGGTCCAGGTAATGGTCGTTGAAGGCGTAGTTCTGCTCCGGGTCCAGGACTTCGAGCAGCGCGGCCGACGGGTCGCCCCGGAAGTCGGCGCTCATCTTGTCCACCTCGTCCAGGCAGATGACCGGGTTGTTGAACTCCACCCGCTTGAGCGACTGGATGATCTTGCCCGGCAGCGCGCCCACATAGGTGCGCCGGTGGCCGCGAATCTCGGCCTCGTCGCGCACGCCGCCCAGGGAGAGCCGCAGGAATTCGCGGCCCATGGACCGGGCGATGGACTTGGCGATGGAGGTCTTGCCAACGCCGGGAGGGCCGACGAAGCAGAGGATGGGGCCCTTCATGGACTCCACCAGCGACTGCACCGCCAGGTATTCCAGGATGCGCTCCTTGGGCTTCTCCAGGCCGAAGTGGTCCTCGTCCAGGATGCGCCGCGCCTCCGCGATATCAACGTCCTTGTCGTCCTTGAGGTTGTTCCAGGGCAGGTCGAGCACCCAGTCCACGTAGTTGCGCACCACCGTGTATTCGGCGCTGCTCGGCTGCATGGTCCGAAGCTTCTTGATCTCCTTGCGGACCCGCTCGCGATTCTCCTCGCTCATGGCCTTGGCGTCGAGCCGATCCTCCAGCTCCTTGGCCTCGGCCATGGGGTCGTCCTCGCGGCCCATCTCCTTGTTGATGGCCTTGACCTGCTCGTTGAGATAGTACTCGCGCTGGTTCTTCTCCATCTGGTCCTTGACGCGACCCTTGACCCGCTTCTCGATGGACACGATCTCGATCTCGCCCAGGAGCAGCTCGTAGACGCGCTCCAGACGGCGGACCGGCGCGGTCTCCTCCAGGATTTCCTGCTTGCGGGCGAAGTCCACCTTGAGGTGGGGCATGATCTGGTCGGCCAACTGGCCCGGCTCCTTGACGGTGGACATGGCCAGGATGGCCTCGGGGGCCACCTTCTTGTTGACCTTGCCGAACTCGTCCAGGGACTCGTGCACGGCGCGGACCAGGGCCACGCCTTCGGACGAAAGGTCCTTGGCCTCGGGGAGCATGGTCACGAGGGCCTGCGGATACTTGGCCTCCTCGCCCTCCTCGTAGGTCAGGCTGCTGGCCTCCGGGTCCCAGGTGGCGCGTGCAACGCCCTCGAAGAGCACCTTGATGGTGCCGTCGGGCAGGCGGAGCATCTGCAGGATCTTGCTGACGGTGCCGACCTCATAAAGGTCGTCCGCCTCGGGAAGCTCCTTCTCCGGGCTCTTCTGTGTGACGAGGAAAATCTGCTTTCCATAGTCGGCCACCGCGGTCTCGATCGCCTTGATGGAGGCCTCGCGGCCGACGAACAAGGGGACGATGGACCGGGGGAACATGACCACTTCCCTGAGCGACATCATGGGGAGCGTCAACGATTCAGGGGAGTTCTTGCCGTCGAAACCGAAAGTCGGCATTGCTTCCTCCGATTGTGTTTCCAAGTGGTGGCGGCGGTTCCGCCGGGGGGCGGGCCGCCACTTGCGTGAAAGTAGGAAATAAGTCCGGCCGGCCGGATGTCAATCTCGGCCGGTCAGGCGGACTTCACTTCCTGGTGATAGAGCAGCAGCGGCTCCAGCCCATTTTCGACAACGGACTGGTTGATCACGCACTCGCGCACCCCGGACAGGGACGGCAGCTTGTACATGATCTCCAGCATGATTTTTTCCAGGACGTTGCGCAGGCCGCGCGCGCCGGTCTTGCGTTCGATGGCCTGGCGGGCGATGGCGGTCATGGCGTTGTCCGTGAACCTGAGCTCGACCTTGTCCAGCTCGAAGAGCTTCTGGTACTGCTTGATAAGGGCGTTCTTGGGCTCCTTCAGGATGCGGACCAGGTCGTCCTCGGTCAGTTCCTCAAGGGCGGTCATGACCGGGATGCGGCCCACGAACTCGGGAATCAGGCCGAACTTGATCAGGTCCATGGGCTCGGCCAGGGCGAAGAGCTCGCCCAGCCCCATCTCCTTCTTGGCCTCGACCTTGGCGCCGAAACCCATGCCGGAGCCGGTCTTGCGCTGCTGGACGATCTTGTCCAGCCCGATGAACGCGCCGCCGAGAATGAACAGGATGTTCGAGGTGTTCATGCGGATGAACTCCTGCTGGGGATGCTTGCGCCCCCCCTTGGGCGGGATGTTCGCCTCGGTGCCCTCGATAATCTTGAGCAGCGCCTGCTGCACGCCCTCGCCCGACACGTCGCGGGTGATGGAGGGCGAGTCGCCCTTGCGGGCCACCTTGTCGATCTCGTCGATGTAGATGATACCGCGGGAGGCCGCGTCGATGTCGTAATCCGCGTTCTGGAGTAGCTGGACCAGGATGTTCTCCACGTCCTCGCCCACGTAGCCCGCCTCGGTCAGGGTGGTGGCGTCGGCGATGGCGAACGGCACCTTGAGCACCCGGGCCAGGGTCTGGGCCAGGAGCGTCTTGCCCGAGCCCGTGGGGCCGATGAGCAGGATATTGGACTTGTCGATCTCCACGTCGTCCTGGGCCTTGCCGGCCGAGGCGTAGAATACGCGCTTGTAGTGGTTGTGCACGGCGACGGACAGGATCTTCTTGGGCTGCTCCTGGCCGATGACGTACTGGTCGAGCAGTTCCTTGATCTCCTGCGGAGGGAGCAGGCGGCCGTCCTCGAATTCCTCGCTGATGGTCTCCTGGGCCATGATGTCGTTGCACAGCGCGACGCATTCGTCGCAGATATAGACGTCCGGTCCCGCAATGAGGCGCTGGACGTCCACCTGCGTCTTGCCGCAGAAGGAACATCTCAGATCCGGCGTATTGGTGCTTTTTTCTGCCATGATTACTTACCCTTCGATTCTTCGTCCGTCTCGGCGCGGGAGCGCATGACCTTGTCGATGAGGCCGTACCGCACGGCCTCCTCGGCGGACAGGAAGTGGTCGCGCTCCGTGTCCTCGCGGATTCTTTCCAGGTCCTGGCCCGTATGGTGGACCAGGATGTCGTTAAGCTCGTCGCGCAGGCGCAGGATTTCCTGGGCATGGATGCGGATGTCCGACGCCTGGCCCTGGGCCCCGCCCAGCGGCTGGTGGATCATGATCCGGCTGTGGGGCAGCGCGTAGCGCATGCCCTTCTCGCCCGCGCAAAGCAGGAGCGCGCCCATGCTGGACGCCTGGCCGAGGCACAGGGTCGCCACCGGTGCGGAGATGTACTGCATGGTGTCGTAGATGGCCATGCCCGAGGAGACCACGCCGCCCGGGGAGTTGATGTACATGTAGATTTCCTTTTCCGGGTCCTCGGATTCCAGGAAGAGCAACTGGGCGCAGATGAGGCTGGCCACGTGGTCGTCGATGGAGCTGCCGAGCAGGATGATCCGGTCCTTGAGCAGGCGGGAATATATGTCGTACGCGCGTTCCGTGCGTCCGGTCGTTTCAATGACCATCGGGATGGCGACCATGAACGTCTCCTTGAAGCTGTTTTCGTTACTATCGGTTGTCCGAGGAAAAAACCTTACGACCGCGTCTGGCGCGGCTCTGTCCGGCAATGGCCGGTTTCTCACTACAGGCTCTTTTCAGTATGCGGCATTTCCCCTTGAAGGACAAGGGGAAACTTCCCGCGCCGCCCGGTGATAGATAGGCACGAAGCGGCCAGGGTCAAGGCGTCCGGACGAAAAAAGGCGGCCCGGTCAAGCCGGGCCGCCCACGTTCGCTTTGCGCCGGTTTCGCGGCTACTTCTCGGCGAAGTGCTTGTCGGCCCGTTCCTGGAGCTTGGACAGGGAATAACCCTTCGCCGTGGTCTCCTTGAGGCCCAGGTTGGCCACGGCCCATTCCACGGCCTCGGCCTTGTCGGTGAACTGGATGGCGCCCTCGACGGGCTTGGCCTCGGCGGACTTCTCCGCAGGCTTGGCGTCGGCGGCGGGCGGGTCGATCTCCTTGATCTCGGCGGACTCGTAAATCAGCTCGGAAGCCTTGTCGCAGAGCAGGCGGTCCTTGAGAGGCACGATGAGGTTGTTGTCCTCATAGTACTTCTTGAGCTCGTGCAGGGGCTGACGGGTCTGGACGGCCAGTTGGCTGAGGGTGGCCTCGATCTCCTCGGGGGCGATCTCCAGCCCTTCCTCGGCGGCAACGGCCAGCAGGAAGATTTCGGTCTTCACGGTGCGCTCGGCCTCGGCGCGGAAGCCCTCGCGCAGTTCCTGCGGGGACTTGCCCAGGGACTGGAGTCCCTTGCCCTGGCGGTCCAGGCGGTATTCCAGGTCCTGGACGAGGCGGTCGATGCGGTCCTCGACCATGGAGGGCGGCAGCGGGAATTCGTTGATGGACTCGATGACGGAGCCCAGGAGCTGGCTCTGCGCGGCGGACTTGTTCATCTGCTTGCGCTGGGAGCGGTAGGACTCCTCGATGCCCTTGCGCAGGGTGTCGACGTCGCTGAAACCGGCCTTCTTGGCCACCGCGTCGCTCATCTCGGGACGGATGCGCTCCTTGACGGCGTGCAGCTTGGCCTTCATGGTCACGGTCTGGCCGGCCAGGTTCTCGTTGATGAAGTCGGCCGGAAAGGTGATGTCTGTCTCGCCGGACTCGCCGGTGGTCAGGGTCTTGACCATGTCCTCGAACTCCGGCAGGGCCTGGCCCTGGCCCAGGAGCAGGTCGAAATTCTCGGCCTGGATGCCCTCGACGATCTTGCCGTCGCGGTAGGCGCCGAAGCTCACGCTGGCGACCTCGCCGTCCTTGGGCGGACGCACGTCCTCGATGACCTTGACCTCGGCGTTGTTCTCCAGGATGCGCTCCTCGACCTCGGTGATCTCGGCGGGGTCGACCACGGCCTTGATCTCCTCGACGGAAAGCCCCTTGTACTGGGGCAGTTCGAGCTTCGGGGCGACCTCGAATTCGATGGCGTAGGCGAAGGGCTCGTCGCGGACCAGCTCCTTGGCGTCCACGTCGATGCGGGACATGGGCTGCATGGACAGGGCGCTCATGATCTCATTGATCTGGTAGTTGATCAGATCGGTGGTCGCCTCGCCATACACCTGCTTGTGATACTTGGACTCGACCACGCCGGACGGGACCTTGCCCTTGCGGAAGCCCTTCACGTCGACCTGCATCCGATACAGGGCGATGGTGGCGGTCAACGCGGCGTTGACCTCTTCGGCGGGAACCTCGACCTTGATCTTCCGTTTCACCGGAGAAATTTCTTCAACATTATACTCCACGACGTATCCTCCTGATGCGCTTTTTCAGCGCGTAATATTTCATCTTTCTGGTGCGGGCGGAGGGACTCGAACCCCCAAACCGCGAGGTACCAGATCCTAAATCTGGCGCGTTTACCAATTCCGCCACGCCCGCGAAAAGAACGTGCTTATTAAGCAAGCTCCTGCAAATATGTCAACCTCAATACAGAGAAGAGGCCGCCGGGGGGGGGCCCGGAAGCCGTCACGACCGTCGCCAGCAATCGAAAACCCGGCTCAGCAGCGCGTCCAGGCAGGCCAGGTCACCGGCCAGCAGCCGGACCACCGGCTCGAAGCCCGTTCCGCCCGGATCGCCCACCGCGCAAACCGTCTCCGGCGACGGATGGTCCCGAAGCCCTTCGAAAGCGCCCCACTCCTCCAGCGCGCCGTTGTCCTCTCGGACATACTCCGGCCGCCGCTCCCGGTCGATCCACACGATCTCCACGCCCGCCGCCTCCAACGCCCGCTTCATCCCCTGCCCCAGCCCGAGGGTCAGGGCGCAGCGCAGGTCCGGCCGCAACCGGCGCACGGCCAGCAGGGTCCGGGCGGCGTAGAGGGAAGCCCCGAACTCGGGCTCGCCGATAACGCGGACCCCGCCCCGGCGGGTGGCGATGACGCCGCCGGGAAATCCGGCCACTTCGTCCACGTTGTCCGCGTGCGGCAGGGCCGCCACAGCATTGGCGCGGCCGCGCGGCAGGAGCGGAGCCAGGCCGGGGTCGGCCGCCAGCCGGACGCCGAAGCGGGCCAGGTCGCGCAGGACGCCCGGCTTGGCCGTCTCCTTGATCCAGGGGGCCAGGTGGTCGGGCGGGCCGCCGCCCTCGCCCAGGGGCTCGGCCGCGCGCAGGCAGAGGTTGAGGTATTCCTGGGCGCGCTTGATGGCCGCGCCCATCTCCATCCCCTGCCCCAACCCGGTGGCGATGGCCGCCGACAGGGTGCAGCCGGTGCCGTGGGTACATTTGGTGGCGATGCGCGGCTGCATGAAGGGCATGGGCTCGCCGTCCCGGGGCACGAACCAGTCCGTGGTGGCCAGGGAGTCGGCATGACCGCCCTTTATCAGCACGGCCTTGGGCCCCATGTCCAGGAGCAGGCGGGCCGCCTTGAACACGTCCTCGCGGTCGCGGATGCGGACCTTGGTGAAGAGCTCGGTCTCGGGGATGTTGGGCGTCAGCAGATCCGCCAGGGGGAACATCAGCCGCGCCATGGCCTTGACCGCGTCGGCCTTGAGCAACTTGGCCCCGGACGTGGCCACGCAGACCGGGTCCACCACCAGGGGAAAGGTCCGCTTGCCCAGCAGGGGCGCTATGGCCTTGATGATCGGCTCGGAGAAGAGCATGCCGGTCTTGGCGGCGTCCACCCGGATGTCGTCGAGCACGGTGCGCAACTGCTCGGCCACGAACCGGGCCGACGGCGCATGGATGCCGGTGACCGTCCGGGTGTTCTGGGCGGTCAGCGCCGTGATGACGCTGGCGCCGTATCCCCGGAGCATGGTGATGGCCTTGAGGTCGGCCTGGATGCCTGCCCCGCCGCCGGAGTCGGACCCGGCGATGGTCAGGATGCGAGCGTGTCCGCCCATGGCGAGCGCCTCCAAAAAAGAAAAACGATTACGGGCAGGCGATACCACCTGCGACCGATAATCGCAACCGGGGAAAACGAAACGGAAAGGTACGGAACCGGGATCAGCCGCAGGACAGCTTGACGTAGTCCTCGATCGAAACGCCGTTCCACGCCTTGCTGACCCAGTAGGCGGTGGCCCAGATCATCAGTGAGGTGGCCTGCAGGTCGGTCAGCCGGCGCAGCTTGACCTCAAGGTTGGACTTGCTCGCCCCGTGCTTGATGTGCACGCTGTGCTCGTCGCACGCCTCCTCGACCCGGAGCATCAGGTAGGCCTGCTTGGACTGGTTGGGAAGCAGCTTTACCTCACGGTGGGACTCCAGGATGGTCTTGAGCTCGGCAACGGAAAAATCGCTGGACACGCTCCGGATGGACTTGAAGAAGACGTCCACGGCCCAAGGCAGGATGAATTCAGCCCCTGCGCTCTTGGTCTTGAAATAATCCTTGAGCCATTTTTCCTGATCATGGGTAATTCTAGCAGCGACCTGGGGCATACGTCTCCTCCGTTGAACCGGCCAAACTCAGAGTCCTGGGTCCATTTAGCAGTAGCTATATAAGCTATTATTCCTAGAGAATCAAGAGATTTTCTAGAGTTGAATTGCACAAAAAACGCATCAGCCGTTGAACACGGCGCGAAGCTGGCGAAACAGCGTCAGGAGCAGCGCGTCCGGCGCGTCGTTGCCGTCGATGTTCAGCCGGATGATCTCGGTGACCTCGTTGCGGCTCGGCGTGGTTGTCTGCTTGGTGACCACGACGATGTTCTGCTCCCGCCCCTTCTGGGCGTCCTCGGTGCGGATGACCAGGACCCAATGCCCGTCGCGCCTGCTCCAAGACGTCTCCACGGCCATGGAATCCGAGACCTTGTGCTCGATCAACTGCACGAAATCCTTGAGGGAAAAATGCTTGCGCCCCTTGCCCAGCACCCCGAGAAACTCGCCCTCGGCGCGGATGACCAGCGGCCGCTCCAGGTAGGATGCCGGAGGAAAATCGATGTTCCCGCCCGGCTTGGCAGACAGCTTCCGACGCAGCCCCTCCATCTCCCGTTCCAGCACCTCGACACGTTCGGCATGCCGTTTTTCCGACTCACGCCGCTCACGCCGAAGCTCCGCCACCTCGTCCCTGAGCGAGCGTATCTCGCTCCGGAACAGGGACTGGTTCTGGAGCACGTCCGACATCTTGGCCAGCACTCCGCCCAGCTCGCGCGCAAAGGCCACGCCCTCGTCGCCGAACCGGACACATGATTGATCGTTTTGTTGATCATGTTGTTGCTCATTCATTAACATACTGAATTTAAGTGCTAATTCACGTTCAATTTGATCAACAGACCAATTGTCATTGAACATTTCGCGTATCCTCCTGAAAATCTCCAACACCTCCACGGGATATCGGCGACGACGTCCGCCCCCCTCTCCCACCGAGGGAATATACTTGTTGAACTTATCCTTATAGTAGACAACAGTGGAGGGAGGGATGTCCAACTGGCGTCCCACCTCTCGCAAACTGATGTATTTTTTATTCATGTTCATATGGACATCTTGTTAATCATTGATCTCCTAACTGTTCATAAACAGAAATAAACCGCCCTGTCAATAAATTTTTGAACAACGATGAACAGCAAAAAGCACAAAAAAAGGCGCGGCAGCAATGCCGCGCCTCATGTCCCATTCTTGATCCGAAGCTACTTTTCGAGGCCGTCCCGGACTTCCTTGAGCCCCTTGAGGACTTCCTGCATCTTGGCCCGCAGCTCTTCGCCCTGGAGCGTTTCGGACAGGTAGGAGGCCTTCATGGCCATCTCGTTGACGATGTCCTGGGCTATCATGCGCTGCATCTGCACCGGCATGTCGGCCTTGAGGTCCACCAGACGCTTGTCCAGGCTGGAGACCTCCTCCCGCAACGCGCCAAGGCTCTTCACCTCATCGGTGAGACCGGCGATGTTCCGGTTCATGCCGAAAAAGAAAATGACCAGCAGCAGCACCGCCAGCAGCGCCACCATCAGGGCGACCTTGCTCATGTCCTTCTGGGCGGCGACGACGCCGGAGTCGCAGGCCTGGGACCGGGCTTCCTGTTGTTCCGTGTTCTCGGCGGCGGTCTCCTCCGCCCTGACTGCTTCCAACTTGTGCACCTTGCCTTCCGGACTCATGATACTCTCCATTCAATATGATTTCGCACAGGTCGCCCATGCTTGCATGGGTATACGTCACCCTTTTTTCTTAGGCAAGCAAATCCCTGGCGCGCCATTCCCGCCGGTGATCGGCGCGGTGGAGACCTTCCCCAGCCAGGCCATGCCGCCACACTGCATCGACCAGCCTATATCAATGCATGTGGAGACTTTTAAATTGCTACTTGCAAACATGCGTAGTATGCACCGGGCGACAACAACTGTTATGTTGTCTTTTTCCCCATCACTGTGCTAAAGAATCAATGCATGGTCATTTGACTGAGAATGAACCACATACCGGGAGTAGAAAAATGGACGATTATTTGAAAGAAGCACTGGAGATCGTCAAGGCGCAGGCGAGCGTCCGGACGATGACCGAGGAAGAAATTACTTCCATGGTGCAAAAGTTGGCCGGGGACATCAGAGCAATGGCCGAGGGCGGTGTTATTGAGACCGAAGAGGATGTGGCCACCGACCCCAAAAAGGCTATCCGGGAAAAGTCGGTCATCTGTTGCGTCTGCGGCAAATCCTTCAAGGTGATCACCAAGAAGCATCTGGCCAGCCACGGCCTGACCCCTGATGAATACCGCGAAAAGTTCGGTTACAAGAAAAAACTTCCCCTGGTCTGCAAATCGCTGCAGCGGGAACGCCGCAAGAAGATGAAAGAAATGAAGCTCTGGACCAAAAGAGGGTCAGCAAAGAAATAATTGCGGCTATCTTTCTCCTGTTGATTAAAGGGAGCGGCGAGTACATCGCCGCTCCCTTTCGTTGTTTTGCACCCGCCCTCCCCGCCTTGTTCGCGCAGTGGGTTCGCCTATGATTTGCGACGCGCAATGTCGTGCTGTTTGAGCAGCGCATAGAGCCGCGCCCGGGACAGCCCGGACAGCTTGCAGGCCTCGCCGATGCTCCCCCGCGTTATTTCCATGAGATTTTGGAGATAGCTGATTTCGAGTCTGACCATCTGCTCCCGGCGATAGGTCTTCAGGTCCGGGAAATCCGTGACCGGAACCGCCGCGAAGGGACGTTCCTCCCGTTTGGACGCGGGCGCGAGTTTTTCCATGTCGCGCCGGGCGATCCGGGCCCGAATGGCCTTGGGCAAATGCCGGGGGTAGAGGATTTGATCGGTCCCGGCCAGCGAGAGGGCTTGCTCGATGGTGTGCTGGAGCTCACGGATGTTGCCGGGCCACTCGTAGTTCATCAGCGCGTCCAGGAAATCGGGGGAGAACCCCTTGGTCGGCACGTGGAGTCGCTTGGCGTGGCGCTGGATGAACTTGCAGACCATCTCGTTGATGTCCTCGGTGATCTCCCGCAACGGCGGCAGGTGCAGGTGGATGCCGCGCAGTCGATAGAAAAGGTCACGCCGGAACCCACCGTCCACGACCATGCCCTCCAGGTCCCGATTGGTGGCGGCCAGCAGCCGGAAGTCGCTCTGCATCTCCTTGACTCCGCCCACGGGCCGGAAGCTCCGTCCCTCCAGCACGCGCAGGAAGACCTTCTGCAATGAAACCGGCAGTTCGCCCACCTCGTCGAGAAAGAGGGTCCCGCCGTCGGCCTGCTTGACCAGCCCCACCGAATCCGAGTCCGCGCTGGTAAAGGCTCCGCGCTGATGGCCGAAGAGCAGGCTCTCGGCCAGGGCGTCGGGCAAGGCCGCGCAGTCCACCACCACAAAGGCCTTGGCAGCGCGCTCGCTGTTCTTGTGGATGGCCCGGGCGAAGAGCTCCTTGCCGGTCCCGGTCTCGCCGGTGATGAGGACGTTGGCGTCCGAGCCGGTGGCCTGGGCCAGGATGTCCAGGCTGGCCTGGAGCGGACGGCTGTTGCCGATGATCCCGGACCGGCGCAGGGCGCAGCGGATGCTCCTGGCGTGCTGCACGTCGTGATAGTCCATGGCGCGTGTGAGGAAGACGAGGAGCCGTTGCAGATTGGGCGGCTTGGTGACGTATGTCCAGGCCCCGCGCTGGATGGCCTCCTCGGCCGCGTCCGGGTCCCGGCTGCGCGAAAGGATGATAACCTCCGGAAGGGAGGGCGTCTCCTGGATCAGGGAAAGATAGGACAGGCTGTCGCCGTCGGCCAGGTCGTCGCCCAGGAGCACGGCCTTGTACTCCCCGGTGTGCAGCAGGGCCATGGCCCGAGACAGGGTGTCGCACCCCTCCGCAGCCATGCCGTGGGCCGCAAGCTCCCCCAAAAGAGCCCGCGAGAACTCTCGGCTGCCGTCGATGATTAGTATGTCGGCCATGGCGGAATATTCCCCCTTCCTCCGCTCGGACAGACCCCCTCTACTGTAACATGAATTGTGCGATTCCTGTCAATGCCGCCGACCCGCCGCAATGCTTGGATTTTTCTTTTCATACGGTGGCGGAATGGAAATTTCGTCTTTTCCGGCAAGACAACGAAACCGTCTCTTGGCGCTGTTTCGCATGGAGAGTTGCCGAACAACGTACGGTCCCGCCGGGGCGGCCCGGAGGGGGGCCACTGTCTCTTCGCGCTAACCTTTTGCTTTCCCAGGCAAGACGTGTCTTGTCCGGCAAGACGCCTCGGACCGGATTTTTCAGGGGTTTCCCCTGGGGCCTCCCTATGTGAAATCGCTCATTAATCTGGAATATCTATATATCTCCAAATCGGTACGCATTTTGTTTCAAGGGGGAAAGCGAGGGGAATCGAACCGTGGAAGCGGAGGGAGCGAAAGAGGAATTTATCCCAACAAGACGCAGAGTTATCCCCCATGAAGGGGGAACGGGCCGAAACGGCACGGGCAGCGCGACAGTCTCATACTCTCCTCATGACGCCCGGAAATCCTGGAGACAGGGAAAGATGGAAAGGGGGTACGCCGGATGAGACGCAAGTGGGATGCGAAAACCAAGGCGAGAATCGTGTTGCAGGGCCTCTCGGGAGGCTGCGTCAACGATCTTTGCCGCGCAAACGACCTCCGGCCCAGCCAGTACTACAAATGGCGGGGGCATTTCCTGGACAACTGCCACCAGCTCTTCGAGCGGCAGCCCGCTGGCTGCGCCGAGTCGGAACTGGCGGCCGAGAACGAGGAGCTCAAGAAGCTGGTGGGCGAGCTGACGCTCGAGCTGACCAGCGGCAAGAGCAGCCGGTGACGATCGTCCCAAGGGAGGGATCATGGCCAACAGAATCGGAGTGTACATCTGCCACTGCGGGTCCAACATCGCGGGCAAGGTCGACTGCGCCGGGGTGGCCCGGTTCGCGTCCGGGATAAAGGACGTGGCCGTGGCCCGCGACTATCAGTTCATGTGCTCGGACCCCGGGCAGGAGATGATCATCCGGGACATCCGCGAGCACGGGCTGAACCGGGTGGTGGTCGCCTCCTGCTCCCCGCGCCTGCACGAGAAGACCTTCCAGAAGGCCTGCGCGCGCGGCGGGCTCAACCCCTACCTCATGCAGCACTGCTGCATCCGCGAGCACTGCTCCTGGACCACGGCCGATCCCGGCGAGGCCACGGCCAAGGCCCGGCACATCGTGGAGGCGGCCGTGGACCGCGTCGGCCACCACGGCGAGCTGTTCTCCCGCGAGGTGGACGTGCTTCCGGACGTGATGGTCGTGGGCGCGGGCATCGCGGGCATCCAGGCCTCCCTGGACATCGCCAAGTCCGGGCACCAGGTCCACCTTGTGGAAAAAAGCCCGTCCATCGGCGGACACATGGCCCAGTTCGACAAGACCTTCCCCACCCTGGACTGCGCAGCCTGCATCTCCACGCCCAAGATGGTGGCCGTGTCCCAGGAGCCGAACATCCACCTGATGACCTGGAGCGAGGTCGTGGACGTTTCCGGCTTCGTGGGCAACTACACGGTCACGGTCCTGCGCAAGCCGCGCTACGTCAACGAGGACATCTGCACCGGCTGCGGGGCCTGCCTGGAGAAATGCCCGACCAAGACCCTCAGCGAATTCAACGAGGGGCTTTCCGAACGCCGGGCCATCTACCGCAACTCGCCCCAGGCCGTGCCGAGCACCCCGGTCATCGACGCCTCGGTCTGCAAAAAGATCACCAAGGACAAGTGCGGCATCTGCCAGAAGGTCTGCCCCACCGGGGCCATCGACTACACCATGCGGGAGCGGCGCGAGGTCTACCACGTGGGCTCCATCGTCCTGGCCACGGGCTACGACGCCATGGACCCGACCCCGCTGCGCGAATACGGATTCGGCCGCTTCCCCGAGGTCTACACCGCCCTCCAGTTCGAGCGGCTGAACAACGCCGTGGGCCCCACCGGGGGCAAGATCGTCATGAAAAACGGCGAAAAGCCCAAGAGCGTGGGCATCATCCACTGCGTGGGCAGCCGCGACCGCAACTATCACGAATACTGTTCGCGCACCTGCTGCATGTACGCCCTCAAGTTCGACCACCTGATAAAGGACAAGGTCGGGCACGACACCAGGGTCTACAATTTCTACATCGACATGCGCTGCTTCGGGAAGGGCTACGAGGAGTTCTTCCGCCGCGTCCAGGAGGAAGGCGTGACCTTCATCCGCGGGCGACCCGCCGAAGTGGTGGAGGAGGACGGCAAGCTCGTCGTTGTCGGCGAGGACACCCTGCTCGGCATGAACGTGCGCGTACCCGTGGACATGGTCATCCTGTGCACGGCCATGGAGCCGGGGCGGGGCGCCACCGAGGTGGCCCGCGTCTTCGGCATCGCCCAGGGCCAGGACGGCTTCTTCCTGGAGGAGCACCCCAAGCTCGGTCCGGTCTCCACGGCCACCGACGGCGTCTTCCTGGCCGGAACCTGCCAGGGGCCCAAGGACATCCCGGACGCCGTGGCCCACGCCTCGGGCGGAGCGGCCCAGGCCATCGCCCTGGCCGCGCGCGGCAAGGTCTCCATCTCGCCCACCACCTCCTGGATCGACCCGGACGTGTGCATCGGCTGCAAGGTGTGCATCAACCTCTGCCCCTACTCCGCCATCGAGTTCGACGAACGGCGCAACGTGTCCGTCATCAACGAGGCCATGTGCAAGGGGTGCGGCAGTTGCGCGGGCTACTGCCCCAGCGGCGCGGCCCAGATCAAGCACTTCAATCAGACCCAGCTCTTCAACGAGATCGACGGCATGCTCGGCATGATGTTCGAGCCGCCGCCTCCGGCGTCCGACCCGCAGGCCGCCGACCAACCCGGCGAAGCCTAGGAGACAGCGATGAGCAGCGAATTCGAACCGACCATTCTGGCCTTTGTCTGCAACTGGTGCACCTACACCGCCGCCGACCTGGCGGGCACCTCGCGCATGGTGCAGCAGCCCAACCTGCGGCTGGTTCGCGTCATGTGCACCGGCATGGTGGACCCCAAGTACATCGTCAAGTCGCTCCTGTCCGGGGCGGACGGCGTGCTGGTCAGCGGCTGCCACCCCGGCGACTGCCACTACATCAACGGCAACTACAAGGCCCGGCGGCGGGTCAAGCTCCTGAACGAAATCCTGCCCCAGTTCGGCATCGAGCGCGAACGCGTCAAGCTGACCTGGGTGGGGGCCAGCGAAGGGAACGAATTCGCGGCCACGGTGAACGGCTTCATCAATGAAATACGGGAACTCGGCCCCATGGAAGCGCGTTCCATGGCCGTGGTCTAGGGAGGTGCGCCATGGCGACCACAGCGAAGTTGCAGGTTGAAAACAACAATCCGGTGGTGGCGATCCAGGGGCTGCTGCGCGGCCTGCTGGAAAACGAATCCATCGGCGGCGTGCTGGTGCCCGTGCACCACTTCGGCAAGTCCATGCCCATGCCCACCCTGGTCACGGACCCGGACCAGCTCTCGGGCGCGGACCCGCTGGCTCCGGCCTTTCCCATGAACAGCGCCAAGCTCCTGTCGCGCCTGACGCGCGGCCAGACCGGCGAGCGCATCGCCGCCGTGCTGCGTCCCTGCGAGATCCGGGCCTTCGTCGAACTGGTCAAGCTCAACCAGGGCAGCCTGGACGACGTGGTCATCGTGGGCGTCGACTGCATGGGCGCATACAAGAACACGGACTACCGGACCTTCCTGGCCGGGCGCGACCCCTTCGAGGCGACCCTGGCCTTCCACGGCGACCACGGCGGGACGGACAAGCCCGACGCGGGCGGCGTGGAGCTGTCGGCCGCCTGCAAGTCCTGCGAGCACCCTTCCCCGGCCAATGCGGACCTGATCGTCGGCCTGGCGGGCGCGGACCTGCGCGACGCCCTTCCCGTCCTGGCCGACAGCGCGCGCGGCGAGGCCCTGCTCAACGCCCTCGGCCTGCCCGCCATGGGCGAGAACGGACGCGCCAAGACCCTGGAGGCCCTGGTCAAAGTCCGCACCGAGCACCGGGACGCCATGATCGAGGCGACCCGCGCCGTGACCGGCACCCTGACCGACCTGTCCGAATACCTCTCGGCCTGCGTCAACTGCTACAACTGCCGGGTGGCCTGCCCGGTCTGCTACTGCAAGGAGTGCGTGTTCAACACCGACGTGTTCGAGCACAAGCCCTGGCAGTACATGGGCTGGGCCAAGCGCAAGGGCAGCCTCAAGATGCCCACGGACACCATCTTCTACCACCTGACGCGCATGGCCCACATGTCCATGGCCTGCGTGGGCTGCGGCCAATGCTCCAACGCCTGCCCCAACGACATCCCGGTGATGGAGCTGTTCCGCACGGTGGCGGCCAGGACCCAGGAGAGCTTCGGCTACGTGCCGGGCAGGAGCCTGGACGAGCCGCCGCCGCTGTCCGTGTTCAAGGAGGACGAGTTCCAGGAAACGGTTTCGCACATGGCCTGACAGCGGGTCGCAGTCTCAGGAGGACGTTATGCGGAAGCAATACGGCGCATTGGTGGTGGGAGCGGGCATCGGCGGCATCCGGGCCGCCCTTGACCTGGCCGTCACCGGCCACAAGGTGGCCCTCATCGACCGCCGCCCGAGCCACGGCGGCATACTCAGCCAGCTCGACCACCAGTTCCCCACCGATCACTGCGGCATGTGCCGGATGCTGCCGCTCATGTCGCGCGACTCGTCCAGCCAGTACTGCCTGCGCAAGGGGCTGTTCCACGACAACATCGACCTGATCCTCTCCGCCGAGGTCGGGGCCGTGGAGGGCGAGCCGGGCAAGTTCCTGGTCTCGCTCAACCGTTCCTCGCCCCTGGTGGACCCGACCAAGTGCGTGAGCTGCGGCATCTGCTCCACGGTCTGCCCGGTGCGGGTGGACAGCGAATTCAACGCGGGCCTGACCAAGCGCGCGGCCATCTACCTGCCCGTGCCCCACGCCATACCCAACCACTACGTGCTGGACCTGGACAACTGCCAGCGCTGCTGGAAGTGCCACGAGGCGTGCCCCACCGGGGCCATCGACTTCAAGTTCGAGGAGCGCAAGGACTTCCACATCCTGGTGGCGGACAAGGACCCGGAGGTGCGGGCCATGATGGAGAAGCACCTGGGCGAGTCCAACTTCCCGCTCCACTTCACGGAAAACGGGGCCGAGGCCGTGGACTTGCTGGCCGAGTCCGACCGCTTCCGGCTGGTCCTCCTCGGCCTGGACGTGGACGGCATGGACCCCGAGCGCGTCCTGACCCGCTGCCACGAGCTGCATCCCGGCCTGCCCGTGGTCATCCTGACCGACGAGGCGCGGCGGGAGCAGGCGGAGGAACTGGTCGCCCAGGGCGCGCGCGAGCTGCTGGTCAAGCCGCTCCGGTCCGGGCGCTTCGCCCCCTGGCTGGACAAGCTCTACATGCGGATCATGTCCGACACCACCGTGGAGCTGGAGGTGGGGGCCATCGTCCTGGCGGGCGGCTTCGAGTGCTACAGCCCGGCCTCGGACCCGGCGGGCGGCAACGACGTCTGGTGCTACGACCACCCCGCCGTGCTCACGGCCGTGGAGTTCGAGCGGCTGCTGAGCGGCACCGGCCCCACCGGGGGCAAGCTGCTGCGGCCCGGCGACGGCAAGCCCGTTCGCTCCATCGCCTGGCTCCAGTGCGTGGGCTCGCGCGACGTCAAGAAAAACGCGGATTTCTGCTCGGGCATCTGCTGCATGTTCTCCATCAAGGAAGCCATGCTGGCCAGGAAGGCCACGGGCGGCGAGGCCGAGACATCCATCTTCTATATGGACATGCGCACCGCCGGGAAGGAGTACCAGCGCTACCGCAACCACGCCGAGCAGGACGCGGGCGTGCGCTTCGTGCGCAGCCGCCCCCACTCCCTGTTCCCGGACGACGGAGGCGGCATCCGCCTGGAATACCTGGACGACGAGGGCCGCCTGGTGCCGGAGACCTTCGACATGGTCGTCCTGGCCGTGGGCGCGCGCCCGCCCAAGGGCACGGACCGGCTGGCCGAGATGACCGGCCTGACTCTCAACGACTGGGGGTTCGCGCAGACCCGGCAGTATTCGCCCGAGCGCACCGGCTCGGTGGGCGTGTTCGCGGCCGGGTCCTTCGGGGAGCCGAGGGACATCTCCGAATCCGTGATCCAGGCCGGGGCAGCGGCCCAGGCCGCCTCGCGCATCATCAAGGCCTACGACGTGCTTGCGGGCATCGCCACCGAGCCCGAACCAGAGTACCCGGACGTCTCCCGCGAGCCGCCGCGCACCCTGGTGGCCATCTGCGCGTCCTGCCCCACCCTCAAGCAGACCGTGGACATCGAAGGGCTGGCCGCGCGGCTGGCCAGGGTCCACTCGGTCTGCAAGGTGGCCACCGTGGGCAGCGCCTGCACCCCGCAGGGCTGGGCCGACATCGAGGCGGCCGCCGGGGAGTTCAAGCCCAACCGCATCCTCATCGGCGCATGCATGCCCTACGCCTACATCCCGCGCCTCAAGGAGCTGGGCCGGACCATCGGCCTCAACCCCGCGCTCATGGACGTGGTGGACATCTACACCGCCACCTTCGGCGGCAAGGGCGAGGACGACGGCAAGGCGGCGGACAAGGAAATCCACGCCACCCTGGCCACGGCCGTGGCCCGGCTCCAGGGGGCGGACCCCACCCCGCCGCCGGTCATGGTGGACGTGGCCCGGTCCGCCCTGGTGGTGGGTGGCGGCCTGGGCGGCCTGACCGCGGCCATGGCCATCGCGGACCACGGCTACGGCGTCTGCCTGGTGGAATCCGAGGAGCAACTGGGCGGCTCGGCCATGCGGCTGCACACACAGCTCGACGGCTCGGACCCGCGCAAGTACATGGAGGAGCTCATCGCCCAGGTGCGCAAGCACCCCAACATCAAGGTCTTCACCGACTCGCGCGCGGTCCTCTCGCGCGGGATCGCGGGCCGGTTCCGCACGGCCATCGCCAGTCCGGACGGGGTCTTCCCCCTGGAGCACGGCGTGACCATCCTGGCCACCGGCGCGCACGAGGCCAAGGTCTACGAGAGCGGGCTGTGCGTGCACGGCTCGGTCATGACCCACCTCGGGCTGGAGGAAAAGATCGCCACCGGCCAGTTGGACGCGGGCGCGCTCTCGGGCGTGGCCATGATCCAGTGCTGGCGCAGGCGCAGCGAGGACCGGGCCTATTGCAGCAAGGTCTGCTGCCCGGAGATGGTCAAGAACGTGCTGGCCCTCAAGGAGCGCAACCCGGACCTGCCCATCCACGTCTTCTACCGCGACATCATGATGCCCGGCTTCCTGGAGCACTACTACACGAAGGCGCGCAAGGCCGGGGCCGTGTTCATCCGCTACGACAAGGAGAACCCGCCCAAGGTCGCCTTCGAGGACGGCAAGCCGGTCATCACGGCCCGCGACCCCATCCTGCGCGAGGACGTGGTCGTCCGCGCGGACATCCTGTCGCTCTCCAGCGGCCTGGAGCCCAACGACGTGGAGGATCTCCAGGAGGTCTTCGGCGTGGAGGTCAACGCGGACGGCTTCTACCGCGAGGCGGACTTCAAGTGGCGTCCCGTGGACTTCCTCAAGCAGGGCGTCTTCGCCTGCGGCACGGGGCTGGGCCCCCGGCGCATGGGCGAAACCGTGGCCTCGGCCAAGGCGGCCGCCCAGCGGGCCCTGCGCATACTCAACGCGGAGACCATCGCCCGCGAGACCGTGGTGGCCACGGTGCGCCACTCCCTGTGCTCGCTCTGCCAGGCCTGCGTGGCGGCCTGCCCCTACGGCGCGCGGGTGGTGGACCTGGAGCACGGGCGGATCAAGGTGGACGAGATACTGTGCCAGGGGTGCGGCGCCTGCGCGGCGGTCTGCCCCAACAGCGCCACGGTGCTCAAGGGGTTCCACGACGGCCCCATGATGTCCGTCATCGACGCCGCGCTCGAAGAACCGGCCTGAGCCGCAGACAAGGAGTAAACGCCATGAGCGAAGCTGTCCGACCCACGTGGAGCCCCAAGGAGGACGAATACGGCCCGGTGCTCGCCCGGCTGAAGGAGGAGGTCGCGGCCTGCATGCAGTGCGGGACCTGCACGGCGTCCTGCCCCAACGGGTTCGCCATGGACATCACGCCGCGCACCATGTGGCGGATGATCCAGTTCGGCATGGTGGACGCCATCTTCGACAGCCACACCTACTGGATGTGCTCGTCCTGCTACACCTGCACCCTGCGCTGCCCGCGCGGCCTCAAGCTGACCTCGGCCATGGCCTCGCTCAAGCGGCTGGCCATGCTCACCCGCGAGGGACGCCGCGAAGGCGCGTTCTACCGGGCCTTCATGGACAACGTGGAGTCCCACGGCCGGGTCCAGGAGATGGGCATGATGAGCGGCTATTTCCTGAAGCGCATGGACAACCCCGCCCTGCCGCTCCGCTACCTGCCCCTGGGCCTGCGGCTGCTCGGCAAGGGCAAGGTCCACCTGCCCGGCGGCGGCCAGGGCCGGATTCTCGGCCCCATGTTCGCCAAGGCGCGGGAAATGGAGGCAATGCCATGAGTTACGCATACTACCCCGGCTGTTCGCTCACCGAGAGCGCCGTCGAGTTCGACGTCTCCGCCAGGGCGGTCATGGCCCACCTCGGGCTGGAGCTTGCCGAGATTCCGGACTGGACCTGCTGCGGCGCCAGCGCGGCCGAGCCCGTGAGCAAGCTGCTCAACTACGCCCTGCCCGCGCGCAACCTGGCCATCGCCGAGAAGGAGATGGGCGGCGCGGACGTGGTGGCCCCCTGCTCGGCCTGCTACCTCAACCTGCTCAAGGTCAACCGGGAGGTGACGCACGACCGCCACCTCCTGGCCAGGGTCAACGAGGTGCTGCTCGCCTCCGGCCTGACCTACTCGGGCTCGGTCAAGGTGCGGCACATCCTCGACGTCTTCCTCAACGACGTGGGCGCGAAGATCATCGCCCAACGGGTGAACAGGCCGCTCGGCGGACTGCGCGTCGCGCCCTATTACGGATGCCAGATTCTCCGCCCCTACCCGGTCTTCGACGACCCGAAGCGGCCGACATCCATGAACAGGATCATCGAGGGGCTCGGGGCGGAGGTCTACCCCTGGGAGCACGGCGACAAGTGCTGCGGAGCCTCGCTGATGATGGGTCACCCCGAGGTGGCCCTCCAGTCGGTAACGGACATCCTCAAGGCGGCGCGCCAGGCGGACGTCATCGTCACGGTCTGCCCGCTGTGCCAGATGAACCTGGAGGCCTATCAGGCCGAGGCGCGCAAGCTGGGAGCCCGGCCCGTGCCCATCCTCTACCTGACACAACTCATGGGGCTGGCCTTCGGGCTGGATGACGAGGCCCTGCTCCTGGAAAAGAACCTGACCGTATCCGCCCGGGCCCGGCGGCGTCTGGCCGAGGGCAGGCCCTCGGGGCCGGACCCGGGCATGGAAGGAGAAAAGACGGAGGAAACAAGGAAGGAAACCCCCAGCAAGGAGGAACGTCATGTTTAAGGACATCATCGTCGGCGTGACGCCGACCGGCATCGAGGATTGCGCGGTCCGGGCGGCCATGGAATTCGCCCGCAAGTTCGAGTCCAAGCTCTACCTGGTGCACGTGGCGGGCATGGCGCAGGGGTGGGGCTCCATCGAAACACTGGAGCCCTCGGGCGAGACCGCCCGCCTCAGGGAACGGATCGCCACCGATTACGGCCCGTTGCTCGCGGACATTCCCGATTCCCAGATCATCGTGGTGCCGGGCATTCCGCACAGCGAGATCCTGCGCCTGGCGCGCAAGAAGAACACGGACCTCATCGTCATGGGCCCGCACACCAGGGAATACGAGGAAACCCGCTCCCAGATGTGGGGCATGGCGGGCAGCACCCTGGAGCGCGTCAGCCAGAAGGCGCGCTGCCCGGTCATGATCGTGCACAAGGACGTGACCTGCAATGAGCCGCTCTTCTCCAGGATTCTGGTGGCCACCGACTTCTCGGAACAGGCCGAATGCGCCGTGAGCTACGGCGGCCAGATGGCCCGGCAGTACAAGGCGGCCCTGACCGTCATGCACGTGGCCGAGGGCGGCGCGGGCCACGGCGAGATCGTCGACCGCCTGCAAAACGAATACGGCAAGCGCCTGGACGGCATCTCCGCCTGCGGGTTCGAGGCCTGCAGCGGCAAGCCGTCCATGGAAATCCTGCGCATGGGCCAGCAGACCGGCGCGGACCTTATCATCATGGCGCACCACTCCCGGGAGCAGGACCCGGAAAAGGCGTTCCTCGGGTCCACCGTGACCCAGGTGGCGCTCAACGCCCACTGCCCGGCCATGAGCGTCAACCGCCACTTCGATCTGCGTTGCGGCCTGATGTACGACCAGGCCGGCAAGGTGGTCGAGGCCGAGGCCCTGGCCTAGGCCGGGGCCCACGGCGTTCCCCCCGGATGGACAACAGCGCTTCCGGGAGCCCCCCGGCTCCCGGAAGCCAACGCGGCGCACCGCCGCCGAAAGGAGCTGGCCATGGGCGAAGCAGCGGCGCTTCTCATTGAACCGAAGAAGTCGGCATTGGTGGAAAAGGTCAGGGAACTGCTGCCCGACGGCGGCAACCTGAACATGTGCCTCGCCTGCGGCGCGTGCGCCTCGGGCTGCCCGGCCACGGGCATGGAAGGCATGGACCCGCGCAAATTCCTGCGCCTGGCGGCCCTGGGCCAGGAGGAAGCCATCCGCTCCACCCCATGGGTCTGGCTGTGCACCATGTGCCGACGGTGCGTCCACGCCTGTCCCATGGAAGTGGACATTCCCCAGCTTGTCTACCACTGCCGCCAGTCCTGGCCGAGGGAGGAGCGGCCCAAGGGCATCCTCGGCTCCTGCGAAAAGGCCCTGTCCACGCCGGGCAACAGCGCCATGGGCGCGTCCAGCGAGGACTTCAGGTTCGTGGTCGAGGACGTCCTGGAGGAGGTCCGCGAGTCTCAGCCCGGCCAGGAGAACCTCCAGGTTTCCATTGACCGGCAGGGGGCCCACTACTTCCTGAACCAGAACTCGCGCGAGCCCGTGACCGAGCCGGACGAAATGGTCCCGCTCTGGAAGATCCTCAGCCTGGTCGGCGCGGACTGGACCTACGGCAGCGTGGGCTGGGCCGCCGAGAACTACTGCATGTTCCTGGCCGACGACGAGGCGTGGGAAACGGTTGTCCGCAACAAGGCCAAGGCGGTGGACGACCTGGGGTGCAAGGTCTGGCTCAACACGGAGTGAGGCCACGAGTTTTACGCGGTCCGGGCCGGACTGCAAAAGTTCAACGTGGAGCACGGTTTCGAGATGGAGAGCATCATCCGCCTGTACGCCCGCTGGATCCGGGAGGGAAAGCTCCCGGTGAACAGCGACTGGAACAAGGACCTGGGCGTGACCTTCACGGTCCAGGACCCCTGCCAGTTGGTGCGAAAGTCCCTGGGCGACCCCGTGGCCGAGGACCTGCGCTTCGTGGTCCGCTCGGTGGTGGGAGAGGAGCACTTCATCGACATGTGGCCCAACAAGTCCAACAATTACTGCTGCGGCGGTGGCGGCGGGTTCCTGCAATCCGGGTTCACCGACCACCGGCGCGAATACGGCAGCCTCAAGCTGGAACAGATACGGCGGACCGGGGCGGACTACTGCATCGCCCCGTGCCACAACTGCCATTCGCAGATTCACGACCTGAGCGAGCACTCCGGGGACCACTTCCCGGTGGTGCATCTATGGACACTGATCTGCCTGTCCCTCGGCATGTTGGGGGAGAATGAACGGGAGTATCTCGGAGAGGATTTGAAGAACGTCGGACTGTAGCCGGGACGCGGGACTCCTCCGTCCGTTCGACGAGCGGGCGGCCCCTGCCCCGGCCACACGGCCGAAGCAGCGGCTTGCCGCGGAGGAGTTGACCATGGTTATGGTGGAAACGAGGCCCATGGCCCCGGACGTGCGAGAATTCCTGGACAAGTACGACTTCAGCGCCTGCCTGGCCTGCGGAGCCTGCTCCGGCGGGTGCCCGGTCACGGGCACCCCCGGCATGGAGGCGTGGGACATCCGCAAGGTCATGCGCATGCTCTCCCTCGGCCTGGCGGACGAGGTAGCGGAGTCCGACTTCCCCTGGCTGTGCACCGGCTGCGGCCGGTGCGCCTACGCCTGCCCCATGAACATCGACATCCCGGCCGTCATGGCTCACATGAAGAGCCTACGCCCGCGCGCCCAGGTGCCCGGCACCCTGCACCAGGGCATGCAAAACAATGTGGACACCGGCAACAACCTGGCCATCGAAAAGGACGACTACCTGGAGGGCATGGCCGAGCTCGGCGCGGAGCTGGCCGAAGAGTGCCCCGGCTTTTACGTCCCGGTGGACAAGGAGGGCGCGAAAACCCTGTTCTTCCCCAATTCCAAGGAGGTCTACGGCGACTTCGAGGACCAGTTCTGGTGGTGGAAGGTCTTCTACGCCGCCCACGAGGACTGGACCGTACCCTCCGAGGGGTGGGAAGCCGTGGACTGGGCCCTGTTCACCGGCAATTACGAGGCCAACCGGTTCCTGGCCAAACGCAAGATCGACTATATGCAGCGGATCGGCATCGAGCGGATGATCATGCCCGACTGCGGCGGCGGGTCCTACGGCTGCCGCAAGGGCATGGAGACCTGCGTCCTGGAGGACCCGAACAACGCGGTCGGGTTCATCTACCTCTACGACTACCTCATCGAGATCATCCGCGAGGGGCGGATCAAGCTCGACAAGGCGGTCAACGCGGGCAAGCGGTTCACCTGGCACGACTCCTGTAAGCACGGCCGCGAGCTGGAGCGCCACTTCGGCAAGGGGTTCTACGAGGAACCGCGCTGGATCATCGGACAGTGCGCGGACGACTTTGTGGACATGACGCCAAGCCGGGGGTTGAACTACTGCTGCGGCGCGGGCGGCGGAATGTGGCCCCTGCCCTTCGACGACCAGTCCGCCCACCACGGCCGACGCAAGTTCGAGCAGATCAAACGCACGGGCGCGGACGTGGTCGTGGTCGGCTGCTCCAACTGCCGCGACCAGATCATGAAGCGCCTCCCCAAGTATTACACCGACTACAAGTACGAGGTGAAGTACATCTGGCAACTGGTGGCCGAGACCCTGGTCCTGGAGCCCTGGGGGGCGGCCATGGTGCACCGGGCCGAGGAGGAGGCGGCCACCCAATGGAAACGGTTCCGGGTCGATCTTTCGGCCACGGAATATTGAAGGGAGAAGCCCCCTGGAAATGAGTACGGAAAAGCCCGGCAGGCCGGGCTTTTCTACTATCCGAGCACGCCGAGCATGATCTGGTCCAGGGTCCGCTCAATGCGTTGCCACCCGCTTTCCGATTGCAGGTCCACACCGCCCAGGGACCGATGGATGCGCGACCGGACGGCCAGGAACGTCATCGCGCCGTGCATGAGCAGGACCAGAGCGGTCAAGTCGACCTCCTCGGGCGGGTCCTGCTCCATGAGCTCGAAGAACTCCAGGGCGGACTTCACGCGGACCTGTTCGAGGGCCTGGGTGAGATGATTCTTCTCCATGGCCTCCCAGGCCAATATCTCAAGGGTGTTGGGCCGAGCCAGAATGGCCTTGAAATGCCGTTTGAAGAAAAGGGACATCAGCGCATGGGGCGCCATCTTCCGGATGCGCTCCCGGTCTTCGCCGAGCAGTTCCTCCGCACTCGGCCAGAACTCCACTGTCCGCCCATAGGCGGCAACAAGTCCCTCCAGCCCGCCGAAATAGCGATAGATGAGCTTTTTGTCCACATCGGCCTCGCGGGCCACCAGGTTGACGCCAAGCCGCTTGAACCCGACGTCCGCCAGCACCTTGCCCACCGCTTTCACCAGCCGTTCCTTGGTGAGTTCCTTGTTGCGGATGGGCACCACCTTGGGCAGCACTTTCAATGTGGGCATATCCCTTGCTCCCTTTGTCCGAATCTTCCCATTCACCGCTACGCTTTTCAATGATTGTTGGACGGCATCAAGGCCGTTCCCGCGAGCGCGTCTGTTTTAAGTCGGTTGTTGTTGAGTGGCACATCGTTGCCGGTCCGGCCGACGGGAAGTCATGACGGCTTGCCGATCGCCGTTCCCTGCGCGACGGGATCGACAAACGTCTTCGGAACGAAACGCCCAATGGCCCGGCTCCGCGATGCGAAGCCGACATCAGAGGCGGCCGTGCGCCGAAGACCTCCCGGAACGGCGGAATCCGGCTAGAGTTCCGGTATTCCCTTGGGAATCAGGCAGACCAGGACAAGCGGCTCGTTCCCCGTATTCGCCACGTGGTGCTCCTCGTCGGGGGCGACATAGACCACGCTGCCGGGGCCAAGGGGCATTTTCTGGCCTTCCCTGACGATGTAGCCGGTTCCGGAATGATAAAATTGCTGGTGCTCCCAGGGATGGTGGTGAGGCGGAATCTGTGCGCCGGGCTGCAATTCGATGACCCTCATGCAGAAATTGACGTCGTCGTCCGCCGTTCCGATGACCACGCGGCCGGTGACGCCCGGACCGGCGACCTTCAGTTCCTTGGGCTCGACGTCGGTATACTGAATGACTTTCATGGCGAATCCTCCCATGCGCAAATTCGGATATTGGTTTGGCTACCCTGGCGGGATAAGCCGAATTCTCTGTTTAGCAACGTAGCACAAGTCATAACCGCAGGCCAGTCCGCACCTGTGAGGCTGCTCGGACAGCAACCAAACAAGGCTCATGAAGCGCGAAAGAACAAACCGTGGCGACAGAAGGCTGAAGTCCAGCTAAGCGCAACCGGAACAATCTGACTGGAGGCGCTTCAAACCCTCCTTTCCGAGAGGGCTGGCAAAGGGGCTGGTTTCCAAAGCGTCAGCCCTCTATCCCATTTCCTTTAGGGTTTAAAGCCATTTCTGGACGACTCCAGTTCCAACAGCCGCTAGGCGACTCTCCCTTAAAGGCGCAAAACCAGGCTTCCGGCCGAGAGGTACGGCTTGTCCAACA
>NZ_JAQUWN010000044.1 GCF_028692895.1 Pseudodesulfovibrio sp.
GCCTTCCACGCCAAGGCCGACCGGAGCTGCCTGGGCTGCCACAAGACCGTCAAGGCCAAGGGCGTCAGCGCCCCCGTGGGCTGCAAGGAGTGTCACGCCAAGTAGCGGGGAGCCATCCCCCGGAAAATAAAAGGCCCGCCGAAAAGCGGGCCTTTCTTCTTGCGGAACGCTACGGGATCAGGAGACGCGCAGGGCCTCCTGGACCGCCTTGAGGGCCTTGACCTTGGCCAGGGCGGCATAGAGCTGGTCCAGCCCCTTGACCTCCACGGTGAAGTCGAGGACCGAGGTCCCATCGATCTGGGACTCGAAACTGCCGGAGTCGATGTTCACGTCCATCTCGGCGAGCATGGTGCAGATCTTGCCGAGCATTCCGGGCTTGTTCAGGCACTTGATCTTGACCTTGGCCGGATACGGCTTTTCCTCGGTGCCTTCCCAACTGACCTGAACGAGCCGCTCCTCCTCGAAATTCTTGACGTTGTGGCAGTCGATGCGGTGCACGGTCACGCCGCGGCCGCGGGTGATGTACCCGATGATCGGCTCGCCGGGCAGCGGATTGCAGCAACTGGCGAACCGGACCAGGACGTTGTCCACGCCGGAGATCTGCAACCCATCGCTCTTCTTGGACTTCTTATCCTCAGGCTGGGGCGCGGCCTCCTCGGGCTTGGCCGGGACCTTGCGGGCCTCCAGGGGCTCGTCGTGGGTCTGGGCGTAGAGCTTCTTGATGACCTTGCGCGGGGTGAAGCGCGAAAATCCCACCTGGGAGAACAGGTCGTCCAGGCTGCCGCAGTTGAAGCTCTCGGCCAGCTTGAGGACATCGCCGTCCTTGACGGCCTTCTGGACGTTGACGCCGAAGCGGCGGCCCTCCTTTTCCAGCAGCTCGCGGCCCAGGGCGATGGCCTGCTCGCGCTCAACTGTGCGGATGAACTGCTTGATCCGGGTGCGCGCCTTGGCCGTCTTGACGAACTTGAGCCAGTCGCGGCTGGGCATTCGATTCTTGTCGGTGATGATCTCCACCGAGTCGCCGTTCTTGAGCGGGCTGTGCAGGGGCACGATGCGGCCGTTGACCTTGGCCCCGGCGCACTTGTCGCCCACCTCGGAGTGGATGGCGTAGGCGAAGTCCACGGGCGTGGCCCCCTCGGGCAGCTCCTTGATGTCGCCATTGGGGGTGAAGACGTAGACCTCCTCCTGGAACATCTCCAGCCGGAGCGAGGACATGAACTCGCGCGGGTCCGAAAGCTCGCGCTGCCAATCCATGATCTGCCGCAGCCAGGTGTAGCGCTCGGCGTCGCGGGTGCCGGAAGTCTTGCCGCGCTTGGACCCCTTGCCCACCTCCTTATACTGCCAGTGGGCGGCCACGCCGTATTCCGCGATCTGGTTCATCTCCTCGGTGCGGATCTGTATCTCGATGCGCTCGCCCTCGGGCCCGATGACCGTGGAGTGCAGCGACTGGTACATGTTCGCCTTGGGGATGGAGATGTAGTCCTTGAACCGCCCGGCCACGGGCCGCCAGACCGAGTGGATCAGCCCGAGTACCGCATAACAGTCCTTGATGGACCCGACGATGATGCGGAAGGCGATGAGGTCGTAGATTTCATCGAAGGTCAGCCCCTGCTGCTCCATCTTGACGTGGATGGAATGCAGGTGCTTGGTCCTGCCGTAGACGCTCGCCTTGATCTTGTTCTTCTTGAGCATGTCGTCGATGAGGTCGACGACCTTTTCGATGTACGGCTCGCCCGCGGCGCGGTGCTCGTGCACGGCCTCGCTCAGTTGGGCGAAGACGTCGGGCTTGAGGTAGCGGAGGCAGAGGTCCTCCAGCTCGGTCTTGACCAGGTGCAGGCCGAGCCGGTTGGCCAGCGGCGCATAGATGTCCTGGGTCTCCTGGGCGATGAGCCGCTGCTTGACCGGGCTCATGAACTCCAGGGTGCGCATGTTGTGCAGCCGGTCGGCCAGCTTGACCATGAGCACGCGGATGTCCTCGGCCATGGCCAGGATGAGCTTGCGGATGTTTTCCGCCTGCTGCACGGCCTTGGACTCGAAGGCCATCTGGGAGATCTTGGTCACCCCGTCCACGATGTCGGCCACGTCGGAGCCGAAGAGGTCCTCTATCTCGTCCACCGTGGTGTCGGTGTCCTCGACGGTGTCGTGCAGGAGCCCGGCGGCCACGGTCGCCTCGTCGAGCTGCATGTCCGCCAGCAGGTAGGCCACGTTCATGGGGTGCGAGATATAGGGCTCGCCCGACCGGCGCACCACGCCGTCATGTGCCTGGGCGGAAAAGACGTAGGCCCGCTGGATCAGGTCCAGGTCGGGGTGCTCGATATATGACGCCACCTTGTCGGTGATTTCGTTGATGCGAATCATATTTCCTGTCAGGATGTTACGGCTGACGCTGCAGCGCGCGGGGAATCCACCACCGCGTGAAGTTGTAGGCGATACCGGCCGGTGCCGCTTTTATATTCTGCACCCGCGCCTGCACGATTGGCAAGGCTTTCGGCACATAGAGAAAGCAGTACGGGACCTCGTCGTGCAGGATCTGCTGCACCTCGTCGTAGACGGGCTTGCGCTCGGCCGGGACGACCATGCGGCGGCCGCGCTCCAGCAGTTCGTCCAGCCGGGGATTCTTGTAGCGGGTGAAGTTGAGCCCGCCGTCCACGGCCATGGAGGAATGCCAGACCGAATAGATGTCCGGGTCCTCCAGGATGTTCCAGCCCAGGATGGTGGCGTCGAACCGCCCCTTGTCGATGAATTCCTTGATGAAGGCCGCCCACTCCACCGTGCGCAGGCCGACCCGGATGCCGACATCCCCCAGCCGCTGCTGGAGGATCACCCCTGTCTTGATGCGCTGGGTGTTGCCCTGGTTGGTGATGATGGAGAAGGCGAAGGGCGTGCCGTCCTTGTCCAGGACGCCATCGCCGTCGGTATCGGCCCAGCCCGCCTCGGCCAGGAGCTCGCGCGCCCTGGCCGGGTCGTAGGGACGGGGCTTGATCGTCTCGTCGTACTGCCAGGTGCCGGGCTTGTAGGGGCCGTTGGCCGCCGCGCCCAGGCCGTAGAGCACGCCCTCGACCAGCTCGCGCCGGTCGATGGCGAAATCGATGGCCTGGCGCACGCGCACGTCCTTGAAGAACGGGTGGTTCATGTTGAAGCCGAGGAAGGTGTAGCCCGAGGAGAGGTACTGGAACTTGTTGAAGCTGCCGTCCCAGCCCGGCCCGGAGGTCTGGTACAGGTGCTGGAGCGGGGTCAGGTCCATGGCGTCCAGATTGCCGGCCTTGAGCTCCAGGAACTGGGTGGAGAGGTCCGGGATCATGCGGTAGACCAGCCGGTCGATGTACGGCTTGCCCTCGAAGAAGTCCGGGTTGGCCGTGAGAACGATCCGGCTGCCCGGCGTCCACTCCGCCAGCTTGTACGGCCCGGCGCCCAGCGGAGCGCGGCTGTATTTCGTGTTCAGCAAGTCCTCGCCCTTCAGGGCGTGCTCGGGCAGGATGTCCATGGCCCAGGTGATGAGCGCCTTGGCGAAGGGCTTTTCATACTCCACCTCGAAGGTGTAGTCGTCGATGAGCCGGAAGGCCGAGACGGCCTTGAGGTTCTCCTTGTAGGCCGTGGGCGTCTCGGGATCGAGAGTCAGCCGGTAGGTGAACTCCACGTCGCGGGCGGTGAGCGGCGCGCCGTCGAACCAGCGGATGCCGTGGCGCAGCTTGAAGCGGAGCAGCCTGCCGTCGTTCAGGATCTCGAAGGACTCGGCGGCGTAGGGCACCAGGTTGAGATCCTTGTCATACTTGATGAGGCTGACGTAGATCTGCGAGGCGATCTCGTGGGAGGCGCCGTCCGTGGCCAGGATGGCGATGAGGTTGCTCGGCTCGCCCAGCATGGCCTGAACCAGGCTGCCGCCGCTCTCCGGAGCGGCGGGCACCTGCGCGGGATCGACCGGCGGCACGGGCGTGGCCGGGCCGCCGTCGCCGCAACCGGCCAGGGCGAGGGCCAGAAAAATTGTTATAAGTAGCGTGCGCAGGCTCATTTTATCTTGCAAAACGGTGATGGTTGGACCATAAAATCATAAGAGCATCGGCCATTGCCGACATTATGTACCAATGGATGGGAAAAGCCAAGGCGGTATCCCCGGTTAGATTATTTTTTCCACGGCTTGCCGAACGACGGCGAAGGATGTAATGGGGCCGTTCAATCCCCGCTCCTCCCGGCGGGGCAACGAGTTGTGATTCGATGACCAGTGGTGAAGAACAGATAGTAAAATCCATCCTTCAGGATTTCATTGGCGACTCCGTTCCGGACTATATTCTGGAAGGAGCCAAAGAACTTGTCGCGGCCAACGGCGTCCACAAGCTGGACCTCAAGAAACGGGACCAGTACTGGGACATCGACGGCCAGGTCCAAGGGGACGAATTCCAGAACTACACGTCGGAAATCGGCCTCAACCTGAGCGAAGGAACCATCAACTACTATTGCAACTGCCCGGACTCGTTTTCCGGCGTCTGCCGCCATGTGGCCGCCACGGCCGTCAAGCTGCTCAAGTCCCTCACCGCCGAGTCCGGCGA
Organism: Pseudodesulfovibrio sp.; assembly: GCF_028692895.1. GTDB lineage: Bacteria > Desulfobacterota > Desulfovibrionia > Desulfovibrionales > Desulfovibrionaceae > Pseudodesulfovibrio. Next base: position 4,545 of record NZ_JAQUWN010000044.1, read on the forward strand.
CGAGGTCCCGGCCCCGCGCACGGACTGGCGCCAGACCTTCCGCCCCTTCTTCGCCACCGAGCTGGAGCCCGAGGCGGGCCGCCACTACCTGATCTACCGCATCTATCCCGAGCTGGGCCGCCTCCAGGTCGCCTTCTTCCGGGCGCGGCAGAACAAGTCCGGCATCTCCCAAGTCCAGAACGAGGTCAGCCTGTCCCAGATCGTGGAGAACCCGGACTGGTGCGACACCTCGCCCGCCCTGCCCGGCGTGGCCGAGCAGATCGGCCACTACCTCGACTACTGGGGCCACCGCGTCGAAATCCCGGCGGGCCTGCACTCCTGGTTCTTCCGCGCCATCAAGAACGAGTATTACCTCTACCTGCGCGACACCGACCAGCCCGTGACCATCGAGTCCAAGACCATGCAACTCAAGCTCTCCCCGAGCCTGAGCGAGGACGGCCTCGGATTCGACATCCTGCTCGCCCGGGAGGACAAGATGCCCTTCCCCATCACGGACGAGGAGGAAATCTATTTCTACGGCCGGCTGCCGCTCTGGGTGTACTACAAGAACGCCTTCTACCCGGTGCAGACCGGGCTGGACCCCAAGCTGGTCCAGGGCATGGTGGAGCAGAAGCCCATCGTGCCCCACGCCGACGTCTCGGAGTTCCTGGACCGGGTCTGGACCCAGATTCCGGTGTCCGACCTCTACGGCCAGGAGGACTTCCTGGAACGGGTCGGCCCCATCTTCCAGAAGGCGAACTACAACCCCAAACTCTTCCTGGACGAGGAAGGCAGCCTGCTCGTGCTCAAGGTTCAGAACATCTACGAGAACGAGCACGGCGAATTCGTCATGACCGGCCCCAACCCGGACCTCCAGACCGGCAGCTACCACGAGGGCGGCAAGAGCTACCTCATCCGGCGCGCCCAGGACGAGGAGGCCCAGCTCATGGCCGAGCTCCAGGACATGCATTTCCAGCCGCGCAGCAACTCCATCTGGTTCATGGAGCAGGAGGAGGCCATCAACTTCCTGCTCGACCACTACCCCCAGTTGGTGGAGGCCTATCGCGTCTACGGCGAGCAGAACCTGACCCGCTACAAGGTGCGCACCACCCAGCCCCAGGTCATCGCCGAGGTGGAGACCGACGAGGAGGAAAAGTGGTTCAACCTGGAGCTCTCGGTGGAATACGACGACCAGCGTGTGCCCATCGAGGTCATCTGGGAGGCCTGGACCAAAGGCAAGCGGTACGTCCAGCTCAAGGACGGCTCCTACACCAGCCTGCCGGAATCCTGGCTCAAGAAGCTCGGGCACAAGCTCAAGGCCCTGGGCTATGACCCGGAAAAGGCGCCCAAGGCCCAGTTCAACCAGTTCGAGGCCCCGGTCCTGGACAAGATCCTGGAGGACCTGCCCCAGGCCAAGACCGACGCCTACTTCGTCAAGCTGCGGCAGAAGATCAACAACTTCGACCAGATTCGCATGATCGAGCAACCCAGGGAGCTGCGGGCCACCCTGCGCCCCTACCAACTCCAGGGGCTCAGCTACCTGAACTTCCTGCGCGAATACGGATTCGGCGGCATCCTGGCGGACGAGATGGGCCTCGGCAAGACCATCCAGACCCTCTCCTACATCCAGTCCCTGGTGGACATGGGCATCGACGGACCGAACCTGATCATCGTCCCCACCTCGGTCCTGCCCAACTGGGAACGCGAAGCCGGGAAATTCGTCCCGAACCTGAAGCGGCTGACCATCTACGGCGCCAAGCGAGACGACCTGTTCCAGCACATCAAGGGCTCGCACCTGGTCATCACCACCTACGCCCTGCTCCGGCGCGACCTGGACGAGCTGCTCAAGTACAAGTACGCCAGCGTCATTCTGGACGAGGCTCAGAACATCAAGAATCCCAATACGATCACGGCCCGCTCCGTGCGCAGGCTCGACGCCGGGCTGCGCGTCTGCCTCTCGGGCACGCCCATCGAGAACAACCTTTTCGAGCTGTGGTCGCTCTTCGAATTCCTCATGCCCGGCTTCCTGGGGTCCCAGCACTCCTTCCAGCGGGGCATCGTCAAGCCCATCAAGGACGGCGACGAGGAGACGCTCGGCTACCTGCGCTCGCGGGTCAAGCCGTTCATCCTGCGCCGCACCAAGTCCGAGGTGGCCAAGGACCTGCCGCCCAAGATCGAAACCACGCACTACTGCGAACTGGTGGAGGAGCAGCGCGAGCTCTACAACGCCCTGGCCAAAAAGCTCAAGGACCAGGTGTTGCGCGACGTGGACGAAAAGGGCATGGCCAAGAGCCAGATGTCCATCCTCGACGCCCTGCTCAAGCTCAGGCAGATCTGCTGCCACCCGCGTCTGCTCAAGCTCGACATCCCCGGCGTGTCCACCAACCTGCCCTCGGGCAAGTTCGACGCCTTCAAGGACCTGGTAACGGACATCATCGGCGGCGGACACAAGGTCCTGGTCTTCTCCCAGTTCGTGCGCATGCTCCACGTCATCCGCAACTGGCTCCAGATCCGGGAAATCCCCTTCGCCTACCTCGACGGCTCGTCCAAGGACCGCTTCGAGCAGGTGGACCGGTTCAACGAGAACCCGGACATCCCGATCTTCCTCATCTCCCTCAAGGCGGGCGGCACCGGCCTGAACCTGACCAGCGCCGACTACGTCATCCACTACGACCCGTGGTGGAACCCCGCCGTGGAGAACCAGGCCACGGACCGCACCCACCGCATCGGCCAGAAACGCCAGGTCTTCGCCTACAAGATGATCTGCCAGAACACGGTGGAGGAGCGCATTCTCAAGCTCCAGGAACAGAAGAAGGACGTTGCCGAAGCCATCATCCCCGGCCAGTCCGCCCTCAAGAGCCTGACCCGCGACGATCTCGAAATGCTCTTCGAAATCTAGCGGCATATCAGATTCTAGGAATTGTTCCTGTTTACAGCCGCGCCAAACCTTGGTAGGGCTGTCGCGTGCTCGTCATGCAACGCAACGAATGATTCCCGAAGGTACTCCGCATGGAACCGATCAACCGCATATACCACTGGGCCACCTACACCTTCGACCCGCTGCATCATTTCTGGGAAAAGGACTCCACCCAACGCACCGTGGCCGGCCTCCTGATCTTCGTTTTTCTCGCCGCCCTGGCCGTCATCGAGATGAAACGCCAGGGCTGGATTTCCGGCGGCGCGGCCGCGCTGATCCCGACCAACCACTTCCTGGCCATCAACCTGGCCTTCACCCTGGTCCTGATCCTGGAGGTCGTCAGCCTGATCTTCACGCTGCCCTGCTCCATCTCCAAGGCCGTGGGCAAGCAGTTCGAAATCCTGGCGCTGATCCTGCTTAGGAGCGCCTTCAAGACCCTGGCCGACTTCCCGGAGCCCATCGCCATCACCGGACACGAGCAGGAGCTGTGGGTCATCCTGTGCGACGGCGGCGGCGCCATCGCCATCTTCGCCCTGCTCGGGGCCTACACCCTGCTCCGGCGCAACCTGGACGACACCCTGTCCAGGGGGCACACGCTCTTCCGCTTCGTGGCGGCCAAAAAGCTCGTGGCCCTGGTGATGCTGGGCATATTCCTGGGCATGGGCGTCAAGAACGGGCTGCTCCTGCTCTCGGGGCAGCACCCCTTCCATTTCTTCAAGAGCTTCTACACGGTGCTGATCTTCAGCGACATCATGCTGGTGCTCATCGCCCAACGCTTCCTGCCCGCGTTCAAGGCCGTGTTCCGCAACTCGGGTTTCGCGCTGGCCACCCTGCTCATCCGCCTGGCCCTGACCGCGCCCCCGTACTACAACGTGGGCATCGGCATAGCCTCGGCCGTGTTCGCCTGTCTGCTCACTCTTGTCTACAACACCTTCTACTCGGTCCAGGGCATGCGCAAACGGGGATGATGGCAACCGATTGATCGCTTTTTCAATCAAGAGTTGTTGACGGAGCGCAACGCTGTGATAGGGTGGCCCTATGGCTCCCTTACACAAAAGAAAATACAACATTCGGGGAATGTTCGCAGTGATGGTCCTGGCCGCCGTCCTGCTCGCCCTCCCGTCTCCCGTCCGGTCCGAGGAACCGCCCCTGCGCATCGATTTCCCCGAATTCTGGCCTTTTTTCGCCACCCGGGGCGACCGCGTGGAGGGATTTTTCCACGACATCGTAACCGAAGCGCTGGCCCGCATGGGAATCCGGGCAGCCTGGGCCCCCTTTCCCTGGCCGCGCTGCCAGGAGCGGGTCAAGACCGGCCAGGCGGACGCCATGATAACCTCGCCCACCCCCGAACGGCTCCTCTACGCCAGCACCCACGCCGATCCGTTCTATGAAAAGAAACTCCAGGTCTTCACCTATGCCGGGCACCCTCGGCTCCAGCAGATCAAGTCCATTCGCTCCATCGACGACATCCGCCGGGGCGGGTTCGTGGTGGTCACCTATTCCGGCAACGGCTGGAACGACACCAACATCCGGTCGCGCGGCATCAAGACCTACGAGACCCCCAGGCTGAAGAACGTCTGGGGCATGCTGGCCAACCGCCGGGGCGACATCGTCATCGAATGGCCCGGCGGCGCATGGCCGGACATCGTCGAAACCGGGAGGGAGAAGTACATCGTCCAGACCAACGTGACCCTCCAGACCATGCCCTTCCACCTCCTGATCCGCAACGGATCGCCCTACGCCGCCCGCCTGCCCGAGTTCAACCGGGTCATCCTGGCCATGAAGCGGGACGGTTCCCTGGACCGCATCGTGGACAAGTACATCAAGCAGTATCAGGCCAACCCCAACCTGCCGCCGCTGAGCGAGCCGAACGAGAGACGAGAGCACGTCCTCGCCACCCTCCTCGCACACTGACCCTCCATTTCAACCGCACCGGCCGCCCCGCGCGTCCAGCCCCGCAGCGCCTTTCCCCAGCCTCCGCCCAAAGAGAAGGCAACAGGCGGGACCTGCCCGAACGTTTTGCATGGAACGGGCATCCAGAATGGCGATACGGGAGCGGCCCGCCTTTCTTTCCCACAAAAAAAGAGGGCGGCCAAAGCCACCCTCTCGATTGCATCCGATTTAGCCGGACGGCCGTGAAACGGCTTCATCAGAACGGCACGTCATCCATCCCGCTCGCCTCGGAGGGGAAGGCGGGACCGAGGTCCTCTTCCTGCTCGGGATACTGATTCTGGTTCTGATTCTGGCGATAGTTGTTGTTCTGGTAGCCGCCCTGCTGGTTGCCGCCACCCTGCTGATAGCCGCCGCCCTGCTGCTGGTAGCCGCCCTGCTGGGCGGGCTGCTGACCGTTGTACGGGCGGTCCGGAGCGCGGTCCAGTCCCTCGACGTTGTCGGCAACGATCTCGGTGGTGAAGCGGTCCTGCCCGTCCTGGCCCTGCCATTTGCGGGTCTGGAGCTTGCCCTCCACCATGACCAGGCGGCCCTTGGCCAGGTAGTTGCCGCAGAACTCGGCGGTCTGCCGCCAGGCGACCACGCGGTGCCACTCGGTGCGCTCCACCTTCTGCCCGGTCTGGCGGTCGCGGTACCCTTCGTCCGTCGCCACGGAAAAGTTCGCCACGGCCTGGCCGGAAGAGGTATAGGAAAGCTTGGGGTCCTGCCCCAACCTGCCGATAAGGATCACTTTATTCAGACTTCCAGCCATTTCAACTCCTTAGCATACACATTGTCGAAAGAGACCAACGAATATCAAAATTTCTTCGCCATGTCTTCCAGTTCGTCCAGCTCATCCTCAATGGCGTAGGTCAGGCGGTCCGCCTCCTGCGGGTTGCGCGCGGCCAGGGCGTCCTGCAGCTTGAAGCGCAGCTCCTCGACCGCGTCGGCGGCGTTGCGCAGAGACTCGGCCTGCCTGGCCGGGATCAGCCCGGCGCGGACCGCGTTGAAGACCGCCTGCGCCAGCTCCAGCACGCCCTTTTTCGGGATGGCGTCGCCGCCATCCTCCCAGACCAGCCGCCACAGCGCGGGCCAGGCTTTGCGAACCTCGTCCTCGCTGTAGGTCTCGGCCATGACGCGAACCTGGAGCACGGTGCCCATTACGCCTCCTCCCACTCGCTCTGGATGCGGGCGACCACGTCCTGGATCACGGTCAACTGATCCTCGGGGCAGACCCCGATGAGCGGCGCACCCTCGTCCACGTTGTCGCCCCGGCCAAAGTAGACCGAGTGGATGATCCCCTCGGGGCCGGAATAGGCGAGCGGGGTCTCGCGCTTCATGCGGGAGACGATCATCAGCTCCATGCCCTCGCTCACCTTGACCGAGCGCTTGCCCGAGACCTTGAGCTTCTGGTCCACCTCGGGCACGAAATAGTACTTGGCCCGCTCCGGCGCGCGGAACAGGAAGAGCGCCTCCTGGAGAATCCGCTCGATGACCTCCTTGCGGGTCAGGAAATGGCGGATGGTGGCCAGGGGCTCCCCAGCCTCCACAAACTGGCCTTCCAACTCGGTGCGCACGCTCTCCACCTCGCCCTTTTCCGGGGCGGTGATGGGCTTGCGGTTGCGCTCGCGGGTCAGATGGGCCAGCAGCGTGCCCGGTTTTTCCTTGAACTCGCCACGGCGGCCATGCACCTGGTCGCCGGGCTTGAGCCCGGCGAACTCCACCACCCCGGTATGGGGGGCGGCCACCACGATCTCACGATAGGGAGAGGCCTTCACCTCATCAAGCAACTCTTTGATATTCAGCACTTATTTTCCTTGATAACGTCATTGGGAGGAGGCAACAGCGCCTCCGTGCGGGCTAACGATAGTAAAGGTTGCGGCCACCCATGGTCAAGAGGGCCTGGTGGAGATTCTTCTTGGCCTCCCGCCGGTCCCAGATGCCGTGGATGTGGCCGCGCGACAGGGCGTGGTCGGCGCGGTGATAGTTGGGCGGCACGGGCAGGCCGGTGGTCTCGGCGATGACGCCCGGCCCGGCGAAGCCGATGTTGGAGGAGCGCACCGCGAACTGGTAGGGCGAGCAGCCCAGGAAGCTGGCCACAGGCCCGGCGTAGGAGTTGGTGTCGTAGAGGACCAGGTAGAGCCCGCCCGCGTCGATGTAGCGTCGCACGGCGATGGTGCAGCGCGGCATCTGGATGACGCCGTTGACGCCCTCCTGGATGCGGATGCCCGCCGTGCCGTGGACATAGGCGATGAACGGCTGGCGCTTGCGCCCGGCGCGCTCGGCCGCGCGGATGAACTTCTCGCCCTCGGCCGCGCCCACGCTGCCGCCCCGAAACGGCGCGCAGAGCACGGCCACCACGGCCTCCACGCTCTCGATGGTCGTCTCGAAGGTCAGGCAGGCCGACTTGAGCCCGGTGGCCTCCTTGGCCTTGTCCAGCTTCAGGTCGAACTGCTCGTAGTTCAGCGGGTTGATGGATTCCAGGTCACGGTTGAACTCGCGCGACTCGCGGTAGTTGAAGACGTTCTCCAGATACCAGCGGTATTCCATGGGGAAATGATGGCCGCAGTTGGGGCAGACCCCGGCGAAGTCGCCGAGCAGGTCGGGCACCCAGAGGTCCGGGCAGTGGTGAGTGCGCACGTTGGGGCAGGACACGGTGCGGTCCTCCTGGCTGCGCGGGCTGATCCACGCCCATTGGCTGCCGGAAAGGCAGGCCCCGTCCTCCGGGCAGGAAAGCCGGGTCAGCTCCTCGTGCGGGTCCACGCCCCGCCGCCCCTCCGGGCCGGAGACGAGAACCTTGTCCATGGACCGCTTGAGCGGCATGAGCAGTTTGTGGCGGACCAGATGGGCCTCGGCCCCCAGCTCCTCGAACATGGCGTCCAGCCGCTTTTTCTGGCGGCCAAGCAGGTCGTAGCGCAGGTAGGAGTGGACGGCGTCCACCGTTCCCCTGGCCCCGGCGGCGGCGCGGCTGAACAGGCCGGTGCCGTCCAGCCGGGCGTGGCGGCTCATGGCCCGGTACTTGCGCTGGCGCAGCTCCACCAGCCGGTTGAGGGCGGACGGTGAAAGATTCCAACGCATGAAGATGGACTCGGCTTCGTCCGTCCGGCTGGCCCGCACGGCCATGGCCCGGAAGAGCTTCATGGACTTGACCTCGCTGACGGCCTCGTTGGTTGCCTGGATCAGCTCGCGCCTGAGCTCGCGGAAAAATTCGTAGTGATGGGGCCGCGCGCCCAGGGGCGGTTCGCGCAACACCCGGTCCACGTAGCCGTTCTGGAGGTTGTCGTCGGCGGTGATGCGCAGCCGGGTGGCGCACCGGGCGATGAGCTCCGGCGTGGCCCGCTCGCCGCCGCGCAGCCCGCCCTCGATGGCCGCCGCGCCCTCGGGCGAGATGACCGAATAGTAGCCGTGGGAGAGCATGATCCGCCGGTCGGCCAGCCCGATGGCCTCGGCCCCGCCGGAGCCGCCCTCGGAACAGACCGAGATGACCGGCACGCGCAGCGCGGCCATTTCATAGAGGTTGCGCGCGATCTGCTGGGCCGCGCCCGGCCAGTCCTCCACCGGGTAGGCCCCGGGCGTGAAGATGAAGGTGTGAACCGGGATGTTCTCCGTCTCGGCCACCTTCATGTAGTGCAGGGCCTTGGCGTTGCCCCAGGGCTTGGCCGACCCGCCGTTGCGGTAGGCCTCGCCGTGCCCCTTCTCGTGGCCGATGACCATGATCATCTGCCGAACGACCTTTTCCCCCACCCGGCGGGAGAAGTAGGCCCTGGCGATGCACATGGACGGGTCGATGTTGAACTCGCCCCGGCCGCCGATCTCGGTGTAGTTGTCGTAGACGTTTTCCAGGATGTCCTTGAGGCAGATGCGCTGGGGATGGCGGACGATGCGCACCCGGTCCATGGGCGTCAGCATGGTGTCGAGCTTGCGCTCGGAAAAGGAGAACAGGTCGTCCAGCCGCGCCAGCTCCTCGGCGGACACCGAGCCGGGGGTGCGCGCCTCGCGCTCCAGCGCCTCGCCCAGCCGGGCCTCCAGCAGTCGGATGGAGTCGTCCTCCCGGGTGCCGAAGATGTCCCGGATGTAGGTCATCCGATCCTTGAGATCGCGAAGGCGCCGTTCCAGATCCATGCTCAGAACTCCAGTATCCCGCCGGTCTGATCCCGGAGATACTTCACGTTGCTGTAAAACGCCTCGCTCCTGCCGCCGGATTCCCCCTCCAGGACCAGCTCGTCCAGGAAGCGCAGGCCGCGCTCCCTGACCTCGGCCAGGTCGCGTCCCCAGACCAGGGCCAGGGCCAGGTTGGGGTCGTACTCCATGGGGATCTCGTAGGCCCGGTCCTGCGGGACCTGGGTGTGCACGGTCAGCCAGTCGTGGGGCCGCCAGGCGAAGCGGGTGATGGTCCCGGTGCAGGGGGTGAAGCGGTTGTCCGTGTTCTCGGCCACGATACGGTACTCGATGCCCACGCCCTCGAACCGTATGTCGTCCTGGCTGTAGCCCAGCCGCCCGCCCAGGGCGAGACGGATCTGCTCGGACACGATGTCCACCGGCCGGTCGTGAACGCGGGATATCACGGCCGAGACGCCGTTCTCCACCTGGATGCGCGTGTTGACCTCCATCAGGAAGGGCTCGCCGCGCGGGGTGACGATCCACTCCCAGGTGCCCACGTTGTCGTAGCCCGCCTCCTTGGCCATGGCCAGGGAATGGCGGGTGATGGCGTCGAGCACGCCCGACGCGTCGAAGGTGTAGGGAATGACGTCCGGGGCGAAGCCGGGCGCGACCTCCAGCCGTTTCTGCTTGCCCGTGGACTGGATGGAGCAGTTGCGCGTTCCGAAATGGACCTGGGCCTTGCCGCCCCGTTCGGCCACCACCTGGACCTCCAGATGGTTGAAGTCGAAGATGCGCTGCTCGATGAGCACGCCCTCGTCCCCGAAATTGCGTTTGGCGTAGTTGCGGATGCGGCGGAAGACCGAGCGGAAGGCCTCGAAGCTGCCCACCTCCTCGATGCCCATGCCGCCGCCACCGGCCGAGGCCTTGACCATGACCACGCCGTCCACGATGCCCTGGGCCGCCTGGAAATCGAAGAGGTTGGCGGCGATCTCCTCGGCCTCCAGCTCGCTGTAGACCGGGCGGTCCGAGCCGGGGACCGTGGGCACGCCCAGGCTGCGGGCGATGCGCTTGGTGTTGATCTTGTCGCCCAGGTCGCGGATGACCCACCAGGAGGGGCCTATGAACTCCATGGGCCTGTCGCGCCGGACAACCCGCCGGGCGAAGCGGAAGTCCTCGGCGAAGAAGCCGTAGCCGGGATGCACGGCCGTGGCCCCGGCCGCGTCGGCCACGGCGAAGAGTTCGTTGGCGTCCAGGTAGGAGACGATGCGGTAGACCGCGCCGTCACCGGCCAGTTCGCGGGCCAGGCGGATGTGGCCGGACTCGCGGTCCGCCTCGGTGCAGACCGCCACGAAGTCGAGATCGAGCTCGCGGCATGCGCGCATGACCCGCATGGCGATCTCGCCGCGGTTGGCAATGAGGACCTTGTGACGGTCTGGAACCATGAAACGCTCCGGCTATTCCTGCTCGCGCTGCTTCTTGCGCAGCTCGATGAGCCTTTTCTGCACTTCCAGGACGAGCTTGTCGAGTTTGGCCTGCTGCTGGCGGCCCAGGTCCACGAAGTTGATGCCCACGATGCCGTTGTCGAGCACGCGCATGACCTGGGCCTTGCACTCGCCCACAAACAGCTTCTTGTTGATGAGCATGTCCACGTCAAGGCTCTGGCCTTCCTTGAACCCCTTCTCCTGATCCAGCACGGCGAATCCTGTGGCGCTCAGGTCCTTGACCTCGTAAACCTTCTTGAGCGCGGGGAACCGGACGGTGAGTCCGGGCACCCGCGTGCGGAAGGCCTTGCGCAACTGACCGTCGCCGGAGGGCATTGCAATGTCGAATCCCATACCTTCCCTCTTGTTTCGGTTACCTCAAATCTGACAGGGCTACTTGCCCATGACCCGCTTTTCCAGCACGAACTCCACCCGGCGGTTCCTGGCCCGGTACTCGGCCGTGGTGTTCGGATAAATGGGATTGAGATAGGCCAGTCCCGTGGCCGTGAGCCGCGTGGGCTCGATCTTCATCTTGAGCAGCTCGCGCAGGACGGTGACCGCCCGCAGGGCGGAAATCTCCCAGTTGTCCCGGAACCGGGAGCCGGGACCCGGCGGGACGTTGTCCGTGTAGCCGATGACCTTGATGTTCTGGTCCTTGTGCTGGATGAAAAAATTCTTGAGCGTGGCCAGCACGGCGATGCCCTGGGGGGACAGGGAGGTCTGCCCCGACAGGAACATGACGTCGCCGGGCACGCGCAGGGTGATGACGCCGTCCTCGAAGTTGGCCGAGACCAGCCCCTCCACGCCCTTCTTGGTCTGAAGCGTCTTGACCTCGGCGAAGACCTTGCGCTGCGACTCGATGATCTGGCGGCGCATCAGGGCCTGGTCCAGGAGCACCCCGGCCTCCTCGCGGGTGATGCGGCTGGTCGAAATCTTCTCCATCTTGCCCTGGAGCGCCTTGGTCACCGAGCTGAAGGTCTCGGAGAACTTGTCCGTGTCCAGGGTGGACATGGAGTAGAGCAGGATGAAGAACACCAGCAGGAGCATGGAGAGGTCGGCGAACGTGGTCATCCATTCGTTTTCCGACTCCTCCTCTTCCTGGTAGGAGGAATAGAGATCGTCTTCGCTCATCAGTTGGTCTCACGCTCGCCGGGGGCGAGGAAGGAGGAAAGCTTCTCGTACACCAGCCGGGGGTTGTTGTTCTCCAGAATGGATTTCGCACCCTCGAAGATGACCTCCAGGTGCAACTGCTCCTGGAGGGTGCGCGCCTTGAGCTTGGCCGCGATGGGGATGAACAGGAGCGTGGACATGGCGCTGCCGTAAAACGTGGTCAGGATGGCCACGGCCATGGCCGGGCCGATGGACTTGGGATCGTCGAGCTGGGAGAGCATCTGGACCAGGCCGATGAGCGTGCCCATCATTCCGAAGGACGGGGCCAGGGCCGCCAGCCGCTTGAACACGTCCTGCCCGACCTGGTGGCGGCGGCGCAGGGAATTGATCTCGATATGCAGGGTGGAGTGGATGATCTCGGGGTCCGCGTTGTCCGCGATGAGCTGGCAGGATTTCTTGAGGACCATGTTCTCGGTCTGGACGTTCTCCAGGGCGATGAGTCCCTCGCGGCGGCTGATCTCGGCCACCTTGACCATGATGTTGACCACGTCGCGCACCTTGGTCTTGCGCTGGACGAACATCTTGAAGGCGGCGTTAAAGGCCTGTATGACCTCTTCAAAGGGAAAGGCCACCAGGATGGAGGCCAGGGTCCCGCCGAAGACGATCATCATGCCGGGGATGTTGATGAAGACATCGACCGCGCCCCCGATAATGATGGCGCCCAGGATCAGTGACAGACCAACGGCAAGACCAAGTAGCGTAGCGATATCCATAACAAACGCCTGTCCTTCGGTTCAATTCAGCCTTTTCCGAACGGGCGGCCGACGCCGGGCGCGGGCCACGCGGGGAGCACCATGAAATACCTAGAGAAGATACAACAGTCTGCCGCATATATACAGGAAAAGCTAGGCAAAATTCAAGCCGGGGCAGTGGGGATTATAACGGGCACCGGCCTGGGCGGCCTGACAGACGCCATGGCGGACGTCCGCTCCCTGTCCTACGGCGACATTCCGGGCTTCCCGGTATCCACGGTCCAGAGCCACGCCGGGCGCATGATCCTGGGGACCCTGGAGGGCGCGCCGGTGCTGGCCCTGAGCGGCCGGTTCCACCTCTACGAGGGGTTCGACGCGCGGGAGGCCGCCTACGGCGTCCGCGTCCTGGGCGAGATGGGCGTCCGCACCCTGATCGTGACCAATGCGGCGGGCGCGCTCAACCCCTCCTTCGAGGTCGGCGCGCCCATGGTCATCGAGGACCACATCAACCTCACCGGGACCACTCCCCTGCGCGGCCGCAACGAGGACGCGTGGGGCGACCGCTTCCCGGACATGCGCGCGGTCTACGACCCCGGCCTGCGCGCCCTGGCCGTGCGCAAGGCCCTGGAGCTCGGCGTCCGGCTGGAGCGAGGCGTGTACATGCAGGTCATGGGCCCGAACATGGAGACCCCGGCCGAGACGCGCATGTACCGGGCCATGGGGGCCGACGCCATCGGCATGTCCACCTGCATGGAGGCCATCGCCGCCCACCACATGGGCATCCGCGTGCTCGGCGTCTCCTGCCTGACCAACAAGAACCTGCCCGACTGCATGGCCGAGGCGTCGCTAAAGGACGTCATCGCCACGGCCGAGGCGTCGGCCGGGATCATGACCGCCCTGCTCCGGGCCATCCTAAAGGAAATCGCCCGGGCAGCCGATGAGGCACGCAGGTAGCGCCCGCGCGCGGGCTGCGCACGGAGCACGACGGACCCCCAACACGGGACACGAACGCATGACACAGACCATCCGCCTCCTCGCCCTTCTCGCCTGCCTGGCCCTCGCGGCCGGGTGCGGCAACCGGATGTGGCAGGACACCAAAAAAACCGCCGGGGACGGCTTCAACTACGTCTTCGACACGGCCCCGACCACCCGCTCATACCACGACGAATCGTCCGTGCCCATCATCGAGATCAATCACAACGCGGCCAACGTGCTCTACTCGAACATCGGCCCGTCCGAGCTGTCGAAGAAGTCGCCGGTGTACGTCCGGCCCTTCACCGACAAGAACAACCCGGCCGACACCGCGCCCTTCGGCCTGGTGGTCATGGAGCAGGTGGCCGACCGGCTGGTGCAGCGCGGCGTGCTCGTCACCCAAGGCGAGCCCGGCCCGGACGCCTTCATGACGCCCCGCGACGTGGACCCCGCCCTCTACCGCAACCCGCCCCAGGGCTCGCTGGAAAACCTGCCGCCCCGCTCCGCCGTGCTGGCCGGCTCTTACGTCATCGGCGACAACTACGTCTACATGACCGCCCGGATCATCCGGCTGGACGACCACGCCGTGGTATCGGGCCACAACTGGACCATCCCCATCACCGACAACGTCCGCGAGCTGCTCCCGCAGCTCAGGCAGGACAACGGGCTGGAACCCTCGGTCAAAAGCAAATTCGACTGATCGAAAAAAGGGGCGCTCCGAGCGCCCCTTTCGCATCAATCATCTCCGAACCCCTCTTCCACGCGCCAGACCTCCCCGGCGTCGTCGCCCCACTCCTTCTTGGCCAGCCGGTGGCCGAGGTTGAACGCCTTGACGTTCACGGCCCGGATCTTGGCGGGCAGCACGGTTTCGAGCGTCTTGCGCATGATCGCCTGCTGCACGAACGGGAGGAGGAAGGAGAGCGCGCCGAGCACCACGGTGTTCATGGCCTGGGCCACGCCGACCTTGTCCCTTGCCAGGGCCGTGAAGGGCAGGCCCAGGAACCGGTTGGTGGGCTGCTGGCCCACCAGCTCGGTCTCGATGACCAGCGCCCCGCCGGGCTTGAGGTAGGGATAATAGGCGTTGCACGCCTCCTGGGACAGGGCCACCAGCAAGTCCAGGCTCTCGGCCTTGGGATAGCTGATCCGGCCCGAGCTGATGACCAGGTCGCACTTGCTGGAGCCGCCGCGCGCCTCCGGCCCGTAGCTCTGGGTCTGGGTGACGTTGTAGCCGTGGCCCAGCGCCAGCCCCTGGCCCATGATCTTGCCCAGGGTGATGATCCCCTGGCCGCCCAGGCCTGAGAAACGAATTTCAAAACGGTCGAGTTCCTGCGGCTTCATTTCCGGCCCCCCTTGGCGCCCTTGCCCGTCAGGGCTTCCTTCATGGCGTAGTACCGTTCCTCGTAGCCGTTGCGGTCGCGCCTGAAGAAGACGCCGATGGGCAGCCGCCCCTCGCGCTTGTCATCGGCCAGTTCCTCGTACCGCTCCACGTCGATGGCCGATTTCTTGAGCCACTGGTACATGTCCACGGGCGTCTTGAACTTGTTCTTGCGGCCGTACTGGGTGTGGCACGGCGTGATGGCCTCCACCAGGCTGAAGCCGGGGCGGCCCAGCGCCTCGATCATGATCTTCTCCAGCTTTTTGACGTGGAAGACCGTGCCGCGCGCCACGTAGTTGGCCCCGGCCCCGCGCGCCAGCTCCACGGTGTCGAACGCCTTGTCCAACTGGCCGTAGGGATTGGTCATGGTGGTCGCGCCCTCGGGCGTGGCCGGGGAGCTCTGGCCGCCGGTCATGCCATAGATCGAATTGTTCAGGACCAGGGCGGTGACGCCGATGTTGCGCCGGGCCGCGTGGATCAGGTGGTTGCCGCCGATGGACAGGGCGTCGCCGTCGCCCATGAGGGCGATGACCTTGAGCTTCGGGTTGGCCATCTTGATGCCCGTGGCGAAGGTCAGGGCCCGGCCGTGGGTGGTGTGCACCGTGTTGAAGTCCACATACACGGCCAACCGGCCGGAGCAGCCGATGCCCGCCACCACCACGATGTCGTCCTTGGGAATGGACAGGGCGTGGATGGACCGGATCAGCGTCCCGAGCACGATGCCGTGGCCGCAGCCGGGGCAGAGCACGTGCGGGAATTTCTTGTTGTGCCTCAGGTACTGGTGGATGACGTCGTTGCCTGTAAGTCCGTTCATTGCGCTACCCCTGCATGATGACCTTGAGAATTTCCGAGGGAGTGACGATCTGGCCGTCCACGCGGTTGATGGTCCGGACGGAGGCCCGGCCCATGTTCACGCGCTTCACCTCGCGGGACATCTGGCCCATGTTCATCTCCGGCACAACCAGGGTCCGGGCGTGGCCCAGGATCTTTTCGGTATGCCGCCGGGGGTACGGGAACAGGGTCTTGAGCTTGAGCAGCCCGGCGCGCACGCCGTTTAGCCGCGCCTGATGCACGGCCAGTTCGGCCGACCGGGCCACGCTGCCGTAGGCGATGACCACCACGTCCGCGTCCGTGGTCTGGACCTCGTCCACCAACTGGATGTCGTAGAAGAACTGGTCGATCTTGCGGTGGATGCGCTCCAGGAGCTCGACGATCTCCTCGGGCCGCTGGGTCGGGAACCCGTTGCGGTCGTGGGTCAGGCCGGTGACGTGAAAACGGTAGCCCGCCCCCAGCGGCGGCATGGGCGGCACGCCGCGCACGGTCTCCTCGTACGGCTTGTACCACTCGGGCGGCATGGACGGCACGGTGCGGGAGAAGACCTCGAACTCGCCCTCGTTGGGGACCTCGATCTTCTCGCGGGTGTGGGCCGTGACCTCGTCCAGGAGCAGGATGACCGGGGTGCGGTATTTCTCGGCCATGTTGAAGGCGGTGATGGTCATGTCCAGGCATTCCTGCACGTCGGAGGCGGAGAGGACGATGATCGGGTGGTCGCCGTGGGTGCCCCAGCGGGCCTGCTGCACGTCGGCCTGGGCCGGGCTGGTGGGCAGCCCGGTGGACGGCCCGCCTCGCATGACGTTGACCAGGACCAGAGGCGCTTCGGCCATGATGGCGTACCCGAGGTTCTCCTGCATGAGCGAGAATCCGGGGCCCGAGGTGGCGGTCATGACCTTGCGGCCCGCCAGAGACGCGCCGACGATGGCCCCCATGCTGGCGATCTCGTCCTCCATCTGCATGAACACCCCGTCCCCGGTCATGGGCAGGCGCGCGGCCATGATCTCCATTATCTCGGACGAGGGGGTGATGGGATAGCCGCCGTAGAACGAACAACCGGCGAGCAGCGCTCCCTCGACCACGGCCTCGTTGCCGAGCGCGAAAATTTCCTTGCGTTTCTTGCGTCTGGGCATGGCCTACGCTCCCTTCTTGGCCCCGGGCTTGTCCGGGGCCGTGTCTTCCATCTCCGCCACGGGCGACTTGTCGCGGACCACGATGGCGAAGTCAGGACAGTGCAGCTCGCAAAAACCGCAATGGATGCAGTCCTTTTCCCGGACCACCGTGGCCTTGCCATGTTCGCCGATCTCGAAAACCTTGCTCGGGCAGAACTCCGCGCAGATGCCGCACCCCTTGCACCAGTCCGGGTAGACGGTGACCGTGCTTTTCCCTTTTTTCTGATGAGCCATGACCCCTTCCAGCTCTGACGGATTACCGGCCTCCCCCTCGGAAGGACCGGCATGAAGGCCGCCGCAGGGGCGACCTGTGACAACAACACTTTCCTGAATTCCTAACAGGTTATCCCGTCGTGTCCAGAATTTTCGAAAATTTCGCCGACACCTTCGCGAAACGGAAACGAAAAAACGCGAAAACGCGCGATCCCCGGTACGTGAATCGCGCGTTTTTTGAAATGAAAAAATGGAAATCAGAGTGCCATGATGGCCAGCGCATTGACCACGCAGGCGGCCAAAGCGCTCCCGCCCTTGCGCCCTTCGATGGCCACATACGGCACGTCCCGACGCATCAGCAGGGCCTTGGACTCCGCCGCATTGACGAATCCGACCGGCATTCCGACCACCAATGCGGGCGAAACCTCACCGGAATCGATGTGTTCCACGAGCCGGATCAGCGCGGTCGGCGCGTTGCCGATGACGTAAATCCCGGGCTTCAACTCGCGCACGGCCACGTCCACGGCCGCCTTTGCGCGGGTGATTTTCTCCGCTTTTGCGCGCTCGATCACCCTCGGGTCGTTCATCAGGCAATGCACCGAGCACCCGAGCGGCGTCAGGCGGCGCAGCGGCATGCCGCACCGGGCCATCTCGGTGTCCGAGACGATCTTCGCCCCGTTTTTGAGCGCCGCCAGGCCGGATTCCACCGCCCCTTCCCGGAAGCGGACCAGGTTCAGCAGGTCGAAATCGGCCGTGGTGTGGATCATCCGGCGCACGATCTCCCATTGCCGCCCCGCGTAGGGGCGCGGCTCGGGGACCTCGGAATCGATGATGCGCAGGGACTCGGCCTCGATGTCCTCGGGCGCGGCGAAATGTTGCAGGGTGATGTCGGTCACGCGATCCTCCTTCTGATGGGGAAATGCTATCGATGATACGGGAAAAAAGACAGGAATGAATGGCGGTCCGGGCTCGTTTCCGGAGACGTTCTCCCCTGCCCGCCGCTGCTTTTCCTCACCAAAAGGCGGGTTCCGATCCCGCCGCAGAAAGAACTAACCGCCGACGATGGCCACCGAAGCGGACGCGCCGATGCGGTCGGCTCCGGCCTCGATCATGGCCAGGGCGTCCTCGCGGGTGCGGATGCCGCCGCTCGCCTTGACTCCGACGTCCGGCCCCACGGTCCGGCGCATGAGGCGGATCGCCTCCACCGTGGCCCCGCCCGGCCCGAAGCCCGTGCTGGTCTTGACGAAGCGCGCCCCGGCCTCGACGCAGAGCCCGCAGGCCCGGACGATCTCCTCGCCCGAAAGCAGCCCGGTCTCCAGGATGACCTTGACCGGATGCCCGGCCGCCGCGCGGACCACGCCCGCGACGTCCTCGCGGACCAGGCCGTCCAGCCCGTCCTTGAACGCGCCGAGGTTCAGGACCATGTCCAGCTCCCGCGCGCCCAAGTCCACCACGGCGGCAGCCTCGGCGGCCTTGATCCCGGGCAGGGTCGCGCCCAGGGGGAAGCCGACCACGCAGACCGGCGTCACCGGGCTCCCCAGCAGAAGGCGGGCCACCCGGCCGATGGCCGAGGGATTCACGCACACCCCGTAAAAACCGAAGCGCACGGCCTGGGAGCAGAGTTCCTCCAGCTCCCGGGCCGTGGCGGCGGGTTTGAGCAGCGTATGGTCGATGCGGGCGGCGAGACGGCTGTCCACCATCTAGCGGTCCCTGGCCTGATAGCGTGAAAGCTGCGCCTCCAGGCGGCGGCTGTAGGACGTCAGCACGTAGCAGATCAGGAAGTACAGGCAGGCGATGGCGATCCAGATCTCGAAGGAGGCCACGGTCTCGCGGTTGTCCACCTGCACGCCCGTGCGGGTCAGTTCGATGACGCCCAGGATGGCCGCCAGCGAGGTGTCCTTGGTCAGGGAGACGAACTGGTTGACGAAGGACGGGATCATGTTGCGCAGGGCCTGGGGCAGGATGACGAAGCGCATGGCCTGGGCGTGCGAGAGTCCGGACCCGCGCGAGGCCTCCATCTGGCCCCTGGGCAGCGCATTGACGCCCGCGCGGACGATCTCGGCCACGTAGGCCCCGGTGAAGATGATGAAGCAGAAGATCGTCGTGGTGAAGGCGGGCAGGTTCTGCCCGGTGATAACCGGCGCCAGGTAGTAGAACCAGAAGATGAGCAGCAATAGCGGCATGCCGCGGATCATCTCGACGTACACCACGGCGGGCCACTTGATGTACCACTTGCGCGACAGGCGCATCAGCCCGGCCGCAAGGCCGAGCCAGAAGGCCCCGAGGATGCCGGTGAAGGCCAGGATGATGGAGGCGAAGAACCCTTCTGGCCGGTGGATGAACGGAAACACCCAGTCGATGGAGGTGTTGCCCCAGAGGAAATAGACGAAGTTGTCGGCTACGATATTCCAATGCACTGGTCGCCCCCTAGTACCTTACCTGCACCATGAAGTGCTTGTTGTACATCGTGATGCAGAAGGAGACGAACAACGAGATGATCAGATAAATGCCCAGCGCCACCGAAAATGCCTCGAAGGGAATGGCGTGGTAGGACTCGATCTGGGTGGCCTGGTACATGATCTCGCCCACGCCGATGACCATGCACAGCGAGGAGTTCTTGATCAGGTTCAGGGCCTGGGAAATGAGCGGCGGAATGACGATGCGCAGAGCCTGGGGCAGGATCACGTAGCGGTACGCCTGCAAGAACGAGAGGCCCACGGCCCGCGACGCCTCCAGTTGGTTCTTGGGGATGGAGAAGATGCCCGCGCGCAGCTCCTCGGCGATGAAGGCCGAGGTGTACACGGTCAGCGCGATGATGCCGGTGATCAGCTCGACGTTGAAGAGCATCCACTCGCCGACGAACTTGTGGCCGAACAGGGTGAACGGACCGGGGAACCAGTAATAGAGATCGTTGAGCCAGTTGTTGATGACGTCCGGAATGACGAAGTACGAGGCATTGTACCAGAAGAATATCTGCACCAGCAGCGGGGTGTTGCGGAAAAATTCTGTGAAGGCGAGGCTGAACCACTGCAGGGGTTTGAACGGCGTCATCCGCATCACGCAGATGATGATGCCGAGGATCATGGCGCAGGCCAGGGAAATGGTGGATATCTGCATGGTGGTGAGGAAACCCTCCCACATCCACCGGGCTGGCTCGCCCGAAAACATCTCGGCCCATTGAAATTTATAGTCCAAAACTCGATCCGTGGGTTGCGATATGTGCGGGGAAAACCGGGAGCGCCGCGCGGCGCTCCCGGTGAATCAGTCGATGCGACCGCAGCCTACATGGGCCACAGTTCCATCTGCCAGCCGGCGGGCAGGTCGTAACCCATCCACTTCTTGAACAACTGCTTGTAGGTGCCGTCGAGCCACATCTCGTTGAGGCTCTTGTTGACGAAATCACGGAACTCGGAATCGTTCTGGGGAACGCCGAGGCCGTAGGGCTCGGCGGAGAAGAATTCGCCGACGATTTCCCACTCGTCCGGGTTGTCGTCACCGGCCTTGAGACCGGCCAGGATGCCGGAGTCGGTGGTCACGGCCTTGACCTTGCCCTGCTTGAGCGCCATGAACGCCTGCGGGTACTCGTCGTAGGAGATGACCTGGGCCTCGGGCTGGGCGGCCTTGATGTTCTTCTCGGAGGTGGAGCCCTTGACGGTGCCGACCTTCTTCCCGGCCAGGTCGTCGGTGGACAGGATGCCGGAGCCCTTCTTCACGAGCAGCTTCTGGCCATCCATGAAGTAGGTGATGGAGAAGTCGATCTGCTCGTCACGGGAAAACTTGTGGGTCATGGTGGCGGCCAGCATGTCCACGGAACCCTGGGCCAGCATGGGGATGCGGTTCTTGGAGGTGACGACCTTGAACTCGGTCTTCACACCGATCTTGTCGGCGATGTACTTGCAGACGTCGACATCGAAACCGACCAGTTCATTGGTCTTGGGATCAATGAAGCCGAACAGGTTGACGGAGTCCTTGACGCCGCAGACCAGCACGCCGGCATTCTTGACATCCTCCAGTTTGCCCGCGCCCGCGACGGAAGCCGCGAAAACGAAGGACAGCACCAGGGCGAGAACAACTACCAAACGTTTCATGTTTCCTCCTCTCTCTAGGGAATCGTTTCTCTAACCGGAATTACAGGATTTCCTTGAGGAAATCCCTTGCACGCTCACTTTTGGGGTTCTTGAAGAACTCGTCCGGCGGGGCCTGCTCGACCACAATGCCGCCGTCCATGAACAGGACGCGATCCGCCACCTCGCGGGCGAACCCCATCTCGTGGGTGACGCAGAGCATGGTCATGCCCTCGCGCGCCAGATCCTTCATGACGTTCAGGACCTCGTTGATCATCTCCGGGTCCAAGGCCGAGGTCGGCTCGTCGAAGAGCATGACCTTGGGCTTCATGGCCAGAGAGCGGGCGATGGCCACCCGCTGCTGCTGCCCGCCGGAAAGCTCGGCCGGATACTTGTGGGCCTGGTCGTGAATCCCCACGCGCTCCAGCAGGTGCAAGGCGATGTCCTCGGCCTCGTCCTTGGCCATCTTCTTGACCTTGAGGGGAGCCAGGGTGACGTTCTTGAGCACGGACAGGTGGGGATACAGGTTGAACTGCTGGAAGACGATGCCGATTTCCGCCCGCAGGTTGTTGATGTTGACGTCCTTGTCCAGGATGTCCTTGCCGTCGAAGAGGATCTGACCTTTCTGGTACTCCTCCAGGCGGTTGATGCAGCGGATGAAGGTACTTTTGCCCGAACCGGACGGACCGCAGATGACCAGCACCTCGCCCGCGTCCACGGATTCGGTGATGCCCTGCAGGACGTGAAAGTCTCCATACCACTTGTGCAGCTTGTTCACCTCGATCATTGCCATAACGAAAAATTCTCCAAAACGATGGTTTGAGCAAAAAAAATGAAGCCCTGCCAAACGGCCGGACAATCTCCCGGCCATCTGGTCCAGGCATCTTAATTGCTGTTTTATAGTGTTATTTAAAGACGGGAAAAAGTCAAGGTGACGAGAAGAAAACCCGATTCATTTCAACCCGCAGGGATACGATCGGATTGCAAGAAAATCGTGGACGGAGTATTGAATCAACATCATACCATCCAACAACCGCCTACTCCGGAGAACCCATGACCGTTCGCGCCGTCCGTCAGAAAGCCCGTCCGTCCCGCATTTTCTGCCGATATCTCGCCCTGTTCGGCCTGCTTGCCGCCCTGATTCTCTCCGGTTGTTCGGAGAAGAAGAAGCAGGGACGGCCCCCGTCGCCGGTCAAGACGGTCCAGGCCGCGGCCAAGGACACCCCGGTCTCCCTGATGGCCGTGGGCAACGTCAAGGCCTCCAACTCCGTCACCATCAAATCCCGCGTGGACGGCCACATCCTGCGCATCCACTTCCTGGACGGCGACCACATCAAGGCCGGGCAGATCCTCTACACCATCGACCCCGAGACCTACATCTACCAGCAGCAGGGGGCCCAGGCCAACGTGGCCAGCGACCGCGCCACCGCCGAGCAGGCCCAAAAGGACTTCGTCCGCTACAAGGACCTCTATGAACAGCAGGTCATCTCCCGCGACGAGTTCGAGCAGAAGCTGACCGCCTACCAGACCGCGCGCAAGGCCATGGAGTCGGACGCCGCCCAGGCGGACATCGCCAAGCGCAACGTGCATTTCACTAAGATCACTGCGCCGTTCGACGGCATCGCGGGCAGCACCCTGCTCGACGAGGGCAACCTCGTGGCCGCCGACAAGGACGAACTGGTGGTCATCAAGACCATCAAGCCCTCGGACGTGGTCTTCTCCATCCCCGGCCGCGACGTGGGCATGGTCCGCTCCCACTTCATCGACGACGACCTGACCGTGCTGGCCACGCCCAACGCGCCCGGCGCGCAGCACGCCACCGGCCACCTCACCTTCGTGGACAACTGGATCAACCCGGACACCGGCATGATCAACCTCAAGGCGCGGTTCACCAACGAGGACGAGAAGCTCTGGCCCGGCCAGTTCGTGACCGTGGAGCTGATCCTCTCCATCAAGAAGGACGCGGTGCGCATTCCGGCCCAGGCCGTGCAGCGCGGGCCCGAGGGCAAGTACGTATACGTGGTCGAGGACGGCAAGGCGGTCATGAGGCCCGTGGTCATGGGCATGCGCGACGATGACGAAGTGGTCATCGAAAAGGGTCTCCAGAAGGACGAAACCGTCATCATAGAGGGTATGCTCCGCCTCTACCCCGGCGCGACCGTCATTGTCCGCAACGACGACGCCAAGCCCATCCTCCCCGGGGCCAAGCCCGACCAGGCGGGGCCCGCGTCCGACGCCAAGCCCGCCGGAGCCCAGCCCGCCGCGCCCGCTCCCGAGGCCGCGCCCGACGCCAACGCCACCGACGGGGGCAACGCCTGATGAAAGTCACCGATCTCTTCATCGAACGCCCGGTCATGACCACGCTGGTCATGTTCGGGTTCCTGTTCTTCGGCGTCATCTGCTATCTCAAGATGCCGGTCAGCTACTTGCCCGCCGTGGAGTTCCCGACCATCCAGGTGACTGCCACCATGTCCGGCGCCAACCCGGACACCATGGCATCCTCCGTGGCCTCGCCGCTGGAGCGCGAGTTCTCGTCCATCGCAGGGCTGCTCTCCATGAGCTCGGTCAACTCGCTGGGCAACACCACCATCACCCTCCAGTTCGCCCTGGACCGCGACATCGACGGCGCGGCCCTGGACGTCCAGTCCGCCATCTCGCGCGCGGAAAGCGACCTGCCCGACGAGATCACCGACCCGCCGAGCTTCCAGAAGGTCAACCCGGCGGACAGCCCGATCCTCTACATCTCCGTGACCTCGGACGCCCTGCCCATGTCCACGGTCAACGACTACACCAAGACCTTCCTGACCCAGACCATTTCCACCATTCCCGGCGTGGCCCAGGTCCTCATCTACGGCGAAAAGCAGTACGCGGTGCGCATCCGCCTCGACCCGCGCGAGGTGGCCTCGCGCCAGCTCGGCATCGACGAGGTGCGCGACGCGGTGGACAGCGCCAACGTCAACCTGCCGCTGGGCACCCTGGAGGGCGCCGAGCAGTCGCTGATGCTGGACGACAACGGCCAGCTCACCCGGGCCGACGCCTACAAAAACGTCATCGTGGCCTACCGCAACGGCCAGCCCGTCCGCCTCTCCGAACTCGGCCTGGTGGAGGACGGGGTCAAGGACGAACGGTTCAGCTCCTGGTTCAACACCGA
>NZ_JAQUWN010000045.1 GCF_028692895.1 Pseudodesulfovibrio sp.
CGGGCACGTCTCCCTGTTCACAGCCCGCGTCGGGACCATGATCGGCTTTCGCACCGTGGTCCTGGACGACCGCGCGGAATACGCCAACCGCGAGCGCTTCCCCGAGGTGGACGAGGTGGTGGTCCTGCCCGATTTCAAGGATTGCTGCGCCGGGCTCGACGTGGGCCGGGACGCCTTCATCGTCATCGTCACCCGCGGCCACCTGCACGACCGCGCCGTCCTGGCCGAAGCCCTGCGCACCCCGGCGGGATACGTGGGCATGATCGGCAGCAGGAGCAAGCGCGACAAGATCTACGACTCCCTGCTGGCCGACGGCTACACCCAGGCGGACGTCGACCGCTGCCACTGCCCCATCGGCCTGACCATCGGCGCGCAGACCCCGGAGGAAATCTCGGTCAGCATCGCGGCCGAGCTGATCGGGGTGCGCGCGGGGAACGGCAAGTGACGCGCCCGGCGGCCGTTGTCCTGGCGGCGGGGCTGTCCTCGCGCATGGCCCGGTTCAAGCCGCTGCTCCCCCTGGGCGAGCGCACCGTCCTGTCGCACTGCCTCCGCTGTCTGAATGCCAACCGGGTCGAGCCGGTCATCGTGGTCACGGGCAAGCGGGGCGGGGAGGTGGACGCCGCCGCCCGCCTGGCCGGGGCCGAGCCCGTGCGCAACGCGGAGTACGAGCAGGGCATGTTCAGCTCGGTGCGGACCGGGGTGGCCGCCCTGCCGGAGGAAGCCGAGGCCTTCTTCGTGCTCCCGGTGGACATCCCCCTGGTCCGGGCCGAGACCGTGGCGCGCCTGGTCGAATCCTACGGGCGGGCCCGCCCGGCCGTGCTCTATCCCCGCTTCCGGGGCGAGCGGGGCCACCCGCCGCTCCTCGACCGCTCCCTGATTCCCGACATCCTGGCCCACGACGGAGAGGGCGGCCTGCGCCGCGTCCTGGAGAGGCGCGAGGCCGACGCCATGGACCTGGACGTGGCCGATTTCGGCACCGTGCACGACCTGGACACCCCGGAGGACTACGAGCTGGCCCGCGCTCTGGTGGACCTCGACTACCCCCTGGAGCCGGAGTGCGAGCAGCTCTACGAGATGTTCGCGGTCCCGTCCGAGGTGGTCGCCCACTGCCGGGCCGTGGCCCGCGTGGCCGGGGCCCTCTGCGACCGGCTCAACCTCCGTCCGGGCGCGCATCCGCTGAACCCGGCCAAGATCCGGGGCGCGGCCCTGACCCACGACATCGGCAAGGGCGGCCGACATCACGAGAAGGTGGGCGCGCAGCGGCTGAAGGAGAGCGGGTTCCCCTTCGCCGCCGAGGTGGCCCTGGAACATTTCGACATGGCCCTGCCCCCGGACCGGCCCGTGAACGAGAAGGCCGTGGTCTTCCTGGCGGACAAGCTGGTCAAGGGCGAGTCCTTCATCCCGCTGGCGGACCGCTACCGGGAAAAGCTCCGGCTCTTCGGACACGAGCCCGAGGCCCGGCGGGCCATCGCCGGCCGGCTGGAGCGGGCCGAGGCCATGCTCGCCCGTTTCGGCCTGGAGCTGGGCGCACCCGCCGAGGACGTGGCCCGGGAGGCGCTGGCGTGATCGTGCTGATGCGCCACGCCGAGAGCGAGGGCGGAACGGGGCGGTGCATCGGCCGGACCTGCCTGCCCCTCTCGGCCGAAGGGCGGGAGCGGGCCGAGGAAGCCGCCCGGCGCATGGTCGGGGCCGGCTTCGTGCGGCTGTGCTCCAGTCCGGCAAGCCGGGCCGTGGACACCCTGGCCCCCCTGGCCGTGCGGCTGGGGCTGGAGCCGGAGGTCCTGCCCGACCTGGACGAGATCGACATGGGGGAGTGGGACGGCCTGCCCTTTGCCGAGGTCCGCTGGCGATTCCCTGACGCCTATGCGTCGCGGGGCCGCGATTTCGCCGAATTCCGGCCGCCTTCGGGCGAGTCCTTCGCCGACGTGGCTGATCGGGCCATGTCCGTGCTCCGGCGGCTGGCTGCGGGCCCCCGGCCGGTGCTGGCCGTGACCCATGCCGGGTTCATCCGCTGCGTGCTCTGCCGGTTGACCGGCCATCCGTTGGGCGATTTGTTCCACTTCACGCCCGGATTCACGACCTGCACGGTCATCGGCGGCGAGCCCGGCAATCTGGAGGTCGTCGGCGCCGGGCTGGCCCCGTCCCTGCTGCTGCCGGTCCTGCTGTCCTGACCCGGCCCCGCCGGTCCCGGAAACGACGAATCCCCGCGAGCACGAGGCTTGCGGGGATTCGTCGTTGTTGGCGAAGAGGGGGGGGTTACAGCGACTTCGGGCAGTAGCGCTTCCAGCCCATGAGGGCGGCTGCGCCGGAGATGGTGGTGCCGTAGAAGAGCACGGGCTTGTCGGTCAGGAACGCGCCGATGGTGTCGTTGGCCAGGGTGGTGCCGGTGACCAGGAGCATGTCGCCCCAGTCGACCACCTCCCGCGTGGCTTCGCCGCCCTCGATGAACACGCCGCGCTTGGCCGTGCCCACGTTGTCCGGGTCCAGGTCCACCAGGCGCAGGTCGACGCGGCCGTTCAGGGCCTCGGCCAGGGCGGGCTGGAACCCGATCATGGCCACGCGCCGGGCCTTGTAGTTGTCGCGGATGTGAGCGGCGATGCCCTTGCAGCATTCCTTGGGCCCGGCGTCGCGGCAGTGGATGGTGCCCTCGGCCAGGCCGGTGGCGCGGCACACGGCGTTGAGGGTGGCCACGAACACGGCGCGGTTGAAGTTGCCGTCAAAGGGCAGGGCGGCCACGTCGCCGAGGGTCCCGGCGTAGTTGCCGTAGTGGTCGGTGAAGGCCTGGCCGTGCTGGCCGCGGAAGACCGCGTCCATCAGCTTTTCCTTGCCCTTCTGGATGGGAAAGTCGGCGCCGTCGGGGGCGCCGATGGCCTGTTCCACGGTAAGCGGCCCGGCATGGACGGCGATGGGCTCGCCCAGGATGCCCATTTTCTCCCAGAGCCCCCGGGCCCTGTCGCGTACGATTTCGAGTGTGGTCTGCATGACGTCTCCTATACGGCCGAAAGCCGTTTCAGCGCAACGAAAATGGCCAGGGAAAAGGTGCCGATGATGGCGGAGAGCACCAGGGCCCGGTCGAACTCGCCGCTGAACACGGCGTTGTAGATTTCAAGGGAAAGGGTGTTGGTCTTGCCGATGATGTTGCCGCCGAGCATCAGGGTCACGCCCACCTCGCCCAGGGAACGGCCCAGGGCCAGGAACCACCCGGCGGCCACGTTGCGCCGGATGTTGGGCAGGAGCACCCGCCAGAAGGTCTGCCAGCGGTTCTTGCCCAGCACGCTCGACACCTCGGCCAGCCGCTTGACGTCGCCCCGAAGCGCCGCCTCCACCGGCTTGACCATGAGCGGCAGGCCCGAGACGAAGGCGGCGAGGACCACGCCCGGAAAGCTGAAGACAACGCTGAACGGCAGCACGCCGCCCACTGGTCCGGCCCGCCCGAGCACCATGAGAAGGAGGAACCCGGTGGCTATGGGGGGAAAGACCAGTGGGAGCGTAACCGCGAAATCCGCCGCCGAGCGAAGGGGACCGGCGCCCGACGTCAGATAGTACGCGACAAGGACGCCGCAGACCAGATGGAGCGTTCCGGCCACCGCCAAGGTCTCGATGGTGAGCCGGAGCGGACCCATGGTCTGCGGCTGGGCCAGGATCTGGAGCAGGTCCATGAAGCCTAAAGCCCGTTCGCCCGGATGACGGCCTGCGCCTCCGGCGTCTCCAGGAAGGAGAGGAAGGCTTGGGCCGCCGCCTTGTCCGGGCAACTGTCCATGACGCCCACGATGATGCGGATGGGAGAGTATTCCGACTCATCGATGACAACGTACCCGCCAAGCCGGTCGCGCACGTTGAGGGCGTGGGTGAGGTTGAGGAACCCCATATCCACCTCGTTGGTGGAAAGGTAGGCGAACACCTGGGGTACGGTGGCTACTTCCACGAGACGAGGGTTTATGGCCGGGATTCGGCCGGTTTTCGTCAAGAATTCACGAGCCGCCTTGCCATAGATGGCCTTGCTGGTGTCCGGCAGGGCGATGCGGCCCGCCTTGGGGTCGTCCAGGTCCGAGACCTTGGAGTACTTCGATCCCTTGGCGAAGGCCAGGACCAGCTTGCCCCGACCCAGCTCCATCTCGGTGGCCAGGGACAGTTCGGCCTTGCCCACCAGGAATTTGCGGTCGCCCAGCACCATCCCCACCTTGCCGCTTTCCCGGGCCAGGGTGGTGACCTTGCCCATGTTGCCGTAGCTCAGGTCCAGGCTTCGGCCGGTTTTCTCCTGATAGAGGGCGTTCAGGGCATTGACCATTTTTTTGTATCCGCCGCCGGAGGCGAGCACAAGTCCCTCGGCCGATGCGGCCGCGACGCAGCAGGCGAGGACAATCAGGGCGAAAAGGAGCGGTTTGACTAGACGCATGCGGATTCTCCTGGGGAAAGGGTTGTCGATGTCCGGGAAGCGGAGGGAGCATCGCCGGTGTGGCATTGGCGGCGGAACCACTCCGTGGAGATGCGGCCTTCCTCCAAGGCGACGACGTCGTCGCCCAGAAGCTTCGCCTCCCGCAGGTCGTGGGTGACGTGCAGGATGGGAATGTTCAGGGTTCCCTTGAGCTCGGCCAGCATTCCGCACAGAAAGGCCCGGGTCTCCTGGTCCAGGGCGGAAAAGGGCTCGTCGAGGAGGAGCAGCCGGGGCCGCCGGGCCAGGGCCTGGCAGAACGCGGCCCGCTGCCGCTCGCCGCCGGAGATGCCGGCGGGTTTCCGGTCCGCCAGGTGGCGGATGCGGAAGGTGTCGAGCAGCGGCTCCGGGTCGAATCCCTCGGGCGCGCCGAAGAGGATGTTCCTGCGGACCGTCATGTGCGGGAAAAGCGTGTATTCCTGGAAGACCATGCCGATGTCGCGGCGGAAGACGGGCAGGTTCACGCCCTTGGCCGAGTCGGTCCAGACCGTGCCGTCCAGGGAGATGGTTCCCCGGTCCGGCAAGTCCAGCCCGGCGATGAGCCGGATGAGCGAAGTCTTGCCCGCGCCGGACGGGCCGACCATGGCGGTCAGCTTGCCCGCCGGGCAAGCGAAGCGCGCCCGAAGCTCGAAGCGAAGCAGGGCCTTGCGGATGTCGACGGTCAGGGTCATGGTTCTCTCCCTGCGGCGTCCGGGCTCGGGGGAGCTTTCCGGACTTGTGCCGCCCTCCCGTTTCACCTATGGTTTGCAATGCCAAGTCGCAAGCATGTCACGCAAATGGACAAACGAGTGACTGGGGAGAGAGGAGCCGTGGTGAACAGGGACGACCGACCGTCTGGCAGGGTGTGCCCGCGGGATTTTTTCAGCGTGTCCGAGCACGTCAAACATCTCGAACCGCCGCAGTTGCAGGCCTTCGAGCTTGCGTTCTCCAACTGGAAGGACGCGGCCAAGCGGGTGGACAGCGCCCGCGCCAGGCTCCGCATGTGGTTGATTTTCCTGCTGCTTCGTCATACCGGCGCGCGGCTCGGGGAGATCCTCTCCCTGGACGACACCCGTGCCTTCGACCGGGAGCGCTCCCTGGTCCGCCTGGGCGGGGCCGAACGGGTGCGCGAGGTGCCGCTGCCCGACGAGGTGTTCCGCGAGATCGACGACGTGCTGGAGGGGCCGGCCGGGTGCGGGGCGCGGGGCGATTTCTTTCAGGTGGACCCCGGCTATTTCCGGCGCATCTGCTATGCGCGCGGCAAGGAGTGCGGCTTGCCCAGGGACCTGGCCGGGCCGCAGGTGCTGCGCAACACCCGGGCCGTGGAGATGCTCCGGACCGGCGTGCCCATCACCGTGGTCAAGGAGGTCCTCGGCCAGTCGTCGCTGAACCTCACGGCCGCGTTCCAGCAGTTTTCGCCCGGCGACGTCACCTCCATCATGCAGCGGGCCGTGCGTCGGAAGACCAGCGCGCGCAACGCCTTTGTCGGCCACGTCACCGGGGTTGTGCGCGATTCGGTCATGGCCGAGGTGGTCATCGAGACCCGCTCCGGCCAGCGGCTGAGCGCGGTCATCACCGTGGACAGCCTGCGCAACCTCAAGATCGAGCCCGGCGTGCCCGTGGCGGCCACGGTCAAGGCCCCGCTGGTCAACGTGGTGGCCAGCGAGGGCGCGCCCGTGGCGGCCAGCGCCCGCAACCGGTTGCGGGCGACCATCCTGCGCGTCACCGAGTCGCCGGTCCTGGCCGAGGTCCTGGGACGGACCGAGGACGGCTCCGACGTCTGCGCCCTCATCTCCATGGACAGCGCCCGCGAGCTGGACCTCAAGCCAGGCGACCGGGCCGAGTTCTGGTTCAAGGCCCTCTCCGTGGTGCTGAACACGGTATAGCGGACGCCTCGGGCCCTCGCGCGGAAAATCTTCGCGCATCCATTGACAATCATTTGCCAACGGTCTTTGTATGGAATGCGAGCCGGGACGACGCGCCTCCCCTCGGCGGTACGGGGCGAGTCCTTTCCCGTTCCCGGCGAATCGACAACGCGGGGAGGTTTTGCGCGGTGGAGCACCTGTGGGATATTTTCCTGAACGACTGGCATTTCGTGGCCCGGCTGCTGGTGGCCATGCTCCTCGGCGGCCTGGTGGGCGTGGAGCGGCAGGTCCGGGGCCGGGCGGCCGGGCTGCGGACCAACATCCTGGTCTGCATGGGGTCGGCGGCCATCATCGTGACCTTCCAGAAGCTCTCCATCGAGATGAACATGGGCGCGGACTCGGCCTTTCGCATGGACCCGGCCCGCACCGCCGCCGGAGTCATCACCGGCATCGGCTTCCTCGGCGCTGGGACCATCGTCAAGAGCCAGGACTTCGTGCGCGGGCTGACCACGGCCGCGTCCATCTGGGTGGTCTCGGCCATCGGCGTGACCGTGGGGCTGGGAGAATACGTCATCGCGGTGCCGCTGACCGTGCTGGTCCTGGTGGCCCTGTACGCCATGCACCTGCTGCCCATCGCCGGGGACCAGTTCTTCTCCCTGCGCCTCAAATGGACCGGGGAGCTCGGCCTGCTCGCCGAGGTGGAGGACCGCCTGGGCCGGGAGCGGGTCCACATCGTGGGCCGCAATGTCTCCCGCCAGCCCGGCACCGGGCAGTGCCAGGCCGCCTTGCGGCTGCGCATCGACGGCGGGCGGCGCGGGGTCGCCCTGTTCGACAGTCTGCAGGGGGACCCGCGCTTCGAGGAGGTCGGCCTGGGCTGACGGCGCGGCCGCTCCCCTTTCAACGCATCGGGCCCCTACGCACGGAGAGTGCGCCGGGGCCCGATGCGTTGGGGGGAACGTCCCCGGTCCTAGCCGTAGGCCTGCTCCACCTGGCGGCGCAGGATGTCCTTGAGGCTCGCGCCCGAGGCGGCGACCTCCCTGGCCGAGTGGACGTCCTCCACCTTGCCGTTGCGGTAGACCACGATGGATTCGGCGAAGGATTCCACTTCGTCGGAGTCGTGGGTGACCATGATGAGCGGGATGTTGAAGCTCGTGAGTGAGCGGGAGAGCTCCTCGCGCATGCGGATGCGCAGGGGCTGGTCCAGGGCGGAGAAGGGCTCGTCGAGCAGGAGCAGCTTGGGCGAGGTGGCCAGGGCCCGGGCCAGGGCCGTGCGCTGCTGCTGGCCGCCGGACAGGGCGGCGGGCTTCTGCGTGGCCACGGCCGAGAGGCCGAAGACCTGGATCAGCTCCTCCACGTACTCCCGGTGCCCGCGCGAGAGGCGGCCGAAGAGGGGCTTCAGGCCGAAGCCGATGTTCTCGCGCACGGTCTGGTGCGGGAACAGGGCGTAGTCCTGGAAGACGTAGCCGACGTGGCGGCTCCGGGTGGGCACGTTGACGCCCGCCTCGGAGTCGAAGAGGGTCTCGCCGTTGAAGCGGATGTAGCCCTTGTCGGGCTTGAGCATCCCGGCGATGGCGCGCAGGGTCAGGGTCTTGCCCGACCCCGAGGGGCCGAACAGGACCAGCGCGCGGTCCGTGGTGGAAAACTGCGAGCGGAGGAGAAACTCGTCTCCTCCGCTGCGCAGTTTTTTGGTGATGTTCAGATCGAATTGCATGAACGGGGATGGAAACGCGGGGTTAGGGCTTCTTGAAGCCGCGGGCTTCCAGCTTGGCCGCGCCTTCGGGGCTGAGGATGAAGGCGACGAACGCCGTGGCCAGGTCGGCGGAGGCAGCGTTCTTGAGCACCGCGATGGGGTAGGTCACCGGCTTCTCCAGGGGGATCTCGGCGATGCTCTTGACCTTGTCGCCCGCCTTGACGGCGTCGGTGCCGTAGACGAAGCCGCAGTCGACCTCGCCGCGCGACAGGTAGTCCAGGACCTGGCGGACGGACTCGCCGAAGATCATCTTCGGGGTCAGGGTCTCATAGAGGCCCTTGGCCTCCAGGGCGCCCTGGGCGTACTTGCCGGCGGGCACGGTCTTGGGGGTGCCGATGCCGATGCTCTTGACCTTGTCGCCGGTCAGGTCGGACAGGCCCGTGACCTTGGCCGGGTTGTCGGCCGGGGTGGCCAGGACCAGCGAGTTGTGGGCGAAGACCTTTTCGGCGCCCTTGACGACAAAGCCGCCCTCGATGGCCTTCTGCATCCACTTGGGGTTGGCCGAGGCGAAGACGTCGGCCGGGGCGCCCTGCTCGATCTGGCGGTAGAGCGCGCCGGAGGAGGCGAAGTTCATGACCACGTCCACGCCGGGATGGGCTTTCTCGAAGGCGGGCTCGATGTCCTTGAAGGCGTCGGTCAGGCTGGCGGCGGCGGAGACGATCAGCTCCTGGGCCCTGGCGTTGCCGACCACGGCGACGGCCAGGAGGAGGAAAGACAACAGGACGGACAAGGTAATGCGTTTCATCGGTATCTCCTTGAATGGGGGTTAAAACCGGGGCTGCAACAATTTACTGGTGGCCATGAGGATGATCACGCAGACGATGCTGATGATGAGGACCAGGGTGTTGGCCAGGCCGTCGTTGCCCGCCTGGACCGCCGAGTAGACGGCGAGCGAGAGGGTCTGGGTCCGGCCGGGCAGGTTGCCCGCCACCATGAGGGTGGCGCCGAACTCGCCCATGGCCCGGGCGAAGGCGAGCATCCCGCCCGAGATGACGCCGCGGATGGCCAGGGGGAGCGAGACGCGAAGGAAGAGCGCGAACTCGCCCAGGCCCAGGGTGCGGGCCGCGTTCTCGTACTGCTTGCCCACTCCTTCCAGGGCGGCGCGGGCGGACTTGAAGACCAGGGGAAAGGCCACCACCGTGGCCGCGATGACCGCGCCCTGCCAGGTGAACATCAGGGTGATGCCGAAGGTCTGCTGGAGCCATTGGCCGATGACGCCGCGTCGGCCGATGAAGACCAGCAGGTAGTAGCCGAGCACCGTGGGCGGCATGACCATGGGCAGGGTGCAGACGGCGTCCAGGAAGTCGCGGCCGGGGAATTTCCAGCGGGCCAGGACGTAGGCGGCGGCCACGCCGATTATCAGCGAGCCGATGGTGGCCAGCCCGGCCACCTTGAGGGTGAGCACGAGCGGGTTGAGAAAGGCGGGGTCCGCGAAATCAATCCAAACGATGTCCATGGGGGCGTGATCCTCTCCGGTCGAAACGGCTCGGGACCTTACGGTCCAGAGCGTGCGCGTCGGCCCCGCCAAGGCGGCGGCCGGTCCTGTCCCTTTGCTTCATTTTCCTAGAAGTAGCGGGTGTTGTCGGCAAGCCCGTCACGCAAAGAGGCAAAAACGTGACAAACAGAGGAATGGCGAAACAGGGATGGGGAGAAGGAAGAACGCGGGGCCGGGAAAAGTGAAAGGCCTCATGGCGGTGATTGAGGCCTTTCGGGGGAGTTCCCGGCGGGGATTGCCGGGAAAAGTCGTAGTGGACGCTCCCATAAAACACATTCGGCGGCTTTGCGGCAATAGGGGAACTTCCTGTTGTTTGATGGAGTGGCGGGAAAATGTCCCGAGGATGTCCTTTTGCCGCCCCTGCCGCAATGGAGGAATGACAGGGCATGTGCCGCGCCTGCACGGGACCTGCCGGAGAGGCGGGCCGGGGCGGATGGACCTGGTGCGGGGCGGCTGATGTGATGCGATCTTCTGATTGCTTTTTGTACAGTTATTTTGTACGAAATACCCATGCTCGCCGAATTGTTCACCTCCAAGACGCGGATCAAGGTGCTGTTGAAGCTCTTTCTGAATCCGAACGTCTCCAGTTATCTCAGGGAATTGTCGAGCGAGTTCGGCCTTTCCCCCAACGCGCTCAAGACCGAGCTCGACAGTTTGAGCGAGGCCGGGTATCTGACGCGTCGGCAATCCGGCCGCAGCGTTTTTTTCCAGGCCAACAAGAAGCATCCCTTTTTCCCGGAGATCAGCTCCATCGTCCGCAAGTCCCTGGGCATCGACCGGCTCATCGACGAGGTGATGCACAGCCTGGGCAAGGTGGACGCGGTGTACATCCTGGACGACTACGCCCAGGGCCGGGATTCCGGGCTCATCGACGTGCTGGTGGTGGGGAACGTGGACAAGGTGCGCCTGGACGAGTTGCGGCGCATCGGCGAGTCCAAGGTGGACAGGAAGGTCCGGGTGATGGATCTCACGCCGGAGGAGTTCGCCAGGAGCGAATCGGTGTTCATGAAGCGGCCGCACTGGAAGGTCGTATAGCGGACGCGGGGGCGGCCGCCCCCGGGAAACGGTATCGCAGCGCGCATCGGAATGGTGATGAAAAATCTGACCACATGGCAGACCTGCCTCTTTTTCTTTAACGAGTTTCCGCATCAGATCGCCAAGACCCTGGCCTGTCTGCTGCTGGCCGGATTCGTGGAGTCCGTCGGCGCGGTCAGCATCGTCCCCCTGCTGGCCTCGCTCATGGGCGGCGAGTCGTCGTCGCCGCTGCTGGGGCAGATCTACGGCCTGTTCCGGGGCGTCGGCATTTCCCCCTCCCTGGGCAACGTGCTGGTCGTCATGTGCTGCGCCATGGTCGCCCGCGCCGCCATCATGATGGTAGCCTTCAGGGAGGTCGGTTTTATCGAGCCGGAGATAGCCACCCGTCTCCGGCTCAAGATGCTCGACGGGCTGCTCCGGGCGGACTGGGGCTATTTCGTCAGCCAGCCCACGGGCAAGCTGATCCATGCCCTTTCCACGGAATGCTTTCAGGCGGGCAGGGCGCTGACGCTGATGGTGCAGGCCTCCGCCTTCCTGATCCAGGCGATGGTCTACCTGTGCGTCGGGGCCTTCATCTCCTGGCGGGTGCTGCTGGCCGGGCTGGTCTGCGGCAGCGCGCTGCTGCTCTGCTTCCACTCCCTGATCCGGCTGATCCGCCGCGAGGGCATGAAGCAGGCGAACGCGCTCAACAACATGAGCGCCCTTTTCACCGACTCGCTGACCGGAGCCAAGCCGCTCAAGACCATGGGCGTGGAATCCCTGTTCATCGACCACATCAAGGACCATGTGGAGAGCTTCAAGCAGGCCTCCCGCAGGAGCGTGCTGGGCATCAGCGTCCTGAACTCCATCCAGGAGCCGTTCATCACCGTGCTGTTGGCGGGCGGGCTGTACGCGGGCAGCGCCGTGCTCAACCTCGACGGGGCGCTGATCCTGGCCATGGCCTTTTTTTTCCAGCGCATCCTCACCCGGATATCCAGCTTCCAGCAGGCGTTGCAGAACTTCGGGACCATGGAGGGGAGCCTGGCCATGCTGATCGGGAAGATCGCGGACATCGACGGCAACCGCGCGGCGGCGGGCGGCAGTCGGGACGTGGTCTTCCGGGACCGGATACGGTTCAGGAACGTGGGAGTCAGCTATGGGGCCAAGCGGGTTCTCAGCGATTTCAATCTCGAAGTGCCTCTCCATGCCGTGACCGCCCTGTGCGGCCCGTCGGGCTCGGGCAAGACCACGGCCGTGGACCTCATGACCGGGCTGCTGCGCCCCGGGGAGGGCCAGGTCCTCGTCGACGGCCTGGACCTTGCCGAGGCCGACCCGGCGAAGTGGCGCGGCCAGATCGGCTACGTGCCGCAGGAGGTCTTCCTCTTCAACGACACCGTCCGGGTCAACATCACCCTGGGACGGGACGCCGGGGACGAGGAGGTCTGGAAGGCGCTGACCGAAGCCGGGGCCGCCTCGTTCGTGCGCGAGCTGGAGGGCGGGCTGGACTTCGTGGTGGGAGAGCATGGCCGGAGCCTGTCGGGCGGGCAGAAGCAGCGGCTCATGATCGCCCGCGCGCTGATCGGCGACCCCAGGCTGCTCATCCTCGACGAATCGACCACCGGGCTGGACGAGGAGACCGAGCGCGGCATCTGGGCGAGCGTCGCCGAGATGAAGAGGGGCAGGGCGATCCTCGCCATTTCGCATCAGGAGGCGGTGCGGAACGTGGCGGACCGCGTGGTGGAAATGGGTAATTCACATATGCAGCAGAGGGAAGCATGAGTATCTTGCATTGCGTCAACTCCCCGGAGATGGCGCGAGTCGTCGCGGCGCTTCACAAGGAATTCGACTGCCCGGTGGTCCACCTGGTGATGTGGCAGTTCGTCGAGCAGGAGCTGGCGACGTGGAAGGACTTGGGCTGGCGCGGCCCGGTCTACAGCGTCCCCGGATTCTACTTCGAGCACATCGACGCGATCCGGGCCATGTCCCTGGACGAACTCGACAAGGCGCAGCGGGAGCTGGAGGCCTGGCTCGACATTTCGGAGAACGTCCGGACGGTGTATTACGACCGGGCGTTCTTCAAGATCCACGACTTCCGGAAAGCCCGCGAGATTCAGGTCGTCTATCTCATGCTCGCGAAGAAAATCCTGGAGGAGAACGACCTGGACCTCGTGCTCCTGGGCCGGGAACAGTATTTCTGGAACATCCTTGCCGACGCGGCCCTGCGCCGGGGGATTCCGGCCATGGTCTTCACCTCGACGCGGCACGTCGGCCTTCGCATGTGCGGCCTGGACTCCCAGGGGCGCCAGCTCGGCATGCCCGAGGCCTTCGAGGCGCTCACCCGGGGGGAGCACCCCGATCCCGAGGGCGAAAAGGAGGCCGAAGCGCTCTACCGGGAGTTCGTCGACCGCCCCGTCAGGCCCCAGTATATCTCCCCGTTCGTCCGGTCCGTGAGCAGGAGCTTCAAGGGCATCCTCTTCGGCGGCGTCCGCGCCATCGCGCGCAACATGAAGATGTACAGGGACAATGAGTTCGACCGGGAGTCCGGTTTCCTCGACTCCTCCCTGGCCGCCATCTCGCGCTGGCCGACCAAGGCCGTGGTCATGACCCGCCTGCTCCACACGGACTTCCTGGTCCGGCGGCCCGACTTCGACCGGAAGTACATCTACCTGCCGCTGCACCACACGCCCGAGGTCTCCGACCTGTTCTACGGCGAACAGTACACGCACCATGAAAGCTTCGTCACCGACGTGGCCCGCAGGCTCCCGTCCGACTACACTCTCTACGTCAAGGACCACACCTCCATGGCGGGCAACCGTCCGCTCTTCTTCTACAAGAATCTCAAAAAATTATATAACGTGGAAGTCCTGCACCCCTCGGTGAGCACCTTCGACCTGATCCGGAACAGCCGCGCCGTCCTGACGGTCACAGGCACGGCGGGGTGGGAGGCCTACCTGCTGAACAAGCCGGTCATCGTGCTGGGGAACGTCTTCTACAACTTCCTGCCGAACGTGCTGCGCACGAACCTGGACGAGCCGGACTTCACCCGACAGGTCGAGGAGTATCTGGCAGGCTTCACCCCTGACCCGGAAAGCGCGAGGCTGGCCCTGCACGCGCATTACCTGAGCTCGGTGCCGGTCAGCTTCGACATCGGGAACCTGCGCGAGCTCGGCCCGAATGTCGCGGAATACGTGCGTGCGGTGCATCCCCTTGTGGAGAAGTGGGGGAGGTGGGTGGCGGAAAACGACCCTCGCGGGAAGTCCATTGCGCGCCGGGCGTCCCGGAAGGCGGATGCGAAAGGCTAGCGCAGGGCGGCGCGGGTCCGCGCGGACGGGCCCGGGCCGCGCGGGCGGAACGAAGGCGGCGGCCCGGCGCGCCGCCGGTACGGGAGATCGAGAATGAGAAAGGTGCTGATAGTCTGTCCGGCAACGCCCGGCTGGCCCGAATGGCCGATGGGCATGGCCTATGTCCTGGCCTGTCTCGACCGCGCGGGCATCCGGTTCGACTTCGTTGACATGGGCGTCACGCCGGATTGGGAGCGGCGCCTGGTCGGCCTGCTCAAGTCCGAGCGGTACCTGGCCGTGTGCAGCGGCGGGCTCATCGGCTTCCACGCCTTTTTCCGGCGGATCGCCGACCTGACCCGGCGGCACTGCCCCGGCGCGTCCTTCATCCTCGGCGGCCACATCATCCGCGACGGCAACGACACGCTGCTCTTCGAGACCGTCGGCATGGACTACGGGTACTTCGGCGAGGCCGAGATAGCCTTTCCCCGCTTTCTGGAGGCCCTAGACCGGGGCGAGGATTTCTCCGACATTCCCGGCGTGCTCTTCCGCAAGGACGACGGGACCGTGGTGCGCAACCCCCAGTCGCGCCTCGACCTCACCCAGGAAAACATCCTTCCGGCGTGGCGATACTTCGACTGCGATTTCTACATCCGCAACTCCAGCTTCGCCTTCCTGGGCGACCACCTGCGCTACATGCCCATCCTGTCGGGACGGGGCTGCGTGGGCCGGTGCGGGTTCTGCTCGCCCAGCCTGGGCGGGTTCCGCAAGCGGCCCATCGCCCATGTCATCGAGGAGATCGAGCACCTCAACGCCCGCTACGACTACGACACCCTGTGCTTCCTCAACGAGATGTTCTACCCGAGGGCCAGGGAGGTGCGCGAGTTCTGCGAGGCCTACCTCCGGGTGCCGGACCGCAAGCAGTGGTTCGCGCAGTTGCGCGTGGACAGCAACCTCGACGTGGACACGCTGCGCCTGATGCGCGAGGCCGGATGCATCGCCGTCTCCGTCGGCATCGAGAGCGGTTCGGACAAGATTCTGCGCAACATGAACAAGAAGATCAGCTCGGACCAGACCCGCCGGTTCTTCGCCAACTGCCGGGAGGCGGGGATGCCCGCCAGCGGCACGGTGATCGTCGGGTACGACGGGGAGACCGAGGACGATCTCCGGCAGACCTTCGACCTGCTCATCGAGGAGGACATCAGCTCCGGCGAGGCCATGCTCTTCGCCTACCAGGGCACCGAGGTCTACGCCGAGGCCCTGCGCCGGGGGCTCATCGCGGACGAGACCGCGCACCTCGACGCCTGCTCGGGCAACCTGTTTCAGGCCGACGCGCGGGAGGTGTTCTGCAACCTCACCGACATGGACGACGACACCTTTTTCCGCGTCGCCCACCGGGAGGTCCGGCGCTACTACCGCCACCTGTACGACACCTGCTCCGTGGCGGACCTCACCTACGAGGTGAAGACCTCGTGGCGCTGGACCCGGGCCGCCATGCGCGGCAAGTGCCGCCACTGCGGCCAGCCGGTCAGCCACGAATTCGTCATGTTCGGCGGCCGGTACATGGGCAGCCTGGGGCCGGGCGTCGACCGGAACGTCATCTGCCCCAAGTGCTTCAGGCCCCTGGCCTACAACCCGTTCGAGGCCGTCAATCTGGCCGGGGACGCCGCGCACCTTCGAAAGTTCCGCGCCGAGGCGGCGGGCTGCGAACGGATCGTCCTGTGCGGCGTCAACGCCAACCTGGACTTCGTCCTGCGCACCGACCTCTTCGGCCTGGACTACGACCGCATCGTGGGCGTCCATCCCCTCACGCCCATGGAGGGGAAGTTCTACACCCGGTATCCGCTGGTCGACGCCGAACGGCTCGTCGGCCTGCGCCCGGACGGTCTGGTCATCCTCGACGAGACGGCGGACCCGGCCGCGTTGCGGGCCCTGTTCGCGGACCGGGGAGCTCCGGTCCCCGCGATCCTGCGCGCGAGCGGCGACGCCCTGGCGGAACGCGTCCG
The DNA here is from genome assembly GCF_028692895.1 of Pseudodesulfovibrio sp. GTDB lineage: Bacteria > Desulfobacterota > Desulfovibrionia > Desulfovibrionales > Desulfovibrionaceae > Pseudodesulfovibrio. The sequence continues at coordinate 15,820 of NZ_JAQUWN010000045.1, forward strand.
CTCCTCCGCCTGCCTGGTGTGCAAGGTCAACCGGGCCACCCTGCGCTATCTGGGAATGTCGGCCCGGGAAATCGTTTCCGCCCCGCTGCGCCTCCTGCGGCGGGCGGGCCGAGCCACGGCAACATCCACAACCAAGGTGAAGTGATGAAGCGACCACAACCTGACATGACCACGGCCGAAGCCTATTGCGCCTCCATCCCGGACTGGGCGCGGGCGGAAATCTCGACCACCCGCGAGCGGTTCGGCCTGATCATGGGAGTGCTTGAGACCTTTCGGCCCGTCGTGATGGCCGAGATAGGCGTTTCGGCGGGCATCCTGAGCGGGGCGCTGCTCCACAAGGCGAGCCAGTATGCCGAGTCCCCCAAGCTGTACGGCGTTGACCTGGGGCGGACCTGCTACTACGACGAGGACCGTCCCATCGGCGTCGGCCTGCGCGAGGCCCGGCCGGAGCTGTCGCCCCTGTTCGACCTGCGCCTCGGGAAAACGGCTGCGGACCTGGACGGCATCGTCGAGGGCAAGCTCGATTTCGCCTACATCGACGCCAACCATTGCCATCCCTGGGCGAGCATCGACATGCTCTGTCTTTTGCCGCACATGCGGGATGGCGGGATCATCGGCCTGCACGACACCAATCCCGCCCGCATCGACTCCCACGCCAACGCCGCCGTATACACGTTCCACAGCCTCAACGCCGAGAAGTTCTCGGATGTCGAATACGACGTCCTGGGCAGCGGGTTCTGCGTCTACCGGCCGGATGCGGCCTTCCTGCAAAGCCTGCTCGACTCGTTCCTGATCCCCTGGGAGACCGACGTGCCCGACGCGGTCCTGGAGGCCGTGATCCGCACGGTGGACAGGCTGGGCGGCGACGCCGGGCGGTTCGGGGAGCTCGTCCGCTTCGTGCGCGGGAACTCGCCCTTCCTGCTCGATCTGGAGGACCGGAGTAAGGAGCGGGTCATCGCCCGCTACGAGAACTCCACGTCATGGCGCGCCACGTCCTGGCTGCGCGGGTTGGTCCGGCTGTGCCGCCGATAGCGGCTCGGCCCGGCGCAAACGCCCCACGGGAAAGAGGAGGGTCGATCCCATGCTGACATCGCTTCTGCGCATGCCCGGCGAGCTGCTGGGCGCGGCCTTGCGCGGCGTGCCCGGCCGGCTGGGCGTGTTCCTGCGTCGCGTGGCCTACCGGCGCTTCATGGCCGGGGGGCGGCTCTTCGACATCGCCGCTGGCGTGGAGATTCAGGGCCTGGCCAACCTATCCCTGGGGTACGACGTCTGCATCGAGAGCCGGTGCACGCTGCTCTGCCCCAACGCCCCCCTGACCATGGGCGAGCACTGCTACCTGAACAGGAACGTGCGCCTGGGCTCCTCGGGCGACGCCCCGCTGACCCTGGGCGACAACGTGATGATCGGGCCCAACGTGGTCATGGACACCTCGCGTCACAACATGGACCGCACCGACGTCCCCATGAAGGAGCAGGGGCTCTCCTACGCCCCGATCACCGTGGGCGACGACGTCTGGATCGGGGCCAACGCCGTGGTCGTCTGCGGCGTCACCCTGGGCAGGGGCTGCGTGGTGGGCGCGGGCAGCGTGGTCACGCATGACGTGGAGCCCCATGCCGTGGTCGGCGGCGTCCCGGCCAGGGTCATTCGGCGGCGGACGCCTTCGGGCGACAACATTTCGTAGTCACGCGGACAAGGGGTATTCGTGCGAATCACGTTGGTTTTGTACAGTCTGAAAGGCGGCGGGTCGGTGCTGGCGGCGGTCAACTGGGCCAATGCCTGGGCCGAACGCGGCCACGCGCTCACCATTCTGGCCGTGCAGCCCGAGGACGGGGAGGGGGCGGAGTTCCGCCTGCACCCGGCCGTGAAGGTCAGGCGCAGGGACCTGAGCGACCGTCCGGTGCGCGGCAAGGCCGGGGCCCTGGTCCGGCTGCTGGGCCGCCTGTTCGCCCTGCGCCGGGAGATCAAGCGGACGCGGCCGGACGTGGTCATCGGCTTCGACGGCCCGCTCAACATTCGGACGCTCATGGCCGGGGTCGGGCTGCCTGCGCCCATGATCGTCATGGAGGAGACCCATCCGGGGCGGCTCTCCTTCGGCGATTTCTGGGCCAACTGGCGGCGGCGCATCTACCCCCGGGCAGCCATGCTCATCAACCTGACCCGGGACGCGCACCAGTGGTCGCTGGAGCACCTCGGGGCCCGGCGGCGGGCCGTGATCCCCAACCCGGTCCTGCCGGTGGCGGCCAAGGCCCGGCCTGGACAGGGCGGGACCACCGTCGTGGCCGCGGGGCGGCTGGTGGATCAGAAACGGTTCGACCTGCTCGTGGACGCCTACGCCCGCATCGCGGACCGCTTTCCGGACTGGCGGCTGGTCGTTCACGGCGAGGGGCCCAACCGGGCCGACCTCGAACGGCGGATCGCGGCGGCCGGGCTGGCGGACCGCATCCTGCTGCCCGGCTGGACCGACGACCTGGCCGCCGACATGGCGGCGGGCGAATTTTTCGTTCTCTCCTCGGAATACGAGGGGTTCGGCAACGTGGTGGCCGAGGCCCTGGCCGTGGGGCTGCCCGTGGTCTCCTTCGACTGCCCCAGCGGGCCGGGGGAGATTGTGCGCCACGAGGTGGACGGCCTGCTGGTTCCGCCCCTGGACGTGGCCGGGCTGGCCGGGGCCATGGCGCGGCTCATGGGCGACGCGGACCTGCGCCGGGCCATGGCGGCCCGCGCGCCCGAGGTCCTGGAGCGGTTCTCCATGGAGCGCACCCTGGCCCTGTGGGACGCCTGTTTCCGGGAGGTCGCGCCCGGCCGCGCCGGGACGGAGGAGGGCGGACATGCCTAGGCCGCGAAGCATCGCGCTGCTCACCAGCTCCTTCGAGCGCGGCGGGGCCTGCCGGGTCATGACCAACATGGCCAACTACTGGGCGGCCCGCGGCGTGGCCGTGACCCTGTTCAGCTTCGAGGACGGGTCGACCCCGCCGTTCTACCCCCTGGACGAGCGCACGCGCATGGTCTACCTGCACATCAACCGGTATTCGCCCAACCTGTGGGCCAGCCTGGTCAACAACGCCAAACGTTTCGCCCGCATCCGCCGGGAGATCCGCCGCGTCCGGCCCGACGCGGTGATCAGCTTCATCGACACGGCCAACGTCCGGACCCTGATCGCCCTGACCGGGCTGGACATCCCGGTGGTGGTCAGCGAGCGCATCGACCCGGCCTTCGAGGAGATCGGCCCGCTGTGGACCCGCCTGCGCCGCTGGACCTACCCTCTGGCCGCGCGGGTGGTGGTCCAGACCCGGCAGGCCGCCGCCTATTTTTCGGACCTGGCCCCGGAGCGGCTGGCCATCATTCCCAACCCGGTCATCCCCATGCCGGTCACGGGCGACGCGCCCGGCCTGCGCCGCCCGGCCCTGCTGGCCGTGGGCCGCATGTATCCGCAGAAGGGTTACGACCTGCTGCTGCGCGCCTTCGCCCGGTGCGCGCCGGAGCATCCGGACTGGACCCTGCACGTCGCGGGCGACGGCCCGCTCTGGGACGAGCTGCACCGGCTGGCCGGGGAGCTGGGGCTCGCCGGCCGGGTCCGCTTCCTCGGCCAGGTGCGGGACGTGGGCGGCGCCCTGGCCCAGACCGACGCCTATGTCATGTCCTCGGCCTACGAGGGCTTTCCCAACGCCCTGTGCGAGGCCATGGCCGGGGGGGTGGCCTGCGTGTCCACCGACTGCCCCAGCGGCCCGGCCGACATCATCGCCCACGGCGTGAACGGGCTGCTGGCCCGCAACGGCGACGCCGCGTCCCTGGCCGGGGAGCTGGACCGGCTCATGGGCGACCCGGAGCTGCGCGTCCGTCTGGGCCGGGCTGCCGCCGGGATCGTGGAGACCTTTTCCGAGGAGCGGGTCATGGGCATGTGGGAAGCGTGCCTGGACCAGGCCGGGGCAGGGGGGGCGCAGTGATTTTCAACTCACTGGAATTCATTGCTTTCATCCTTGTTACGGGGCTGCTGTATTTCGTCCTGCCCCCGCGTCGGCGCTGGGTCCTGCTCCTGGCCGCGAGCTATGTTTTCTACGGGGCCTGGAACGTCAAGTACACCGCCCTGATGGCCGTCACCACGGCCACCGCCTGGCTGTGCGGCGAGGCTGTTGCCCGGTCCGGCACGGCGCGGGCGCGCAAGGGGTGGGTGGCCGCCTGCCTGGCCCTGAACCTCGGAATCCTGGCGGTATTCAAGTACCACGCCATGATCGCCTCCTCGGTCACCGCGGTCCTGTCCTCCCTGGGCTCTTCGCTCGCCTTCCGGCCGTTGGACGTCCTGCTTCCGGTCGGGATATCCTTCTACACCTTCCAGGCCCTGAGCTACGTGATCGACGTGTACCGGGACCCGGCGCAGCGCGAACGCCATCCCGGCCTCTTCGCGCTCTACATCGCCTTCTTCCCCCAACTGGTCGCCGGTCCCATCGAGCGGGCCGGAAACATCCTTCCGCAGTTGCGTCGGACGGTCCGTTTCGACCTGGACCGGATCGGGGACGGCCTGGCGCTGGCCCTGTGGGGCTATTTCAAAAAGCTGATGATCGCCGACCGGCTGGGGGTTTTCGTCGATCAGATCTACGCCGCGCCGGGTTCGTTCTCGCCCCTGCAGGTCTCCCTGGCCACCCTGTTCTTCTCCTTTCAGATCTATTGCGATTTTTCGGCCTATACCGACATCGCGCGCGGAGTCGCGCAGGTGTTCGGCATCGACCTGATGGAGAACTTCCGGACGCCCTACTTCGCCACCTCGATCCGGGACTTCTGGCGGCGCTGGCACATCTCGCTCTCCACCTGGTTCCGGGACTACATGTACATTCCCCTGGGCGGCAGCCGGCTTTCCCCGCAACGCACGCTGCTCAACGTCCTGGTGGTGTTCGCGGTCTGCGGGCTCTGGCACGGGGCGTCCTGGAACTTCGTGATCTGGGGCACGGTCCACGGACTGATGCTCTGCGTCCTGGTCCTGTGGCGCCGCGCGCTGCCGAAGCGGGCGCACGGGCCCGCGCTGGACGCCGTCCTCGACGTCGGTCGGGCGCTCTGCCTGTTCACGGCGGTCACCCTGGCCTGGGTCTTCTTCCGGGCCGCCGACCTTTCCCAGGCCATGGCCGTCTTTTCAAAGATATTTCACCTGGTCGACGCGCGGCTTCCCCACACCGGGCTGGGGCCGCTGCAGGATATGAAGGCGCTGCTGCTTTCCGTGCCCGTCGACGGCAATACGCACGGGATCATTCTCTCCCTCGTCGGCATCGCCGTGCTGCTGGCCGTGGACCTGGCCAGCCGCAAGAATGGTTTCCTGGGCTGGTACAAAGGATTGGGCCTCGTCCCTCGCTGGGGCTTGTGCTATTTCCTTTTTTTCGCCACTCTCGTTTTCGGACGACTGGGCATCACCAAGTTCGTCTATTTCCAGTTCTGATCGGCAGCCATGAAGAGACACCTCCGCACCGCCCTGGCCTTTTTCGGCATCCTGCTCCTGCTCGCAATCGGGCTGCGCCACTTCGCGCTCCGCTGGTACCCGCTCACGGGCCCGGCGCTGCTGGCTGCTAACGGGCAGGCGCGAATCCTGGTGGTGGGCAGCTCCCATGGGGAGGAGCTCTCCGCCTGCCTTTTCCCGGAGCCGACGTTCAACGTCTCCAGCGCCGGGGCGGACATGTTCGAGATGTGCTACAAGATCCGGTACGTGACGAAGCGACTGCCCTCCATCGCCAACGTCGTCATCGTCCTGTCCCCGTTTTCCTACTTTCTCGACCATGCCGCCTATTACCGCGCGAACTTCCACGGCCTGGCGGGGATCAGGACGACGCTGTACGCCCAATATCCCGGCTGGGAGCTCATTTCCTCGGACCTCGACAACTTCATCGTCGGCAAGCTGTATCCCCTCGTCACCCCCGACAATTGGGCCGAATGCCTCTACAGCGACGACGAGGCGCCGCCGGAACGCACCGTCGGCCTGGACGATCATGCCCGCGAGCGCACGGAGGAAATGTTCGGCGACATGTTCAAGCGCATGGAGACCGCCTACGACGGCGTGATCGCCGACGACAGCGCGGCGCTGCTGGAGCGGACCATCCGCGAGCTGCGGGCCCGTGACATCCGGGTGGCGCTGCTGACGCCGCCGTATTGGCATCGCTACGTGGAGCTGCTCGATCCGGCGCACACCCGGATCGCGCAGCGGCTGACCCGGGAAATCAGCCGGCGGACCGGAGCGCCCTACCTGGATTACGCCCTTGATTCCCGCTTCAGCTTCACGCCCGCGATGTTCCGGGACAGCGACCATCTTTCCGAAGCGGGCGTGGCCCGTTTCGTGCCCCTGTTCATGCAGGACTGGAACGCCGGGCGCACGACGCGCTCCGAAGGGGGAAACTGACCATGCCGCCCCATGCCTCCCTCGCCGCCCGCACCAGCTTCTGCCTGGACGACATCCGGCTCCTGACCTGGGTGCGGTCGATGCCGCTGTCGGCCCAGGACTGGTTTTTCCGCTTCTGCCGGTTTTCACCCGGCATCCTGGACCGCGTGGCCGGGAGCGGCCGCCCGCTGGAGCTGCGGGCGGAGGAGTTCAGCGCGGCGGTCTCGATCTTCCGCTTCGGCAAGATATTCAAGCTCACCTGCGGCGACCGCACCCATGTCGGCGACGCGCTCGTGGCCGAGCTGGCCTCGGCCATGGACAGGCCCCGCCTGCTCGAAGTGGGCGTGTCGGACGGGCATTCGGCGGCGGGCCTGCTTGAGCGGCGCGACCTGTTCGGCGAGGTCATCCTCTCCGACCGCTACAATTGCTTTTATACGGCGCGGCAGGGATTGCGCCGCTGGTTCTTCGACGCGGACGGCCGGGCCATGGGCTACAAGCTGGGCTGCCTGTTCGTGGAGCCCGGCGACGCCGCGCCGCCGCCCGAGCGGGGGCGCACCGTCATCGAGACCGCGAACCCTCTGCTGCGAGAGCGCCACGGCGTCCACGCCATCCGCCGGTTCGACATGTTCGCCGACGTCCTCGACCGGCCGGTGCAGCTCATCAAGTGCGCCAACCTGCTCAACGTGGAATATTTCCCGCCCGACGAACTGCGCCGGGCCGTGGACAACCTCATGGCCAGCCTCTCTCCCGGCGGGCATCTGGTTGTCTCGCAGAACAATGACCGCTATAGCGGGGGGGAAGCCGCCTTCGTGCTCGCCAAGGCCCCTGACGGGCCGCGGGTGACCCGAAGATGCGGCGATCACGACGCCGTCCGTTTTTTCCGGGACGGCAATGCCTAGCGGCCCGGTCCGCCGCAGGCGGAAACGACGGCAGCCCGTCATCAGGACGACAACATGTGCGGCATAACCGGCTTTCTCTCCCCTTCGGGCGCTACCGGGGACCGGCTGCGCGCCACGGCGCAGGCCATGGCCGACAGCCTGGCCCATCGCGGCCCGGACGGCGACGGCATCTGGACGGACGCGGCGGCGGGCGTGGCCCTGGGCCACCGCCGGCTGGCCATCCTGGAGCTTTCGCCCCTGGGGGCCCAGCCCATGGCCTCGGCCGACGGCCGCTTCGTCATCGTCTTCAACGGCGAGGTCTACAACCATCAGACCCTGCGGCCCGAGCTGGAGGCGGCCGGGTACGCCTTCCGGGGCACCTCGGACACCGAGACCATGCTCGCGGCCATCGGCCGCTGGGGCCTGGTCCCGGCCCTTGAACGGTTCGTGGGCATGTTCGCCTTCGCCCTCTGGGACCGGGAGACGCGCGAGCTGCACCTGGTCCGCGACCGGATGGGCATCAAGCCCCTGTACTACGGCCGGGCGGGCCGGGATTTCGTCTTCGGCTCCGAGCTCAAGGCCCTGCGCGCCCACCCGGACTTCGCGGCCGAGGTGGACCGCGACGCCCTGTGCCTTTATTTTCGCCACAACTACGTCCCGGCCCCGCATTCCATCTGCCGGGGCGTCAGGAAGCTGGAGCCGGGGTGCCTGCTGACCCTCAGGCCCGGCGAGTCCGAACCGGCGGTCACGCGCTGGTGGTCGGCCCGCGATGTCTGGGAGCGGGGCGACGCCCGCCCCTTCGCCGGGACCGAGGACGAGGCCCTTGACGAGCTGGAGCGGCTGCTCGGCGACGCGGTGGCCAAGCGGATGCTCTCGGACGTGCCCCTGGGCGCGTTCCTGTCCGGCGGCATCGACTCCTCCACCGTGGTGGCCCTGATGCAGGCCGCCTCGTCCCGGCCGGTCAAGACCTTCTCCATCGGCTTCGGCGAGCGCGCCTTTGACGAGGCCCCCTATGCACGGGCCGTGGCCGAACACCTGGGCACGGACCACACCGAGCTGATCCTGTCGCCGAAGGACCTCCTGGAGGTGGTGCCGAGCATCCCCGAATACTGGGACGAGCCCTTTTCCGACTCCTCGCAGATCCCGACCTACTGCGTCAGCCGCCTGGCCCGGCGGTCGGTCACGGTCTCCCTGTCCGGCGACGGCGGGGACGAGCTTTTTGCGGGATACGGCCGCTACTTCTGGGCCCGGAAGTGGCGTTTCGTCGAGCCCGTGCCCCTGCCCCTGCGCCGCCTGGCGGCCCTGGCGGGCAAGGCGCTGCCCGAGGCGGCCTGGCGCGTCCTGGGCCCCAAGGGGACCCGGCTGCGCTGGCGGCTCGACGGGCTCTGCTCGGGCGATTTTCAGCATTTTTACCGCTATCTGCTCTCCCACTTCAAGGACCCGGCCGCCCTGGTCCTTGGCGGGCGCGAGCCCGAGACCGCGCTCTCCCGGCCGGGACCGGCGCTCTCGGACCGCTTCCGGCTGATGACCCTGCTGGACGTGGAGACCTATCTGCCCGACGACATCCTGACCAAGGTGGACCGGGCCAGCATGGCCGTGAGCCTGGAGGCGCGGGTGCCCATCCTGGACCACCGCGTGGCGGCCTTCGCCGCCGCGCTGCCCACGTCCATGAAGGTTCGCGACGGCAGGGGCAAATGGCTGCTGCGCCGCCTGCTGCGCCGCTACGTGCCGGACGCGCTGGTGGAGCGGCCCAAGATGGGGTTCGGCGTGCCCATCGAGCGCTGGCTCGGGCACGAGCTGCGCGACTGGTGCGAGTCCCTGCTGGACGAAGGCCGGATGCGCGAACAGGGCTACCTGGACGCCGGGGCCGTGCGCCGCATCTGGCGTGACTATCTCGCGGGGCAGGGCAACTGGTACTATTATCTCTGGGACGTCCTGATGTTCCAGGCCTGGCTGGACAGGTGGGCGGCATGAGGGTCTGCCTGCTCGCGCCGTCGCTGGAGGCCGGAGGGGCGGAGCGGCAACTGACCCTGCTGGCCAACGGGCTCGCCCGGCGCGGGCACGGGGTGGACGTGGCGCTTTTCCGGAGGCTCGGGCCGCTGCTGGGCGAGCTCGGCCCGGGGGTGCGTCTGCACGACCTGGGCAAGGGCGGCCGGGGCGACGTCCGTTTCCTGTGGCGGCTGTGGCGCTTCCTGCGGCGCGGACGGCACGATTGCCTCTACACCTTCCTGGGCGTTCCCAACATCGCGGGCGCGTTGCTCCGCCCGTTCATCCGGCCGACGCGGCTGGTCTGGTCCGTGCGCGCCTCGAACATGGATATGCGGCAATACTCACGGGCGGCTCGTGCGGCCCGCTTCGTGGAGGAGCGGCTCGCGGCCGCGCCGGACCTGATCGTGGCCAACGCCGAGGCAGGGAAGCGTTGCGCGGTGGAGCACGGGTTCCCGGCGGGCCGGATGGCCGTGGTCCCCAACGGCATCGATACGGACGTCTTCTTCCCGGACCGCGGCGCGGGGGATGTCTGGCCCGACCCGGCGCGAAGGGGCGACGGCCCGCTCGTCGGCGTGGTGGGGCGCATTGACCCGATGAAGGGACACGAGGTTTTTTTGCGGGCGGCGGCGATGCTCGCCGAGGCGCTGCCGGCCATCCGCTTCGTCTGCGTGGGCGGCGGCGACGCCTCGCTGCTGGAGCGGCTGCGCCGCCGGGCCGACGACCTGGGCCTCGGGGAGCGGCTGGCCTGGGCCGGGCGGCGGGACGACATGCCCGCCGTCTACAACGCGCTAGACCTCTGCTGCCTGCCCTCCCTGTTCGGCGAGGGGTTCCCCAACGTGCTGGGGGAGGCCATGGCCTGCGGCGTGCCCTGCGTGGCCACGGACGTGGGCGACGCGGCCGCGCTGATCGGCGGGACCGGGGCGGTGGCGCCGCCGGGCGATCCCGAGGCGCTTTGCGCCGCCGTCCTGGAGACCCTCGCCCGCGCCCGCGACGGCGGCCTGGCCGACCCGCGCGCCCGCATCATGGCCGAGTATTCCCTGGAGGCCATGGTCGGACGGACCGAGGCGCTCCTTGCCGGGACCGCGCGCGGCAGGTAGCCGGTACCGGGTCGGGACGCCCCTAGGCGTCGCAGAGCAGCTTTTTTGCGATGTCCAGGTCGTACAGCGCCAGCGGATTGCGGCCCGTGCCGCGTTCCTTGTACATTTCCGCCGCCTGGCGGATGGCCTCGTAGGGCACCCACTGGTGCTTTTCCCAGACGATGGGCTCCATGGGATTGTAGAGCCGGAACTCGATGGCCCCGCCGTTGTCGCGCACGTACATGCGCACCTCGGGGTGCTGCAGGGAAGGGGTGTAATAGACTCCGCGCTCGTCCTTCATCATCGCTCTCCGGGGGCGAAGTCGAAACGGATGGACTCGCCCATGTCGTATATCTTGATGTTCATGGTCTGGAGCAGGGCCGAAAGCGGCCTGCCGAACAGGAAATCGCCCATGGCCGGGTCCATGCCGCCCTTGTCCGTGGTAAGCTTCCGCAACTCGCGGTCGTAGCGGACCATTTCGCGCAGGGCGCGGCCCGCCTCGGCGTCGCCGTCGCGCGCGAGCCTGGCCGCGGCCTCGACGTCGGCCGGGGCGCAGCGGGCGTCGTGCTCGTCCAGCAGGGCGAGCAGGGGATGGCCCTCCGGCAGGAGGTCCCGCCGGGTCAGGCGGCCCTTGTCGTACATGGCGGCCAGGGGGGCGATGTCGCGGCAGAAGAGCACGTCGCACTCCACCGGGCGGCTGCCGTAAATGGCGCAGTCGTGCCCCTCGTGGTTGTAGAAGACGCAGGTCCAGGTGTTGTCCCGGCCCCGAATCTTGAGCATCTCGGCGTCAAGGACGACGATGCCTCCCCTGGGCTGGTCGTAGACCCGCTCGCCGGGACGCAGGGTGACGATGTCGGCAAGTGGTATGGTGCCGTCCTCGATGAGGGGGCGGTCCTGCACATGCAGGGCCGGTCCGCCCTGTATGCAGCATGTTCCGCAGCGGGTGCACCGGGGCTCGTTGCTGTTTCGTTCTTGCAAGTTTGTGTTGCTCCTCACCCCCAATTGGGGTATCGATTAAAGCGATTTTCGGCCTGCCGCCACGGACCGATACTCCGCCCGGGCTGCAAAGGCAACCCCGGGTTGACGGCAGAGCCAACGACACAAGGCGGATCATTGTCCCCAGATGCAGGATTGGCAATGCTTGTTGGGCAATTACCGGTTGACATAAAACCGGAGTGTCCAGTACATTGACTCCCCTGCATACCTTGTGAAAAGTGGCGCTATTTCCCGCAGGCGGGGCGCGCCGCTGCAACGGAAGCAAAGGTGTCCGGGGCTCCGGATGACACAGGAATCTGCTGCTGACCCGGATTTTTTACGGTTGATGGCAACATCTTAATCAAACAATGGAGGTTAAGGGAATGGCGAAACACAAAACTCCTATGTTGGATCAGCTGGAAAGCGGCCCGTGGCCCAGCTTCGTATCCGACATCAAACAGGAGGCCGCAAGCCGAGCCAAGAACGAAAAAGGTCTTGACTATCAGGTGGCGGTCGACTGCCCCGAGGACCTGCTCGGCGTTCTGGAAATGTCCTATGAAGACGGCGAGACCCACTGGAAGCACGGCGGCATCGTCGGCGTTTTCGGTTACGGCGGCGGCGTCATCGGCCGGTACTGTGACCAGCCCGAGAAGTTCCCCGGCGTGGCCCACTTTCACACCATCCGCGTCGCCCAGCCCAACGGCAAGTGGTACAGCACCAAGCTGCTCCGCTCCCTGATGGACATCTGGGACCTCCGCGGCTCCGGTCTGACCAACATGCACGGCGCCACCGGCGACATCGTCTTCCTGGGCACCACCACCCCGCAGCTCGAAGAGATCTTCTGGGAACTGACCCACGATCTGGAAATCGACCTCGGCGGTTCCGGCTCCAACCTGCGTACCCCCGCTACCTGCATGGGCATGTCCCGCTGCGAGTACGCCTGCTACGACACCCAGGAGCTGTGCTACAACCTGACCCAGGAATACCAGGACGAACTGCACCGTCCGGCGTTCCCCTACAAGTTCAAGTTCAAATTCGACGGTTGCCCCAACGGCTGCGTGGCCGCCATCGCCCGTTCCGACCTCTCCTTCATCGGCACCTGGAAGGATCCCATCAAGATCGACCAGGAGAAGGTTGCCGCCTACGTCGGTGGCGAGATCGCTCCCAACGCCGGCGCCCATGCTGGCCGCGACTGGGGCAAGTTCGACATCCAGAAGGAAGTCGTCGACCTGTGTCCGTCCAAGTGCCTGAGCTACGAGGGCGGCAAGCTGATCATGGACCACAAGGAATGCGTCCGTTGCATGCACTGCATCAACACCATGCCGCAGGCCCTGAAGATCGGTGACGAGCGCGGCTG
>NZ_JAQUWN010000119.1 GCF_028692895.1 Pseudodesulfovibrio sp.
CCGAGTCCTTCGTCTACATCACCTGCGCCACCGAGGCCGAGGCGGAAGCCATCGGGACCGTGCTGGTGGAGCGGCGGCTGGCCGCCTGCGTGAACATCCTGCCCGGCATGCGTTCGCTCTACTGGTGGCGCGGCAAGGTGGAGCGGGGCGAGGAGACCGTGCTCATCGCCAAGACCCGGCGCGAGCTGGTGGACGAGCTGACCGAAGCGGTCAAGGCCGTGCATGGCTACGAGGTGCCCTGCGTGGTCGCTCTGGACATCGCCGGGGGCAATGGGGATTTCCTCGACTGGATCAGGGCGGAAACCAGGCCCGGCGAGTGACGCCGGGCGCAGACCGTCATTGACGCGGGACCGACAAGCCTTTACCCTCCCCGCCAGGAATCGACACCTACAGGAGGAAACATGCAGATTTACATTTCCGGTTCCCTGGCCTTCGACCGCATCATGACCTTTCCCGACAAGTTCTCCAATCATATCCTGCCCGATAAGATTCATATCCTGAACGTCTGTTTCCTCGTCAACGGGCTGGACGAGCGGTTCGGCGGCACCGGCGGCAACATCGCCTACAACCTCTCCCTGCTGGGCGAGAAGCCCGTGCTGCTCAGCCAGGTGGGCAAGGACTTCGCCTCCTACGACGGCTGGCTCCAGAAGCACGGCATCTCCGTGGAGGGCATCCGCACCGTGGAGCAGGAATTCACGGCCGGGGCCTACATCACCACCGATCAGTCGGACAACCAGATCACCGGCTTCAACCCCGGGGCCATGAAGTACCCGAGCCAGTACGACATGAGCGCCATCGACCCGTCCGAGGCCATCGGCATCATCTCGCCTGGCAACCTTTCCGACATGATGGAGCACCCCCGCTACTACCGCGAGCACGGCATCCCGTTCATCTTCGATCCGGGCCAGCAGATCACCGCATTCACGGGCGAGCAGTTGGCCGGGGCCTTTGACGGCGCGGAAATCCTCATCACCAACGACTACGAGCTGGAGATGATTATGAACGCCACCAAGCTGTCCAAGGCGGAAATCCAGGAGCGCGTGGCCTACCTGATCACCACCTACGGCGAGCATGGCTCGGTGGTGGACTGCAAGGGCGAGGAGATCAGGATTCCGGCCGTCCCGGTCAGCGTGGTGGCCGATCCCACGGGCGCGGGCGACGCCTACCGTTCCGGCCTGCTCAAGGGCCTGGCCATGGAGAAGACCGTGGCCGAGTCCGCCCGGCTGGGCGCCGTCTGCGCCGCCTATGCGGTGGAGAAGAAGGGCACCCAGGAACATTTCTTCACCATGGACGAGTTCCGCAAACGGTACGAGGCGAGTTTCGGCCCCCTGGAATAGGGACCGGCCCGGCCTCGGCAAGGAGGCGGCATGATCGAGCTCAGGACCGAGAACATCGAGGCCTACCTCAGGCGGGCATTTGGCGACGACGCGCGCCTCATCGGCGCGGGCGACATCGGCAACCTCGACGAGCAGGGGATGAAGGGGTTCGGCTACGGCAAGCCCCTGCTCCTGGTCTACGAGGTCGGGGGCGAGCGGCGCGAGGCCGTGCTCTCCATCATGAAGGGCGACAAATACGGCCATCAGTTCTACTGGGACCGCGCCGCCATCCTGATGTTCCAGTACGAGACCTCGGCGCGCATGGAGGCCCACGTCCGGCCCCTGGGGCTCGGCTACGTGGACGGCGACGACGCCCTGGTGCCCGTGGACCGGCCCAAGGAATTCTTCATTCTCAACGAGAAGCTGGAGGGCCACGACTACTTCCAGGACCTGGAGCGCATCCGGCGCGGCGACTTTCGGGAGAGCGACGTGGAGACTGCGCGGGAGTTCGCCCGCTGGCTGGCCCGCGTCCACTCGGCCAAGCTCGACGACGTGCACCTCTACTACCGGCGCATCCGCAATCTGATCGGGTCCAGCGAGTGCATCCTGGGGCTGGTGGACGAGGCCTTCCCGCACCCTTGGGCCGCCTTCGGCGACGACCGGTTCCGGGCCGTCGAGAAGCGGCTTGTCGACTGGCGCTGGAAGCTCAAGGGGTACGCCCACCGCCTCAGCGCGGTGCACGGCGACTTCCACCCCTGGAACGTGCTGGTCACCGACGACGGCCGGTTCTCGGTCCTGGACCGCAGCCGGGGCGAGTGGGGCGAGCCGGGCGGCGACCTGGCCACCATGGCCATCAACTATCTGCTCTGGAGCCTGTACGGGCACGAGCGGATGAACGGGCCCTGGGCCACGCTCTACCGCGCCTATTTCGAGGAATACCTGGCCTGCACGGGCGACACCGAGGTCCTGGAGGTCATGGCCCCGTTCTTCGTTTTCCGCGGCCTGGTCATTGCTTCGCCCGAGTGGTACCCGGACCACCCCGAGCCGGTGCGCCGGGGGCTGCTGAACCTCCTCGCGAACGTGCTGGAGGACGAGGTCTTCGATTGGGAAAACATCAACAAGTACATGGAGTGACGCCGTGAACGAGGGCTGGGCCGTTTGGTTCGTGGGGCTGCCCGGCAGCGGCAAGTCCGCCCTGGCCAGGGGCGTGCGCGACCACCTGGCCGCCAAGGGGCGGGACGTGGTCCTGCTCCAGATGGACGAGCTGCGCCGCAAGTACGCGCCCGAGCCGCGCTACACCCCGGAGGAACGCGAGTTTTCCTACGCCCGGTTCGTGGACGACGCCGCAGCCCTGGTTCGCGAGGGGCGGGGCGTGCTCATGGACGGCTCGGCCTACAAGGTCGCCATGCGGGCGCGGGCGCGTCGGCGCATCGCGAAGTTCGCGGAAATCTTCGTCCAGTGCGACCTGGACGAGGCCATGCGCCGCGAGGCCGGGCGGCCCGAGGGCAAGGTCATGGCCGCGCTCTATGAAAAGGCGCTCCTGCGCAGGCGCACGGGCGAGCCCTGCGAGGGGCTGGGCGAGGTCATCGGCGTGGACGTGCCCTTCGAGAAGGACCCGGCGGCCGAGTGCGTCATCGACAACACCTGCCTGCCCAAGGCCGAGACCCTGCGCAGGGCCCTGCACTTCCTGGACACCTGGCTGCCCGATGATTACATGCCCGCCCAGGCCGATTAACCGACAATCCCCGCGTCGCAAGGCGCATCAGGAACAGATATGAAGTTTCACATCACCACCTTCGGGTGCCAGATGAACGTGCATGATTCCGAGTGGCTGGCCCGCGCCCTGGAGGCCCGTGGCTGGGAGCCCGCCGGCGAGGACGAGGCCCAGGTCTACATCCTCAACACCTGCAGCGTGCGCGACAAGCCGGAGCAGAAGGTCTACAGCGAGCTGGGGCGCGTGGCGGCCCACCTGCGGCGCGACCCGGCCGTCTTCGCGGCCGTGGGCGGCTGCGTGGCGCAGCAGGTTGGGCGGGGGTTCTTCGACCGCTTCCCCCACGTCAGGCTGGTCTTCGGGTCCGACGGCATCGCGGGCGCGCCGGGCGCCCTGGAGCGCATCGCCCAGGGCCGTGACGACCGTGTGGCCCTGCTTGATTTCGTCAACATCTACGAGGAGCGGGAACGGCCGAACGAGCGGACCGTCGCCGTGCCCGAGACGCGCCAGGCCTTCGTCAACATCATGCAGGGATGCGACAATTTCTGCGCCTACTGCATCGTGCCCTACACGCGCGGCCGCCAGAAGTCCCGTCATCCCGACGCTGTGGTGGAGGAATGCCGCGCCCTGGCGGCCTCCGGCGTGCGCGAGATCACGCTGCTGGGCCAGAACGTCAACAGCTTCGGCCTGGACAAGGGCGGGGCGGGCGTCAGCTTTGCGGACCTGCTCCGCCGCGTTGCCGCCATCGACGGCCTGGACCGGCTGCGCTTCACCACCTCGCACCCCAAGGACATCGCCCCGGAGGTCATCGCGGCCTTCGGCGAGCTCCCGAACCTCTGTCCGTCGCTTCACCTGCCGCTCCAGAGCGGGTCGGACGCGGTGCTGAAGGCCATGCGCCGCCGGTACGACCGGACGCGCTACCTGTCCATCGTGGACGCGCTGAAGGCGGCCCGGCCGGACATCGCCCTGACCACGGATCTCATCGTCGGCTTTCCCGGCGAGACCGAGGCTGACTTTCGGGACACCCTGGAGATGGTCGAGCGCGTGGGCTACGAATCGAGCTTTTCCTTCAAGTATTCCGACCGCCCGGGCGTGGCGGCCGTGAACATGGAGCCCAAGGTGGCCCCCGAAGAGGCCGGGGAGCGTTTAGCGCGCTTGCAGAGTCTGCAAAATAGTATTACTAGAAAATGTCTAAAAAAATTGGAAGGCGTTCGGACGGACGCCTTCATCGAGGGATTGAGCCGCATGCAGGACGACGGGCCCACCTGGTGGAAGGGCAGGGACCCGGCGGGCCGCATCGTCAACGTTCCTCTGGCCGAGGGCGACGGGTTGATGGGGATGATGATCCCGGTCAGCATCGTCGAGGCCAAAAAACACTCGCTGGTTGGCGAGAAGGCTGGATCGCCGTGGTAAAGGTTGAAATTTTCGGCCTGGCGCTGGACGAGAACAACAAGTCCCCCATTCTCATCCTCAAGGGGGAGGACCGGGCCCGCGTGCTGCCCATCTGGATCGGCGCGGTGGAGGCCATGGCCATCTCCGTGGCCCTCAACGCGATTCCCTTTCCCAGGCCCATGACCCACGACCTGCTGCTCAACACCATCCTGAACATGGGCGGCAAAGTGGAGAGCATCGTGGTCAATTCCATCGTGGATGGCACGTTCTTCGCCGAAATCGTGGTGGAGCGCGAGGGCGGCATCGTCAGGATCGACAGCCGCCCCTCGGACGCCATCGCCCTGGCCGTGCGCGCCAAGTGCCCCATGTTCGTGGAGGACGCCGTCATGGAGTCCTCCGGCGTGCCGCTCAAGGACGGCGAGACCGTCCTGCTCACCGAGGATTCCGACAAGTGGATGGACGAGCTGAACCGGCTCTCCGAGGACGACACCAAATACAAGATGTAGGCCGAAGATGATCGATTTGCACACGCACACGGTGTTCAGCGACGGCGAGCTCATCCCGGCGGAACTGGTCCGGCGGGCCGAGGTCATCGGGTACAAGGGCATCTGCCTGACCGATCATGCCGACGAGGCCACCCTGTATCACATCGTGGAGAACGTTTCCCGCTTTGTGAAGAAGCAGGGGCATTTCTATTCCATCAACATCCTGGCCGGGGTCGAGTTGACCCACATCGTGCCCGCGCTCATCCCCGAGATGGTCGCGGCCGCGCGCAAGGCCGGGGCCCAGGTGGTGGTCATGCACGGCGAGACTCCGGTGGAGCCGGTGGCCCCCGGCACCAACCTGGCCGCCATCGAGGCGGGTGTGGACGTCCTGGGCCATCCGGGCCTGATCACCGACCAGGAGGCCGCATTGGCCGCCGAAAAGGGCGTGGCCCTGGAGATCACCACCCGCTGCGGCCACGGCTACACCAACGGCCACGTGGTCAACATGGCCCGCAAGCACGGCGCCAAGCTGGTGGTGGACAACGACGCCCACGCGCCCAAGGACCTGGTGAGCGCCGAGCTGCGCCGCACCGTGGCCCTTGGGGCGGGCATGACCCCTGCTGAGTACGAGCAGGCCAACGCCAACGCCTGGGCCATCATCCAGCGCTGCCTGGGGCGGTCCTGAGGCGTCACGGTCCCGAAGGGAACGGATGACGGAAAAGACGTATGAACCGAAGAGCCGGGTCAGGTCGGCGCGGCTCTTTTTCCAGAAGCGGACCCGGCGGGTCCACAAGCGATGAACGGGTGACCCATGAATTTCCTGCCTGACAACAGCATCGTGACCCTGATTTCGGGCGCGACCCTGGCCGTGAAGCTGGTGATGCTCTTCCTGGGCTGCATGTCCCTGTGGAGCTGGACCATCATCTTCTACAA
>NZ_JAQUWN010000046.1 GCF_028692895.1 Pseudodesulfovibrio sp.
AGGGCATCGGCAACGGCATCTCCATGATCATCTACGCCGGTATCATCGCTGGTCTCCCGACCGCGCTGATCAATACCGTGCAGTTGATGACCGTGGGCGAAATCAGCCTGTTCATCCTGCTGCTTCTGATCGTGTTCATGGCCGCCATCCTGGCCATGATCGTGTTCATGGAGCGCGGCCAACGGAGAATTCCGATCCACTACGCCAAGCGTCAGATGGGACGGCGCATGTTCGGCGGTCAGACCACACATCTGCCGCTGAAGATCAACACTGCGGGAGTCATTCCGCCGATCTTCGCGTCCTCCATCCTGATGTTCCCGGCCACGGTGGCCCAGTTCTCCAACGTCCAGTGGCTCAAGGACATCTCCGGATTCCTGAGCCCAACTTCGATCGTATATAACATCCTGTACATCGGCATCATCATATTCTTCTGCTATTTCTACACTGCGATCATGTTCGATCCCAAAGGAATCGCGGAGAATATTCAGAAGCAGGGTGGTTTCGTCCCGGGCATCCGCCCGGGCGCCCGCACCAAGGAGTACATCGACAAGGTGCTGGCCCGAATCACCCTGTGGGGCGCCTTCTACGTTTCATTCGTCTGTGTTGTTCCCATGGTTCTCATCAGCAACTTCGGCGTGCCGTTCTATTTCGGCGGCACGTCGCTGCTGATCGTGGTCGGTGTGGCCATGGATTTCATGGGACAGATCGAATCCTACATGATCTCGCGTCAGTATGAAGGCCTGATGGGCAAGGCAGGAAAGGGCAGGTAGTTCACCTTGAAGAAATTCAGGGGAGTCTTCCTCAAAAACGATAATGAGATTGGCCTCATGCGTGAGGCCAATCGTATTGTTTCCAAGATTCTCGACGAGTTGGGCGAAGCCGTGAAACCCGGCGTGCCCACCATGCTCTTTGAGGACATTTGCCGGAAGCGGTGCGACGAGTTCGGCGTCCGCCCGGCGTTTCTGGGGTACCAGGGATTTCCCTATGCCCTGTGTTGTTCTGTGAATGAAGAGATCGTGCACGGCTTTCCCTCCAAGGAGCGCATCCTGAAGGAAGGGGACATCGTCAGCTTTGACATGGGCGTCGTGTACGATGGGTTCTACGGGGATTCGGCCCGCACCTTCGGTGTCGGGAAAGTGTCCCACGAGGCCCAAAAACTCATGGATGTAACCCGTGAGTCTCTGTATATAGGTATCGAACAGGCCGTCCCCGGCAACAACCTCTATGACGTTTCCGCGGCAATCCAGTCATATGTTGAAGGGTTCGGCTTCGGTATAGTCCGTCGCTTCGTCGGGCACGGGATCGGAAGCCATCTCCACGAGAAGCCCGAGATCCCCAACTTCGTTCCCAAGGGCATGGCCGGCGTTCCTCTCAAAGCCGGCATGGTGCTAGCCATTGAGCCGATGGTCACGCTTGGGAGCTACGAGGTGGAAATGCTCGGCGACAGGTGGACCGCCGTGACCAAGGACAGGAAACTGTCCGCTCACTTCGAGCACACGGTGGCGGTCACACATGAGGGACCCCGGATACTGAGCTTGTCCGAGTGATTTCGGCATGAAATCTTTTGACTTGCTTATTATCCTGAAACGCTGTATAAAACGCAGCTTCGTCTAAAAGGCCACCCCCATAAGGGGGCGTGTCCATTATTGTTATTTAGCAATCTGGAGTTGGTCATGAAAGTCAGACCTTCTGTTAAGAAAGTGTGTTCCAAGTGCAAAGTAATCCGGCGCAACGGCGTGCTCCGCGTGATCTGCGAGAACCCCCGCCACAAGCAGCGCCAAGGATAAAGGGTAAGAATTATGGCACGTATAGCTGGTGTAGATCTGCCGAGAAACAAGCGCATGGACATTGCGCTGACCTACATCTATGGCATCGGCCGCGCCATGGCCGCCAAGATTCTTGCGGATACCAACGTTGACTGGAAGACCAACAGTGACGACCTCACTGCCGACGACGTCAACGCCATCCGTAAGGAAATTGAAGACAACTACAAGGTCGAGGGTGATCTCCGTCGCGACATCACCACGAACATCAAGCGGCTGATGGACATCGGCTGCTATCGCGGTCTGCGCCATCGTCGCGGCCTGCCCGTTCGCGGCCAGAAATCGAAGACCAATGCTCGCACGCGGAAGGGCCCCCGCCGCTCCGTCATGAGCCGCAAGAAAAAGTAGCGGCTCTGTTTGCGGGCTTCGCGCCGTCCCGCCCCGTGGGCGTGGCGCGTCTATAAGACTTTTATTTAACGGAGATCAACGAAATGGCTAGACCTCGTCGAGCTGGGAAGAAAAAAGAGAAGAAGAACATTCCCGTAGGCATCGCGCACGTCAAGGCCACGTTCAACAACACGATCGTGACCTTCACCGATGTCAAGGGTAATGTCGTTAGCTGGGCTTCCGCCGGCGCCGCCTTCAAGGGCTCCCGCAAGTCCACTCCTTTCGCGGCGCAGATGGCCGCCGAATCCGCTGCCAAGCGCGCCCAGGATTCCGGGATGCGCACCGTCGGCATCTACGTCAAGGGCCCGGGTTCCGGACGTGAGGCCGCCATGCGCGCCATCAGCAACGCCGGTTTCAAGGTGACCTTCATCCGGGACATCACCCCGATCCCCCACAACGGTTGCCGTCCGCCCAAACGCCGCCGCGTCTAACGTAAGGAGAATTCATCGTGGCCAGATATACTGAAGCAAAATGCAAGCTTTGCCGTCGGGAGGGCGAGAAGCTCTTCCTCAAGGGCGACCGCTGCTACACTGACAAGTGCGCTTACGAAAAGCGCCCCTATCCCCCGGGACACTCCGGACGCATGCGTCACAAGATGAGCGACTACGCCGTCATGCTTCGCGAGAAGCAGAAGGTGCGCCGCATGTACGGCGTCCTGGAAGGCCAGTTCCGCGAATACTATGAGCGTGCCGACGGCATGAAGGGCGTCACGGGTCACAACCTGCTGGCGCTGCTCGAACGCCGCCTGGACAACGTCATCTACCGCCTCGGCTTCGCCAACTCCCGCGACCAGGCTCGTCAGCTCGTGCGCCACGGCATCTTCAAGCTCAACGGCCGCCGCGTGAACGTTCCGTCCATGCAGGTCAAGGCCGAAGACGTGATTGAGGTCCGTGAGGAGGCTCGCAAGATCCCCGTGATCGGCGAGGCCCAGGAAGTCATCGCCCGCCGCGGCTGCCCCGAGTGGCTGGAGTCCGACGGCGCCAACTTCAAGGGCACGGTCAAGGCCATGCCGAGCCGGGAAGACATCCAGTTCCCGATCAACGAGCAGCTTATTGTCGAACTGTACTCCAAGTAAATAGGGGATCTCATGCTTATTGAGAATGGCGACAAACTTATCAACACCCGCAACTGGAACGAACTGGTGAAGCCCGAAAGTCTCGTGCGCGATCCCAAGTCGGGCGCGAACTACGGCAAGTTCATCTGCGAACCGCTGGAGCGCGGCTATGCCACCACCATTGGCAACGCCATGCGCCGGGTCCTTCTGTCCTCTATGCAGGGGTGTGCCATTGTTGCCGCCTCCATCGAGGGCGTGCAGCACGAGTTCACGACGCTGCCGGGTGTCCTTGAAGACATGACCGAGGTTGTGCTCAATCTCAAGCAGGTGCGTATCGCCATGACTACGGACGAGCCGCAGAAGGTCATCCTCGAGGCCAACGCCAAGGGTCCGGTCACGGCCGGCATGATCCAGGAGAATCAGAACGTCAAAGTCCTGAACCGCGATCAGCTCATCGCCACCCTGACCGAAGATCGTCCTCTGAAGATGGAGTTCGAGATCCGCATGGGCAAGGGGTACGTTCCGGCCGACATGCACGAAGGACTGATTGAGGATATCGGGTCCATCATTCTGGACGCGAGCTACTCTCCGGTCAAGAAAGTGGCCTACTCCGTGGAGCAGGCCCGTGTCGGTCAGATGACCAACTACGACAAACTCATCCTCGAAGTCTGGACCGACGGCTCCGTGTCTCCCGAGGATGCCTGCGCATACAGCGCCAAGATCCTCAAGGATCAGCTCTCCGTGTTCATCAACTTCGATGAACTGTCTTCCCAGGCCACCGAGGAGAAGGAGGATTCGATTGACCTCAATCCGAATCTCTTCAAATCCATCGACGAGTTGGAACTCTCGGTCCGTGCCACCAATTGCCTGAAGGCCGCCAACATCCAGTTGGTCGGCGAGCTGGTTCAGCGCACCGAACAGACCATGCTGAAGACCAAGAACTTCGGTCGCAAGTCCCTGGACGAAATCCGCCGGGTGCTTGACAGCATGTCCCTCAAGTTCGGCATGGCGGTCGAGGATTTTGACAAGAAATACCAGGAATGGTTGAAGAGGAAAGAGAAAAATGAGGCATAGAAAGTCCGGCCGGAAACTGAATCGGTCCAATACGCACCGCGCCGCCATGTTCAAGAACATGGCCCGGGCGCTGCTGACCTACGAGCAGATCCGCACCACTGAACCCAAGGCCAAGGAACTTCGCCGCATCGTCGATAAACTGGTTACCATGGCCCTGCGCAACGACGTGCACGCGCGTCGCGAGGCGTACAAGGTCCTGGGCAGCCACCAGATGGTGCAGCGTCTCTTCGACGAAATCGGCCCCCGTTTCGACGGCAAGGGCGGATACACCCGCATCCTCAAACTCTCCCAGCCGCGCAAAGGCGACTGCGCCCCCATGGTCATCATCGAGCTGACCAGGAAGGCCGCCCCTGCCGCCAAGGAAGAGACCAAGACCGAGAAGCCCGAAGAGGCGAAGGCCCCCGCGGCCTCCGAATCCGAAAAGGCTGAATAGCGTTTACAAGGGGCAGGTCTGTGACCTGCCCCTTTTCTTTGGGGAGAAGTATAGATATTTTCAATAGTTAGGCGGTAATCTGTCTATGGATGTTCGCAAGCTGGAAGCGTTTTGCCAGGTCTACGAATTGCAGAGTTTCTCCAAGGCCGGCGAGGTCATGTTCCTGTCACAGCCGACGATCAGTTCGCACGTGGCCAACCTTGAAGCCGAGCTTGGGGTCAAGCTCTTTGATCGGCTGGGCCGCAAGGTGCTCCCCACCCAGGCGGGCGATGTCCTGTACCGGAGCGCCGTGGCCGTCTTCGAACACCTCAAGGAGGCGCGGGCGTCCATCGAGATGCTGCGCGACAAGGTGGTCGGCGAAGTGACGGTCGGGTGCAGCACAATACCTTCTTTCTACATTGCGCCTCGCATACTTTCCAGTTTTTTCACGCGGTATCCCCAGGTGACCTTCACCGTGCATACAGGCGACTCGTCCGAGGTCATTAAGCGCGTGGCCTCCGGGGACTGGCCGGTGGGCATTGTGGGTGAGCTGCCGACGGAAGAAGGGCTGACCTCGAAGCTGATCTGTGAGGACGAAACCGTTGTGATTGCGGCCAAGGGCGCAGACTGGCTGCCTCGCGAGGACGGTCCCCTGGGCATGGAAGAGCTGGCCCGGATGCCCTGGGTTATGCGCGAAAAGGGCTCTGCCACGCGCCATTCCCTGGAGTCCCAGCTAAACACTCTCGGCCTGACCCTCGGCGACCTGACCGTGCGCTGCTGGGTGGACGGAACCAACGAGGCCCTGGCCCATACCCTGCGCGGTGCCGGACTTTGCGTGACCTCCCGGCTCGCCTCCTCGCGGTTCATCGAAAGCGGAGCGCTGGTCCGGGTCAACGTGCCGGAGCTGGAGGGCAAGCGCCAATTCTACCTCGTGTACAACGAGGGTCGGCACATGCTTCCGGCCCTGCGCGCCTTTGTCGATTTTGCGGGCAAGGGCACCAAGTCCAACGACGATTATTCCGTGGAATAGTCCACGGTTCCTGGAAGAAAGCGGATGGGCGGCACGGCGTCGATGATGCCGTGCGCCTTCAGCCTGCGGTAGAACAGGTTCAACCCGCGCACCTCGGGCTCCGCGAAGTCATAGAGCAATCCCACAAAGTAGGAGCACATTTCCCGCTGGTTCAGGCGGCTGCCCTCGGCCGCCAGGACGCACAGCTCGGCGAGATGGTCCGTTCCCCATCGCCGCGCGGCCATGAGCGTCTCGCAGGCCCGGCGCACCTTGGCCTCGTCGCGGGCGAAACTCTCGCGGCTGGCGATCCACACCCCGAAGATGAACGGCTCGCCCGTGAGCTGCCGCCAGGCCTCGCCCAGGTCGGTGTGCACCGGGTAGTCCGGGTGGTAGCGCAGGTTCAGCGCCTCGTCGCCGATGCACAGGATGGCCTCGGGGCGTTTGCCCGACGCAAGCAGGTGCGTGGCGTCTCCGGTGACGTACTCGACGTTGACACGCCACAGTTCGGCCAGGAGCACGCGGAGCAGGGCGGCCGAGGTGTGGGTCTCGGCGCTGACCATGATGGTCCCGCCGTCCAGCTCCTCCACCGGTCCCCGGCTGAGCAGGAGCACGCTCTGGACCGGCCCTCGGCTGCCGATGGCGATGTCCGGAATCAGGTAGTATTTGTCGGGATGGCGCGCGTATTCGATGCTGGAGCAACCCGACAGGTCCAGCCTGCCCGCGTCCATGAGCCGGTTGAGTTCGGCGGGCGGCCCGGCCACGATTTCGAAGTCGTTCTCGATGATGCCCGTCTCCAGCGGATGATGGATGGGCAATACGTTCAGGTAGCCGATCCGGCCCAGGCGCACGCTCATGCCGCGCCTCCCACCGGGGTGTAGTCCATGGTCCGCTGCCGGGGAGTGAACCCGGCGTCTCTCACCAGGCGGTGGATTTCCTCTCGCGAGAGGGAAAAGCGGACACCGGCGGCCCGGACCACGTTCTCCTCGATCATGGTGGAGCCGAAGTCGTTGCCGCCGAAGAAGAGGGCGAGCTGGGCGATGGTCGGGCCCATGGTCACCCAGGAGACCTGGATGTTGTCCACGTTGTCCAGTACCAGGCGTGAGAGGGCCAGGGTGCGCAGGTATTCCACGCTGGTCAGCTTGCGGCAGTGGGTGAGCCGGGTATGGTCCGGCTGGAAGGTCCAGGGGATGAAGGCCGTGAATCCGCCGGTGCGGTCCTGGACGTCGCGCACGGCGAAGAGGTGCTCCAGCCGCTGCGCCGGGGTCTCCTCGTGCCCGAACATCATGGTCGCTGTGGTCCGGAGCCCCTGATGGTGGGCTTCCTCCATGACACCGAGCCATTCCCCGGCCAGACACTTGTTCGGGGCCACGGCCGCGCGGACCTCGTCCACCAGGATTTCCGCGCCGCCGCCGGGGATGGAGTCCAGCCCGGCAGCGCGCAGCCGCCGGATGACCTCGGCCACGGCTATTCCTTCCCGTTTTGCCCAGAACACGATTTCGGGCGGCGAAAAGGCGTGGATGTGCACCGGATGCTCGGCCTTGATGTAACGCAGCATCTCCTCGTACCTAGAGAGCGGCAGGTCGGGATGATGCCCGCCCTGCATCAATATCTGGGTCCCGCCCAGCCGTTTGGTCTCCTCGATCTTCTCCCCGATCTCCTCGAAGGACAGGACGTAGGCCCCGTCCTCATCAGGCTTCTTGTAGAACGCGCAGAACTTGCAGCAGCAGACGCAGACGTTGGAATAGTTGATGTTGCGGTCCACCACGTAGGTGACCACGGGCTCGGGATGCTTGGCCAGCCGAACCCGGTGCGCCAGAAACCCCAGCTCATGGAAGTCCCCATCAGTATAGACCCTAAGCGCCTCATCAAAGGATAACCGCCCGCCATCCAGAACTTTTTCAAAAATCTCATTCAATCCATTCATATCTCTCAACCTGCTCAATCCACCCCGCGAAGCGGAGCCAAAAAGTTTGGGGGGTGAGGGG
The DNA here is from genome assembly GCF_028692895.1 of Pseudodesulfovibrio sp. GTDB lineage: Bacteria > Desulfobacterota > Desulfovibrionia > Desulfovibrionales > Desulfovibrionaceae > Pseudodesulfovibrio. Next base: position 7,745 of record NZ_JAQUWN010000046.1, read on the forward strand.
GGATGGGGGCCGGGGGAAGGGGGGGAGAGGCGACCCTTTTTAAAGGTTCCCTCTCCCCCCCCCTCCCCCGGCCGCCGGAGGCATCCTCCCCTAAATCTCGTTGAAACGGCCGTCGCGTTCCACGGGCGTGCAGCCGCAGCCTCGGAGCATGGCGCGCAGTTCGGCGCGGCTCAGTCCCTGTTGCGAGGTGGCTCCGGCCTCGTGGCCGATTTTTTCCTCCACCACGGTGCCGTCGAAGTCGTCGGCCCCGAACTTGAGGGCGGCCTGGGCCTCCTTGATCCCGAGCATGACCCAGTAGGCCTTGATGTGCGGGATGTTGTCGAGCATGAGCCGGGCCACGGCGATGGTGCGCAGGGTCTCCAGGCCGGTGAGGGGATTCTTCACCTTGAGCTTGCTGTTCTCGGTCAGGAAGGGCAGCGGGATGAAGCAGGTGTAGCCGGGGCTGCGGTCCTGGGACTCGCGCAGGCGGACGAGGTGGTCGAGCCGGTCGTCGCGAGACTCGATGTGGCCGAAGAGCATGGTGCTGTTGGTCCGGATGCCCAGTTCGTGGGCCTGTTCGTGTACGGCCAGCCACTGGGCGGCCGTGGCCTTGCGCGGGCAGATGCGCTCGCGCACAGGGGAGGCGAAGATTTCGGCCCCGCCGCCGGGCAGCATGTCCAGCCCGGCGGCTTGCAGCCGGGCCAGGACCTCGCGAGGGGAGCAGCCCTCCAGGGCGGCGAAGTGGGCGATCTCCACGGCGGTGAACGCCTTGATGACGGTCTGGGGCAGCCGGGCCTTAACCGCGCGAAGCACGTCCTCGAAGAAGGCGAGGCGGAGCCGGGGGTGGCAGCCGCCCACGATGTGAATCTCGCGCGGGGCGAGGCCCGCGTCGTCGATGCGGGCGATGACGTCGTCCACGGAGAGGACGAAGCCGCCGTCCGCGCCGTCCTCGCGCTGGTATGCGCAGAAGGCGCAGCCGTTGACGCAGACGTTGGTGTAGTTGATGTGCTGGTTGACGACGTAGAAGGCCTTGTCGCCGTGCAGGCGTGTGCGGGCCAGGTGGGCCAGGGAGCCCACGGCCAGGGGTTCGGGACACTCGAAGAGGTGTTGGCCGTCCTCGAAGGAAAGGCGCTCTCCGGCCTGGACCTTGGCGTGAATCTCCTTGAGCCCCATGTTGGCGTAATAGTCGCTGTTGAGCAGTTGCATGGTGTCTCCTAGGCTCCCAGGCCGTGGCGGAGGAATTCCGTCATGGCCCGGGCCCGCTCCGCCAGGGTTCGCGGCGCGGGGTCGATGCCCGCGTCCTGGGAGGGAACGGCGTGGTTTTGCAGGAACCTGTCCAGCATGGTGTGGAGCAGGAACACGGTCATTTCGCGGTCGAGGCCGGGGCGCAGTTCGCCCGAGGCGACGGCGTCGTCCACCAGCGCCCCCAGGTACTTGGCGTGGGCCCGGCGGATTTCGCCCAGGAATCGTTCCCGGAGCGGAAAGTTTTCGTTGAAGAGCATCTTGAGATAGATGCGGTAGATGAGCGGGTGGGCGTCGATGAACGCGCCGCTGGCCAGGAAGCTCTGCTCGATGCGGCTGAAGAAGTCGCCGTCCGTGTCGCGGATGGCCTTGAGCGGGCCTTTGAAGTCGGCCACGGCCCGGCTGAAGATGTGCTCGAACAGTCCGGCCTTGTTGCCGAAATACTTGAAGACCGACCCTTTGGCTATGCCCAGGCGGTCCACGATGCGGTTGATGCTCGCGTCCTGGTAGCCATGGTCCGCGAATTCGCGCGTGGCCTCGGTCAGGACGCGGTCTTGCTTCTCCTCCGGCAGGTTCTCGAAGGTCTGTCTGGTTCCCGCCATGCTTGCTCCTTTGTCCGGTCTTGCGCTTCGGCCCCTCGTCGAGTAAGGGTGACCAGGTGGTCACCATGTCTATCTCCGGTGGCCGAACCTGTCAACCTCGTCGGAAATTCCGGCCTGGAGAGGAGCTAGGATGATGTGGAACCTGACCCTCGGCTATTCGCCATGTCCCAATGATACCTATATTTTCCATGGGCTTGCATCGGGAGCGGTCCCTTGGCCGGGACATCTCTCCATTTCGTTGGCCGACGTGGAGGCGCTGAACGGCCGGGCGGCGGCCGGGATGCTGGACGTGGTCAAGGTCTCGGTGGGCGCGGTGGCCGGCATCCTGGACCGCTACGTGCTGCTGCGCGCGGGCGGGGCCATGGGGTTCGGCGTGGGGCCGCTGCTGGTGGCGCGGGAGGCGCGCGATCTCGCGTCGCTGGACGGATGCGAGGTGGCCATTCCGGGCCGCCGGACCACGGCCAACTTGCTGTTTTCGCTGTGCTGCCGCGAGGCCGGGATCACCGTGCGGACGCGGGAGATGGTCTTTGACCAGATCATGCCCGCCGTGGCCGCCGGGGAGGTGGACGCGGGCGTGGTCATCCACGAGGGGCGGTTCACCTTCGGGCGGCTGGGGCTGACCCGGGTGGCCGACCTGGGCGCGTGGTGGGAGGCCTACTCCGGGTCGCCGGTGCCGCTGGGCGGCATCGCCATCCGCCGTTCGCTGGGCATGGAGGCGGCGCGGGCCATGAACGCGGCAATCCGGCAGAGCCTGCTCCGGGCTCGCGAACATCCGGGCGGGGCCTGGGAGTACATAAAGGAGCATGCGCAGGAGATGGACGATGAGGTTGTCCGGGAGCACATTGCGACTTTTGTCACCGATTACAGCCTGGACGTGGGCGAGGCGGGGGAGCGGGGCGTGGAACGGCTGCTGCGCGAGGCCGGATGGCCCGGCGGGGACGTCTTCATCCCGCGCCGGGGAGGGGCGGGAGGCTAGGCCGAGGGGGCGGCCGGAGTGTCGGCCTGAATTTCGGCCCGGCGGTCCTGGCTCAGGAAGACCCCGGCGATGACCACGGCCGAGGCCGCGTACTGCACGGCGTTCAGCCGCTCGCCCAGGAACATCCAGCCCAGGATCAGGGTGATGACCGGGATGAGATTGATGAAGGCCGAGGCCTGGGAGGCCGGGATCACGGACATGCCCCAGTTGTAAAAGCCGTAGGCCCCGATGGACACGAAGGTGCCGAGGTAGACCACCGCCAGCACGCCGGTCATGTTGAACGTTTCGGGCAACTGGGTGGACGGCAGGAATAGCAGGGGCAGGAAGAAGATGGAGCCCACAAAGGCCTGGACCATGGTCAGGAACCAGGAGCCGTAGCGGGGGGTCAGCCCCTTGAGGGTGATCATGTAGCCGGTGGCGCAGACCATGGCCAGGAATTCAAGGAAGTTGCCGAGCACGGGGTTGGGCGCGGTCTCGGTGGCGCTGGCTGCGACGGAGAGGGCCACGGCCCCGACGATGGCCAGGCCAAAGCCGGAGAGGGTGCGCCGGGTGATGCGCTCGCCCAGGACGAAGCGGGCGGCCACGGCCACCATGAGCGGGAGCAGGGCGCAGATCATGCCCGCCTGGGAGGCGTCGGTCCGGGTCAGGGCCATGGCCTCGAAGACGAAGTAGAGCCCCGGTTCGCACACGCCCATGAAGAGCAGTTTTTTCCAGTCGCCGGGCCGGTAGTCGATGTGCCGGAGCTTGCGGAAGACAAAGAGGAAACAGGCCGAGGCGATGAACATGCGGCCGAAGATGACCACCATGGGGTCGAAGTGGGCGAAGGCGATCTTGAGCACGACGAAGGAGCTGGCCCAGAGAATGACCGCCACCCACAACGCCGCGAATGCCTTACCTTTTTCTTGAATCATGTGCGACTGTTCCCTCACTGTTCGGATAGGCTGCTCTATCATCCAACGGATCGCAGGGGAATGGGAAAATCCATCATTTCTTCCCATGAAAGCCTTCGGCTGCGGCAATGACGGCAGTGAAACGAGAAAGCCCCGCAGGACGGGGCTTTCTCGGATGTTCTATGGCGGCTGTTCGCTAGTGGGGACAGACGGCCAGGAGGTTCATGGGCTTGTACCCATTGTCCGGGTTCAGTGCGTAGCGGCAGCCCAGGTGGGAGCCGTCGCGCTTGTTGGCGATGTCGGCCTCGGAACCGAGGTAGAACGGGCAACTGTTGTTCTCGCAGACCAGGATCACGCCCCAGCCGGTCTCCCCCGGCGGGAGCCAGGGCGTCATGGGCTTGCCGCAGTGCGGGCAGTCGTGGTCTTCCAGTTCGGTAACGATTCCGGCATATTCGTGAATAACCATGCGCTCTCCTTGGCATCGGTGCAATGGCACCGGTTCGTGCTTGTGTCGTTAGATAAAGCCGCTGGCGGCCCCGTCAAGGGCGCGGGATCAATTTTCTTCCGGGAGCGGGAGGGCGCGCAGGAGGCGGAAGAGGGCGCGGCCGTCCTTCATTGGCTTGCCGGAGACCTTTTCCCGCCGCGCGCCCAGGGTGAGTTGGCGCAGGCGCTGGCCCTGATCCGGGTTGGCGTCGAAGAGCTCCTGGAGCAGGTCGTCGTCGCCGTCGGTCAGCCGGTCGCGCAGCCGTTCCAGCCGGTGGAACTCGGCGGCGTTGACCGAGCGGCCCTGGCGCGCTTCCTCCACGATCTCGCGGGCGCGCTCGGTGTCGCAGGCGCGCATGAGCTTGCCGACGTATTGCAGATGGCGGCGGCGCGCCTCGTGCTTGGTCAGGGTTTTGATGAGGAGCAGGGCGTCCTCGGCCTCGGGGGTCAGCCCGGCCTCGCGCACGGCGGCCTCGCCCAGTGCCGCCAGCTCCTCGCCCAGGTTTTGCAGGGCGGTCATGTCCCGCTTCATCTGCGACTTGCTGGGCCGGTCGTAGCGGTCGTCGTCGAATTCCTCGGGTCGAAAGAGATCTTGTTTTTGTTTTTTTGCCATTTAGTTCTTTTTCCTGGCCATGGTCGGGACTCCGGCCAGGTCGGATTCGAGTTCGGTGAAGATGGACTGCGCGGCCTCGGTCATGGCCTTCACCAGCGCGGCCGGATCGGGCTGGGACAGCGCGATGCGCCGCCGGTAGTCCTTGGAAAAGACGATGTCGTTGGTGGGCGTGGATTCGTCCACCAGGAAAAACTGGAGGGCGACCACGGCGGCCGGAGAGCCCGAGGAGTAGTCGCCGTACAGGGCGTTGACCGTGCCCTCCAGGGTCAGGCCGGGGATGACCATGCTGCCGGGCTCGATGATGTCCCGGAACAGGCGGGAGGCGTCGAGCCAGGAGCGCAGCTCCGAGGTCAGCATGTTGCCGGGGGCCACGAAGTACATGTTGTAGAAGTCGGATTCGATGCGCCCGTCGGTCATCTGGTAGACCAGCTCGCGCGTGTTGTAGAGGTCGGAGACGGTCATGCGCCGCAGCTTGAGGATCACGCCGGAGTCCGCCCGCGCGGAACCGGTCCGGACCGGGTGGATGCGGTAGAACGTCTTGTCCATCGGCTTGGCGCCGAGCTTGACGCAGGCCGAGGCCGCCAGGGCCAGAGCCAGGATCAGGATGAGGGTCAGGGTGCGTTTCATGACGATGTCCCCGCGTTATTGGGTGTCGGGAGTGGCCTTGCTCGGCGGCTTGCCGAAGAAGATGCCCGAGGGGTAGCGCTTGGCGTCCCCGCTCAGTTCCCTGAGGTTTTCCATGACTTCGCGCGTGCTCTCCATGATGGCGTGGATGTTCGCCTCCTCGCTGGCCACCACGCCGTTGAGGCGGTTGACCAGGGCGTGGACCTTCTTGACCGAGGCGGTCAGGTCATTCGAGGCCTTGGCCACGTTCTCCAGGGTGGGCGCGATCTGGCCCATGGCCTTGTCCATGCGCGGGTCGGCCAGGAGCCTGGCCATGGTGTCGGAGGCGCGCTTGAAGCTGGCGATTGCCTGGCGCGCGTCGGCGGCCGAGGCCACGATATCGTCCTTGGATCGCGTGGTGATGTCGCCGATGGCGGTGAGGGTCCGCGCGGCCTCTGGCAGGAGGCGCTCCGTGGCCGGGTCGGCCAGGAGCTCGTTGGCCCTGGCCAGGAGGTTCTTCGCCTCGGTCAGCAGGCCGATCATGCGCTTGCCCGCCTCCTTGCCGCCCTCGGTGTGCATGAAGTCGTTGAGAGCGCCGACGATGGACTTGACGTCCTTGATGATGCTGCTGATATCGTCCTTGTTCAGGCTGCTCAGGGTCTCGCTGATGGCGGTGACGGCCGCCTCGATGCGGCTCAGAGTGCTGGGTTCGGACGGGATGTAGGTGTCGTCGGGCGTCCAGTCCACCTTGAGGACGTTCGTGGGCGCATTCTTGTCGTAGACGAAGTTCAGGAAGAGCTGGCCGGTCAGACCCAGGGTGGTGGGCCGGACGCGCAGGCCGTGTCCGATCTCGCGTTCGACCAGGTCGTTGAATTCGTCCTTGTCCAGGTTGCCGAACATGTCGGGATTGATGTCGCAGAGCACGTAGACGTAGCGGTGCTCCTGCTCCCTGGCCTTGTCATAGATGTTGCTGACGAAGTCGATGGCCGAGACCCGGCCCACGCGCACGCCGCGCAACTTGACCGGCGAGCCGATCTCCAGCCCGTTGACCGACTCGTCGAAATACGTCTCCACCTGGTACGTGGTCTCGAAATAGCGCCCCGCGCCCAGGATGATGATGACCGCCACGATCATGCAGGTGCCGCCGATGATGAAGGCGCCCAGCTTGAAGTAGTCGTTTTTTCGTATCATCGCCTATCCTTGCTCCGTGGTGGTTTGCGCCGCGCCCTCGCCCGGGACGGACGGGAGGCGGTGGAAGAATTGCCGGACGAAGGGGTTGTCTGACGTGTCCCTGAGCACCTTGGGGTCGCCCTCGGCCACGATCCTCTTTACGTTCCTGTCCAGCATGATGACCCGGTCCGCGATGGCGTAGATGGACTCCAGCTCATGGGTGACGATGACGAAGGTGATCCCCAGGGTTCGTGACAGGTTGAGGATCAGTTCGTCAAGCTCGGCGGACGAGATTGGGTCCAGCCCGGCGCCCGGTTCGTCCAGGAAGAGGATCTTCGGGTCCAGGGCCATGGCCCGGGCGATGGCCGCCCGCTTCTTCATGCCGCCGGAAAGGGCGGCGGGCATCTTGTACAGCGAATGCTCCAGGTTGACCATGGCCAGCTTGGACTTGGCGATCAGGTCAACGGCCTCGGCGGGCAGGGAGGTGAACTCCTCCAGCGGCAGCATGACGTTCTGCAGCAGGGACATGGACCCGAAGAGCGCGCCCATCTGGTACATGACGCCGAAGCGCCGGGTCAGGGCGATGCGCTCGGCCGAGGAGGCTGCGGCCAGGTCGTCCTCGCCGAAGAGGACCTGGCCCGACATGGGCTGGTACAGGCCGATCATGTTCTTGAGCAGGGTGGACTTGCCGCAGCCGGAACCGCCCAGGATGATGAAGATTTCGCCCTCCATGACGTCGAAGCTGATGTCGTCGAGGATGACCGTGTCGTCGTAGCCGCAGGTGAGGTGGCGGACGGATATGGCGGGCTTGCGCTGCTGCATGGCTAGATGCCCAGGTAGTAGTAGGCCACGGCGAAGATGCCGTCGGCAAAGGCGATGGCCACGATGCCCGAGACCACGGCGCTGGTGGTGGACAGGCCCACGGCGCTCGCGCCGGTTCGGGTCTGCATGCCGCGCAGGCAGCCCACCCCGGCCACCAGGATGGCGAAGACCACGGCCTTGAGCATGCCGCCCCAGAAGCCCGCGTAGTTCAGGTAGGTGAAGACGCGCGAGGTGAAGGTGACCAGGGGGAAGCCCAGGGAGAGCATGACCACCGCGCCGCCCACCAGGGAGGCCAGGTTGAAGAACATGGTCATGATCGGGACCATGGCCAGGGCCGAGAGAAGCTTGGGAATGACCAGGAAGCGCATGGGCGAGAGCCCCATGGTGGTCAGGGCGTCCAGCTCCTCGTTGATCTTCATGGTGCCGATCTCGGCCGCGAAGGCCGAGCCCGAGCGCGCGGCCAGCAGGATGGCCGTGACCAGCGGGCCCATCTCGCGGAACATGATCAGCCCGAGCATGTTGGGGATGAATATCTCGCCGCCGAACCGCTGCAGGGAGACGGCGGACTGGAAGGACATGATAAGCCCCATCAGGAAACCGATGAGGGAGATGATGAACAGCGAGTTCACGCCGACGTTGGCGCAGGAGAGCAGGACGTCCTTCCAACGGATCTTTGACGGGTGGCGCAGGGCGAAGAGGGTCATGGCCGAGGCCTCGCCCGTGAAGGTGACCATCTCGCGCAGGCCAAGGAGCATCTCGCAGGTGGCCTGGCCCAGGGCCTCGGCAAGCCCGCGCCGCTCCCTCTGGCCCGTCTTCCACTCGGGAAACTCGCTGCGCCACGCCGCGTCAACCAGGTGGACGTATCGTTCATCCAGGTTGACCAGGGTCAGCGCGCCGCCCCTGGCCGCCACGGCGTCCCGGAGTTTGAGGAGCAGGGCCACCCCGGCTCCGTCCAGGTAGCGGACGCCGCCGAGGTCCGCCTCCACACGGGGTTGGGAGGATGTCTCGGCCAGGCGGACCGCCTCGTCCCAGATGGCCGTGGTGCCCGGCGCGTCCAGGCCGCCCGACAGGGTCAGGGTGAGCACGCCGGAGCGGACGCCCGCCGAAACGGCGGCGCCTGGGGGCGTTGAGGGCGAAATGGGTTGCGGCACGTTGCTCTTCATGGGTCCGACAGTTTCCCGCCCGATCAGGGCGTATGGAATGATGAATATATCTAAGCTCTTGAGAAATGAAAAGAGGGGCGCCCTTTTTTATATCGCGCTGGGGCCAGGTGCTTGACACACTTGAGAAAGAATATTATTTGTTCAAAGCATGAATAACAGAAAAATTGACAATCTAGATCTCACAATCCTGAACATACTTCAGGATGACGGCAAGGTGTCCAATGCGGAAATTGCCCGCATGGTCGGCAAGGCCCCGTCCGCCGTGCTGGAGCGCGTCCGCAAGTTGCGCAAGGCGGGCATCATCAAGGGCTACGAGTGCATCGTGGACCACAAGCTGCTCGGCCGCGGGCTCACCGCCTTCACCTCCATTCGCGTGGCGGAGGGCGTCGGCGCCATTGAGGTCGGGCAACGGCTCGCCGAGTTCCCCGAGGTCCTGGAGGTGCACTACACCGCCGGGCGCGATTCCTACCTTGTCAAGGTTCGCGTCGAGGACACCGAGGCGTTGCAGGCCACGCTGGCCAAGTTCGGCACCATCGGCGCGGTGCGCGAAACCAATTCCACCATCGTGTTGACCACGGTGAAGGAATCGCGCGTCATTCCCCTCGATCACGAAGACGAATAGCACCGTAATTCAAGGAGTCCCAGATGACCACTGAAATCTCCTCCCTGGACCCGAGCGTCATCGCCCGGGGCAGGGAGTTTTTTACATCCATTTCCGGCGAATCTCCTTCGATTTTCAACAAGGGCTGGTGGACCGGAAAGGTCATGGATTGGTCCATGAAAAACGAGGATTTCAAGGTTCAACTATTCAGGTTTGTTGATGTTCTTCCTTACCTGAACACCTCGGACTCCCTTTCCCGCCATATCGAAGAATATTTCGCGGGCGAAGACTCCAACGTCCCGGACGTCCTCAAATGGGGAGCCACCAAGACCATGATCGGCGGCGGCCTTGTGGCCAAGGTGCTCAACAAGACCATCCGCTCCAACATCGAGTCCATGGCCCGCCAGTTCATCATCGGCCAGGAGGCCAAGGAGGCGGTCAAGGGGATCAAGAAGCTGCGCAAGGACGGCTTCGCCTTCGTCCTCGACCTGCTGGGCGAGGCCACGGTGTCCGCCGTGGAGTCCCAGGCCTACCTGGAAGGCTACCTGGACGTGCTTGACGCCATCCACAAGGAGCTGGACAAGTGGAAGCCCCTTGGCGACGGCGGGGGCGATCTGGACTGGGGCCATGCCCCCAAGGTCAACGTGGCCGTCAAGCCCTCGGCCTTCTACTCCCAGTCCAAGGCCGTGGACGTGGACGGCACCGTGAAGGGCATGATGGCCCGGATCGAGCCCGTCTACAAGAAGGTCATGGAGATGGGCGGCTTCATGTGCATCGACATGGAGCAGCTCAAGTACAAGGAGGCCACGGTCGAGCTCTACAAGCGGCTGCGGGCCAAGTACCCCGACTATCCGCATCTGGGCATCGTCTTCCAGGCCTACCTGCGCTCCGTGGATGAGGACGTGCGCTCCCTGATCGCCTGGGCGCGAGAGGTCAACCTCCCCATCTCCATCCGCCTGGTCAAGGGCGCGTACTGGGACTATGAAACGGTGCTGGCCAAGCAGAACGGCTGGCCCATGCCCGTGTGGACCAGGAAGCCCGAGTCGGACATGGCCCACGAACGCGTGGCCCGCTACATCCTGGAGAACCACGACATTTGCCATTTCGCCTGCGCGTCGCACAACATCCGGACCATCGCTGCGGTCATGGAGAACGCCAAGGCCCTGAACGTGCCCGAGGACCGCTACGAGTTTCAGGTCCTCTACGGCATGGCCGAACCCGTGCGCAAGGGCCTCAAGAACGTGGCCAAGCGCGTCCGGCTCTACTGCCCCTACGGCGACCTGCTGCCCGGCATGGCCTACCTGGTCCGCCGCCTGCTGGAGAACACGGCCAACGAGTCCTTCCTCAAGCAGACCTTCGCCGACGAGGCGGACATGAACCGGCTGCTGGAGAACCCGCAGGAGACCCTGCGCCGCCAGTTGGAGGAATCCTCACCGGCCCCCGCGCCCAAGTCCGAATCCGGCCTGCCGCGCTTCGAGAACTTCCCGCTGGTGGACTTCACCATCGAGGCGGAGCGCAACGCCTTTCCGGCGGCCATGGCCAAACTGCGCGCGTCCATGGGCGGCAAGGTCCCGCTGTTCATCAACGGCCGGGACGTGGAGACCGCCGACACCCTCGACTCCTACAATCCCGCCAACCCTGGCGAGATCATCGGCTCGGTCTGCCAGGCCGGGACCGAGGAAGTGGACCGCGCCGTGGAGGCCGCCGCCGAGGCGTACCTCTCCTGGCGCGACGTGGCTCCCGAGGAGCGGGCCGAGGTCCTGCTCCGGGCCGCGCGGTATCTCAAGGACAACGTCCACGAGGCCGCCGCCCTCCAGGTGCTGGAGGTGGGCAAGCAGTGGGATCAGGCCCATGCCGACGTGGGCGAGGCCATCGACTTCCTGGAATATTACGCCCGCGAGATGATCCGGCTGGGCAAGCCGCGCCGCATGGGCCACGCGCCCGGCGAAATGAGCCATCTCCTCTACCAGGGCAAGGGCGTGGCCGCGGTCATCGCGCCGTGGAACTTCCCCCTGGCCATCTCTGTCGGCATGGTCTCGGCGGCCATCGTCTGCGGCTGCCCCGTGGTCTACAAGCCCTCGGGCCTTTCCTCCTGCGTGGGCCACGGCCTGGTGGAGATGTGGAAGGCGGCCGGGTTGCCCGACGGCGTGTTCAACTACTGCCCCGGCCGTGGCTCGGTCATGGGCGACCATCTGGTGGACCATCCCGACGTCTCGGTCATCGCCTTCACCGGCTCCATGGAGGTCGGCCTGCGCATTCAGGAGCGGGCGGCGGTGGTCCGGCCCGGCCAGCAGCAGTGCAAGCGGGTCATCGCCGAGATGGGCGGCAAGAACGCCGTCATCATCGACGACGACGCCGACCTGGACGAGGCCGTGCTCGGCGTGCTCTATTCCGCCTTCGGCTTCCAGGGCCAGAAGTGCTCGGCCTGCTCCCGGGTCATCGCCCTCGACTCGATCTACGACCGCTTCGTCAGCCGGCTGAGCGAGGCGGCCAAGTCCGTCAAGCTCGGCCCGTCCGAGGACCCGGCCAACTACATGGGCCCGGTGGCCGACCGCGCGGCGCAGCAGAACGTGCTGCGCTACGTTGAGATCGCCGAGCGCGAGGGGACCGTCCTGGTCAAGCGCGAGGTGGACGACGTCCTGAAGGGGACCGGCTGCTACGTGCCCCTGACCATCGTGGGCGGCATCACCCCGGAGCACCGCATCGCCCAGGAAGAGGTCTTCGGCCCGGTCCTCGCGGTCATGCGGGCCGGGGACATCGGCGAGGCCATCGCCATGGCCAACGCCACCCGTTTCGCCCTGACCGGGGCCATCTACTCCCGCTCCCCGGCCAACCTGGAGCGCGCCTCCCGCGAGTTCCGCGTGGGCAACCTCTACCTGAACAAGCCCCCGGTGGGCGCCATGGTCGAGCGCCACGCCTTCGGCGGATTCAAGATGTCCGGCGTGGGCTCCAAGTCCGGCGGGCCCGACTACCTGCTCCAGTTCCTGGACCCGCGCCTGGTCTGTGAAAACACCATGCGCCGCGGTTTCGCCCCCATCGAGGAGGGCGACGACTGGCTGAGCTAGAACAGGCGTTTTGCGAGAATGGAAAGGGCCCGGCGGACGACCTCCGCCGGGCCCTCTTTTGTTTTTCTTGAGTCGACGGCGTTGCTTGTTCAAGAATTTGCCTGTAGGTCAAAGGCGATACGGCCGGACCGGCCGACGACAACCAGGCGAAGAGGTGCCGGTGCGAATTCAGGATCTGTACAGGGAAGTGGAAGCCGATCTGCTGGCGCGTTGCCCGGAGCAGCGATACCCGAGCAAGGCGGGCGCGGTTTGGCGCTGGGCGAGCCGTCGGCGCGGATCGCTCTGGAAGCGGTTGGCCTTTGTCCTGGACCGCCGGATGTACAAGGAGTGGGACCGGGCCGAGGGGACCTTCGGTCTGGGCGTGGTCGACGAGTTCTGGTCGCTGGTCAACAACGCGGCGGCCTACGAGGCGGCCTTCGACCGGCTGGAGGACGAGCCGTCCCGCGAGGTCTTTCTCTGGCGGCTCAAGCTGCGGCTGGCCCTGCCCTTCGTCCTGCGCTGGGAGGACGTCTATCCCGCGCCGGAGCCGCCGGGCGTGGGCGACCTGTCCATCGGGGCCGAGGAAGAGGCCTTCTGCAAGGGCTTCCGCTCGGGCCAGTACCTGCTGCGCGGCATCTGCATGCCCGAGCCGGGCGACGTGGTCCTCGACGTCGGGGCGTTCCTCGGGGATTCCGCCGTGACCTTCTCCCGCCTGGTGGGCGAGGGCGGCCGCGTTTATTCCATCGAGGCCCTGGCCGACCAGTTCGCGGCCCTGCGCCGGAACCTGGACCGCTTCGGCTGCGCCAACACGACCCCGTGCTTCAACGCCGCCTGGAACCGCAACGAGGAACTGTGCATCTCGTCCAACCGGGGCAGCTCCTGCATCGGCGGGGGCGACAACCCGGTGCCCGGCGTCCGGCTTGACGATTTCGTGGCCGAGCACAACATCGAGCGGGTGGATTTCATCAAGATGGACATCGAAGGGGCCGAGCAGGAGGCCATCGAAGGCGGTGCGGAGACCATCCGTCGCTTCCGCCCCAAGCTCGCGCTCAGCGCCTATCACAAGCCCGAGGACCTGTACCGGCTCATGGACATGGTCGCCGGACTGCATCCCGGCTACCGCTTCTGGATGCGCCACTACGACCCCCACGGCATGAACGACACCGTGCTCTACGCGGTGGGATAGGCGCGGGTCGAGAGAACGACAGGGCCGACGTGCGGAAAGCGCGTCGGCCATTTTTTTGACGCGGTTTCGGTGTTTTCGTTCATTGAATGGCGTAACGATCGGAAGGATTCGTCAAATATGCCCAGCAATAGCCCGTTGACAGCGGTTCCTAGGCGGATGGAGGCGGATATGTACGTTTTTTCGCCAAGGCCGTCTGCTTCTCCTTGCCTGTCCGTCATGGCGGATATGCCGCGCAAGCCGATTGCCCGGCCGGCAGCCCGGCCCGCCGTGCATGAACCCGAGAAAACGCCTTGCTGTCAATATGTTGTAATCAAATGAATTTCTAGCGGATACGGGTGCGTTGCGCCTGATCCCCATTGACATTGCCTGACAGTAATGGGTATATCTCTCCATTGACATTTGTTTTTACAATATAGTCATAAAAGGAGCGAATATGCATAAAATTGATCCGATTGAATGCCAATTTTGTGGAGCTTGTCAAAGCGTCTGCCCTTCAGAGGCCATCGTTCACCCCGACGGGAAGAACTACTACGAGGTGAATGAGAACTGCATCGATTGCGGCGCGTGCGAGGCCGAGTGCGGCTTCAACGCCATCAGCGCGGATGAGTAGGGATTCGCCGATCCGGCCGTAGCGTCGGCCGGTCGAACGTGAAACGGCGCCTGAATGCTTTCAGGCGCCGTTTTATTGTTTGATTGATCGGCGGGGAGGGCTACAGGGCCAGGAACATCTCGTGCCAGACGGCCCCGCCGTGAGTGGAGGCGGAGACGCCGCCGTCGGCGAACCCGTGGCGGGCGTAGTAATTGACCAGGTCCTCCTTGCACAGGAGCAGGACCTTGTTCTTGCCCATGTCCCGGGCGTGTTCCACGAACTGGTCCAGCAGCTTTCCGCCGATGCCGAGCTTGCGGTACTGCGGGTGCACGGAGAGCGAGAAGATGACGATGTTGCCGCCATCGGGGTCGTGCCCGATGAGCTGCTTGAACTCCTCGTCCGTGATGTCGTCCTTGCAGGTGGAGCCGCTGTTGACCTGGGCGATGACCCGGCCGTCCAGCTCCGCCACCATGAATCCCTCGGGATAGGTGTTGATGCGTTTTTCCAGGGAGGAGGCCCAGGCGGCCTCGGCTGCGGGGAAGCTGAGCGCCTCGATGGTATGGCAGGCGGTCAGGTCGTCGGGGTCGACCATGCGGATGGTGTATTTGGTCATGGGGCTAGTCCAGGTTAACGCCCTCAAGGGCGGCTTCGAGTTGTTCCCACTCCGTATAGTGGGCTTCCAGTTCGCTTTCAAGCTTTTCCAGGCGGGCCTGATCTTGGGCCATGGTCTCCGGCGTATGTTTGAAGTATCCGGGGTCGCTCATCTTTTTTGTGAGCAGTTCCAGTTCCTTTTCAAGGGTCTCTATGCGGGCGGGCAGGAGGGCCAACTGGTCCCGCTTCTTGGACAGTTCGTACTTTTCCTTATAGCTGAGCCGGTTTTTTCCTTTTTTGTCCGGGGCGGCGGCCGGAGCCGGAGCCGTGGCCTCCTCCCTCGGCGCGCAGCTCCCGTTTGACGGGAGCAGGTTCTCGGGCCGCTGGCGGAGCCAGTCGTCGTAGCCGCCCACGTATTCGGCCACCCGGCCGTGGCCCTCGAAGGCGATGGTCGAATCGACCACGTTGTTCAGGAAGGCGCGGTCGTGGCTGACCAGGAGGAGGGTGCCGGGGTAGTCCATGAGGACCTCCTCCAGCAACTCCAGGGTCTCGGCGTCCAGGTCGTTGGTCGGTTCGTCCATGACCAGGACGTTGGAGGGCCGGGTGAAGAGCCGGGCCAGGAGCAGCCGGTTGCGCTCCCCGCCAGAGAGCACGGACACGGGCACCGAGGAGCGCTCGGGCGTGAACAGGAAATTCTTGAGGTGGCTCAGGACGTGGCGGCGGTGGCCGTTTATCTCCACGAAGTCGTTGCCGTCCGCCACGTTCCAGCGGGCGGACTTGTCCTCGCGCAGTTGCTCGCGCAACTGGTCGTAGTAGGAAATCTGGAGGTTCACCCCGCGCCGCACCGAGCCGGACTGCGGCTTTATCTCGCCCAGCAGGAGCCTCAGCAGGGTGGTCTTGCCCGCGCCGTTGGGGCCGATGAGCCCGACCTTGTCGCCGCGCATGACGGCCGTGGAGAAGTGGTCGATGAGCACGGCATCGTCGTAGCCGAAGCAAAGGTCCGTGGCCTCGGCCACCAGCTTGCCGGTGCGCTCGGCCTCCTGGATGACCAGGCGGGCGGAGCCGGTGCGCTCGCGCCGGGCCCGCCGCTCCTCGCGCATCTTGTAGAGGTCGCGGACGCGGCCCATGTTGCGGGTGCGCCGGGCCTTGATGCCCCGGCGAATCCACGCCTCCTCTTCGGCCAGCTTGCGGTCGAAGTTGTGGTGCTGCTTGGACTCGGCCTCCAGGTCGGCGTCCTTGCGCTCCAGGTAGGTGTCGTAGTCGCAGGCCCAACTGATGAGGCGGCCCCGGTCGAGCTCCACGATGCGCGTGGCGATGCGCCGCAGGAAGGCGCGGTCGTGGGTGACGAAGAGCACGGCCCCGCGCTGGCGGAGCAGGAAGTCCTCCAGCCAGGTGATGGACTCGATGTCCAGGTGGTTGGTGGGCTCGTCCAGGATGAGCAGGTCCGGCTCGGTGACCAGGGCGCGGGCCAGGAGCGCCCGTCGCTTGGTCCCGCCCGAGAGGGTGTCGAAGGGATCGTCGCCGTTCAGCTTGAGGTGGGAGAGCACGGTTTCCACCCGCTGGTGGTGCGGCCAGCCCCCGGCCGTCTCCAGGGCGTTCTGGGCGCGCTCCAGCCGGGCCACCAGCCTGGATTCGTCGCCCGACGCCTCGGCCAGGGCGCGGGAGGCGTCGTGATAGGCGGTCAGGTGTCGGCCCACCTCGCCCAGTCCTTGGGCGGCCACGTCGTAGACCAGGCCACCGAGGTCCTGGGGCACCTCCTGGGGCAGCAGGGCCACGCGCGCGCCCTTGGCGTAGTCCACGCTCCCGGCGTCGGGATGCAGGCTCCCCTCGATGACCGAGAGCAGGGTGGATTTGCCCTCGCCGTTGCGGCCGAGCAGGCAGACCCGCTCGCCCGGCTCGATCTGGAGGGAGACGCGTTCCAGCACGCTGGTGCCGGTGAAATTGACGGTGATGTCGCGCAGGGAGACGACGGCCATGGCGTATGCTCGAAAGGGTTGGGGCCGCGCGGGCGGCCCCGGTGTTGTCGAAAAAAGGTTACTTGCAGGCTTCCTGGAAGACCTTGTGCCGCTCGGCGTAGGGCGGGTGGCCGAAGAAGGCGGACCCGGAGACCAGGACGTCCACGCCTGCGCGGACCAGCTCGCCCGCGTTCTCGGCCGTGACCCCGCCGTCGATCTGGATCAGGGTTTCGGCCCCGGCCCGGTCGATGAGGGCCTTGGTCTCCCGGACCTTGTCCATGCAGAAGGGAATGAACTTCTGGCCGCCGAAACCGGGGTTCACGGACATGATGAGGACCATGTGCAACTGCGGGATGAGGTGGCGGATCATCTCCACCGGCGTGTGCGGGTTGAGCGCTACGGCGGGCTTGGCTCCGGCCTCGGCGATCTGGGCGCAGACGCGCTCCAGGTGGGTGCACGCCTCGGCGTGGACGCAGATCAGGTCCGCGCCCGCGTCGGCGAAGTCGCCGATGTACCGGCCCGGGTCCTCGATCATCAGGTGGCAGTCGAAGAACAGGTCCGACTTCTTGCGCATGGCTTTGATGATCGGCGGGCCGAAGGTGATGTTGGGCACGAACATGCCGTCCATGACGTCAAGGTGGACCCATTTGATGCCCGCGTCCTTGAGGGCGCGCAGCTCGGATTCCATGTTGGTGAAATCGGACGAAAGCATGGAAGGGGAAAGAATCATCGGTTTGCTCTCCGCATGAGGAAATTGGGTGGGCACACCGTACCCGAGGCCGGGCCGTCGCGCAAGGGCGGCGCTACCGGGTCGGCTGGTTGACGATGAGCTTCTCGGCGATGAGCCCGAGCAGGCCGCCCAGGAGCACGGCCGCGACCAGGAAGTGGGCCGCCCCGCCGGTCTCGCTGGCCGTGGACAGGATGGCCAGGGGCGCGCCGGTCAGAAGCGCCAGGATCATGCCCGAAAGCCAGCCCGTGAAGGGCAGCCGGACGTAGGTGATGACGATGCCCATGCCCATCCAGTGGAGCAGGGCGGCCATGCTCGCCTGCCAGACGGACTGGGAGAGGACCATGGCGATGGCGTCCAGGATGCCTGCGGCGGTGCCGATGACCACGGCCTTGAAGAATCGGTTCACGACGTCCCTCTCCCGGTCCGGCCGGATCACTTGTCCATCTTGAAGTCGACCTTGATCTTGAACAGCTTCTCGGCGGGCAGGTTGAGGATCTTCACGCCCGTGGCCGCCGTGATGGAGGCGAGGATGGCCTCCACCGCGTCCATGTCCGGCGCGATGAGCGCGAACCAGACGTTGAACTCGTTCTCGCGCAGGTAGTTGTGGGTCACGCCGTCGTGCCTGTTCACCTCGGCCACGAACGCGTCCAGCTTGTCCTCGGGCACCGACGCGGCGCAAAGCGTGGACTGCCAGCCCAGCGTGTGCGAATTGAAGTTCGCGCCCATGCGCCGGATGACCCCGGACTGCTTCAGGGCGCGCACCCGTTCCAGCACCTCGGCCTCGGAGAGCCCCACCTGTTCGCCGACCTCTTGATAGGGACGCGAGGCCAGCGGAAAGTGGGACTGGATGATGTCCAGGATTTTCTTGTCGTAATCGTCCATTACTTCTTGGGCTGTTTTTTCGGTTGGTACGAGCAGAGCGGCTCTTCCTTGAGGTAGTGGCCGTTCATGGTCTGGGCGCGGGCCCGGCAGCCGCCGCAGACCTTTTCGTATTCGCAGTGGCCGCACTTGCCGTCGTAGACCTCGGGGTTGCGAAGGTTGAGGAACTGCGGGGATTTCTTCCAGATTTCCGGGAAGGGAATCTCGCGCACGTTGCCGCAGTCGAGATCCAGGTAGCCGCAGGGCTGGACTTGGCCCCGGTGGGAGATGAAGCAGAAGCCCACTCCGCCCAGGCAGCCCCGGCTCACGGCGTCGAGCCCGAAGTGCTCGAAGTCGACCGGGACGCCCTCCTCCTTGGCCCGCTGGCGCAGGATGCGGTGGTAGTGCGGGGCGCAGGTGGCCTTGAGCTGCATGTTCGTGGTCTTGCGGAAGTCGTAGAACCAGTTGAGCACGTCCTCGTACTCCTGGGCGGTGATGATCTCCGCGCCCAGCTCCACGGCCCGGCCCGTGGGCACGAGCAGGAAGATGTGCCAGGCGGACGCGCCGATATTCTCGCACAGGTTGAAGATGTCCTTGAACAACCCCAGGTTGTGCTTGGTGACCGTGGTGTTGATCTGGAATTCGATGCCCGCGTCCTTGAGGTACTGGATGCCGCGCATGGAGGCGTCGAAGGCCCCGACCTCGCCCCGGAACTCGTCGTGCTGGGCGGCCTCGGGCGCGTCGATGGAGATGGAGCAGCGCTCCACGCCCGCCTCCTTCATCCTGCGCGCGGTCTCGGGCGTGATGAGCGTGCCGTTGGGGGCCATGACGCAGCGCAGCCCCTTGGACTTGGCGTAGGCGATGAGCTCGTACACGTCGGCGCGCATCATGGGCTCGCCGCCGGTGAAGATGATGATGGGGGAACCGACGTCCGGGAAGGTGTCGATGAGCGCCTTGGCCTCGGCCGTGGAGAGCTCGCCCTCGTATGGCTCGGGATGCGCCTCGGCCCGGCAGTGCTTGCATGCCAGGTTGCAGGAGCGGGTCACCTCCCAGGCGATGAGCCGGCAGATGGGGGTGACGCCGTCGTCCAGGAACCGTTTGGGCGCGTGCTCCGCGCCGGGGTGCGCGCCTTTGCCGTGACCGGGGTGGCCCCCGGGATGCCCTTCGGGCGGGCAGCCCTTGTGCGGATGCATTATGCCTTCATCCTCGCCAGAACTTCTTCGGTGAAATAGCTGATGACCATGTCGGCCCCGGCCCGCTTGAAGGCGACCAGGGATTCGTCCACCACGGCGTTTTCATTGACCCAGCCGTTGCCTGCGGCCGCCTTGATCATGGCGAATTCGCCGCTGACCTGGTAGGCGCAGACCGGACAGTCGAAGTTGTCCCGCACCTGGCGCACGATGTCGAGGTAGGGCATGCCGGGCTTGACGATGAGGATGTCCGCGCCCTCGTCGAGGTCGGCGGCGGCTTCGACCATGCCTTCCCGGCCGTTGGCGGGGTCCATCTGGTAGGTCTTGCGGTCGCCGAACTTGGGCGCGCCCTCGGCCGCGTCGCGGAAGGGGCCATAGAAGGACGAGGCGTACTTCACGGCGTAGCTCATGATGGGCGTGTTCTCGAACCCGGCGTCGTCCAGGGCGGCGCGGATGGCGGCCACGCGGCCGTCCATCATGTCCGACGGGGCGATGACGTCGGCCCCGGAGCGGGCCTGGGACACGGCGGTCCGGGCCAGCAGGTCCAGGGTCGGGTCGTTCAGGATTTCCTCGTTGCGGACCATGCCGCAGTGGCCGTGGGAGGTGTACTCGCACAGGCATGTGTCGGCGATGAGCAGCAGGCCGGGGAAGCGGTCCTTGAGGCGGCGCAGCGCCTTCTGCACGATGCCGTCCTCGGCGTAGGCCCCGCTGCCCAGCTCGTCCTTGGCGGCCGGAATGCCGAAGAGGATGCAGGAGCGCAGGCCGTTCTCCACGGCGCGGGCGACCTGTTTTTCCAGCTCGTCCAGGGAAAGCTGATATTGGCCGGGCATGGACGAAATCTCCTTGCGGAAGGAGGCGTCGTCGGTCTCGACCACGAAATAGGGCATGATAAGGTCCTGGGGGCGCACCTCGTTTTCGCGCACCAGCTCGCGCATGGCCGCGCTGGAGCGGAGCCTGCGCCCACGATGGAAATCAGAAGGAATCATCATATTCTCCCGAGTAAGAAGCGTTGCGTTTGAAATTTCCTTACCCCATTTCCCGTTGCCCGCCAATCACATGCACCGATCATCCGCCTGCTGCACAAC